>CAMNGB010000040.1 GCA_946537835.1 uncultured Erysipelotrichaceae bacterium
CTGGGCCGCCTGGGCCGGCATCATCATCGGCGCCGTCTGGCTTGTTGTCCAGATCGTCATGATCGTTCAGAGAATGCAGTAAGACACAGCGATGTGTCTTTTTTCTTATCTTTTCTTTGACCTGTAGTAAAATGAAATCACAGAGGTACGGGATATGTACGATGAGAGAACCGAACAGCTGCTGAGGGAATTCAAGGACTGGGCCGGTAAGCAGGAAAGCCCGGACTATATCATCTCCTTTTCGCACGAGAAGGGTGATCATATCATTATCGATACCGAATTCGCCCGCGGCACGGCATCATTTTATCTGCTTGAAAAGTTTGTCGTTGTGGAAATGAATGTCGTAAACAAGAATACCAGCGAGATTGTTTTTTACCTTCATTTCGAACTGAAGGATCTGGAACATGCCCAGGAACTGTTCACGGAAATGATCACTGCTGTTCTGAAACAGAAGGAAACCTCTTCGCGCAGGATCCTGATGTGCTGCTCCAGTGCCATTACGACTTCGTTTTTCAAGGAAAAGCTGAACAATGCCGCCAAGCTTCTGAAACTGAACGTGACCTTTGATGCGGTTTCCTACAACAATCTGTTTGTGGAAGGGGAAGACTGCGATGTGATTCTGCTGGCGCCGCAGATTGCCTATGACTACAACAAGGTAAAGGAGATCCTGAAGGACAAGCTGGTTCTGAAGATTCCGGCTTCGATCTTTGCCTCCTACAATGTCAGCGAACTGCTCGACTTCGTCAACCGCAGCATCCTGGAAAACGACCAGATGAAAAAGGAACGCCTGGCACCGGCCGAGCGGCTTGAATTCCGCAATACGCCGCGGATGCTGATCATATCGGTCATCGTCCAGTACCAGTCGGTCCGGTTTGTCTACCGTATCTATGATACCGGCCTTGTCACCCATGAAGATGAAGTCATCAAGCAGCGCATGGAGATCCGTGACCTGGAAGACATGATTGACTTTGAAATGGCAAGATTCCCGGGCATCCAGATTATATGCATCAACTCTCCGGGTGTTTTCTACAAGGGTCATATGACATTCCGTTCGGCCGGCATCTATGATGTCGATGTCGAATCCAGATTTACGGAAAAATACGGTATTCCGTTCATCTTTGTCAATGATGCCAATGCCATGGCACTCGGCTATTACGGCCTGCAGAAACAGATCCGTAATCTGAGCTTCTATTTCCATCCCCGTGCTGCCCGTACGGCCGGAGTCGGCAATGTCGTCAACGGCGCCCTGTATACCGGACGCAATAACCTGGCCGGGGAGATGCAGTATGTCCACAAGATCATCTCCTACAGCAAGGATCCGACCGAGCTGCTGAGGACCCCTGAAGGGACTCTGGAAGTTGTTGCCAAATATCTTCTGACCATCATTGCCAATTTTGACCCTGAACAGATCGTCATCTTCTGCAGCATGCTGTATGACATCGATCAGCTGAAGGAATACCTGGCGCAGTATATGCAGAGGGAATTCATCCCCGAACTGATCAAGGTCGACGATGTACTTGAATATATGTTTGTCGGCGGCATGATGATGTGCATCAATCATCTGTCCCATGCCCGCCTCAGCCGGACCCAGGAAGCTTACCGTGCCCATACGGAAAGTGAAAATAACGACAGATAATCATTCGAAAGGAAACTATTATGTATCAGTCCATGCTTTATCCGTGCATCAATGCCTGCCGTACTTACCGTACACTTGACGGCATGTGGAAGATGCAGTTTGATCCGGAAGGGAAAGGACGTGCAGAAGGCTGGCAGAACGGACTGCCCGAGCCTTTTTCCATGCCTGTTCCTTCCAGTTTTTCCGATCTGTTTACCGAGAAGGAAAAACGCGACTACTGCGGTGACTTCTGGTATGAAACAAAGTTTTATCTGGAAGCAGATGACGGCAGAAGGGTAATTCTCCGCTTTGGCAGCATCACCCACCGTGCCGATATCTGGATCAACGGCATCCATGCCGCATATCATGAAGGCGGCTTTACACCGGTTGTCATCGACATCAGCGAATATGTCACTTTTGGCGCAAGAAACCGCATTGTTGTCTGTGCCAATAATGAACTGAATGAAACTTCCATTCCCTGCGGCACTGTCAGGACACTGCCTTCAGGACGCAGGCTGGCCCAGCCGTACTTTGACTTCTTCAATTATTCCGGCATCCAGCGCAGTGTCCATCTGCTCAGGATACCTGCGGAATCACTGCTTGATTACGATACCGAGATCAGGCTGAACGGAAGCGATGCCGAGATCCGCTACCATGCCGCAACAGACGGAAACCATGAAGTATGCGCCGAACTGTTTGACAGAGACGGACAGAAAGTCAGTGAAGCAGAAGGCAAGGACGGCATCCTGACAGTCAGAGATGCACATCTCTGGCAGATCGGTGACGGATATCTCTATACACTTGTTTTCCGCATCCTGGACGGGGAAAAGGAAATCGACAAATATCCTGCCAGGCTCGGCATCCGTACAGTCGAAACAAAAGGAAACAGAATCCTGCTGAACGGACAGGAAATCTATCTGAAGGGATACGGCAAACATGAAGACTTCGAAGTGATCGGCCGCCAGTTCAGCTATGCCGTTGCCCAGCGCGACTTTGAACTGATGGAATGGACCGGTGCCGACTGTTTCCGCACCAGTCATTATCCGTATGCCGAAGAATGGTATCAGATGGCTGATGAGAGGGGATTCCTGATCATTGATGAAGTGCCGGCTGTCGGCATGATGCGCTCGCTGGTCAATTTTGCGGCGGCTGCCGGCGATGGAGCCGATACCAGATTCTTCACCGGCGGGCATGTGCAGCAGCTGCAGGAAAATCACCGTCTTGCCATTGAAGAAATGATACAGAGGGACAAGAATCACCCGAGCGTCATTGCCTTCTCGCTGTTCAATGAACCGGAGACAAATTATCAGGAAGCCCATGATTATTTTGAACCGCTGTTTGCCTTTGCCCGCACCCTGGATGTGCAGAAGCGGCCATTGACCGGGGCAATGCTGTTCAGCAGCCGGCCCGGCAGCGATACCTGCGGCAGTCTCTGCGACTTTATTTCCCTGAACCGCTATTACGGCTGGTATGTGGCAGGCGGCAGTGAAATTGAGGAAGCGGAGATGATCTTCCGCATGGAAATGGATCAGTGGGCAGAGATCTGCACAGACAAGCCGCTTGTGTTTACCGAATTCGGTGCCGATACCTATGCGGCGGAACATAAGCTTCCCGATGTCATGTGGAGCCAGGAATATCAGAATGAATACTATGAAATGAACTTCCGGGTCATGGATGACTATGACTTTGTCAGCGGCGAACTGGTATGGAATTTCGCCGATTTCCAGACAACCGAAGGCACCATGCGCGTCAACGGCAATAAAAAAGGAATCATTACCAGAAACCGCCAGCCCAAGGATGCGGCGTATCTGCTGAAAAAACGCTGGCAGGCACGCTGAGAACCGCTGTCTTTTTCATGCGAATGCATTGACATCATCCTGAGAAAATGATAACCTACCGTCTAGCTGGAAAGTTCCGGCGGCAGTATTGAATTGGTTAACAGGAGCACACGATGAACGTTATGAAAAGACATTCGAATGTTATCCCACCAAACCAGAGCTTTTATAACCGGTTCTGCAATGTATTTCAACATTGTTAAGAGCCGGTTTTTCTTTTGTTGAAAATGAGGAGGAAAGTATGGCAAAGAGAACAGACATCAAGAAAGTACTCATCATCGGTTCCGGTCCGATCGTCATCGGCCAGGCAGCGGAATTCGACTATGCCGGCACCCAGGCATGCATTGCCCTGAAGGAAGAAGGCTACGAAGTAGTTCTGTGCAATTCCAATCCGGCCACGATCATGACCGATACCCAGATGGCAGACAAGGTCTATATGGAACCGCTGACACTGGAATATATCGCCAAGATCCTGCGTTATGAAAGACCGGATGCGATTGTCCCCGGCATCGGCGGACAGACCGGTCTGAATCTTGCCGTACAGCTGGACAAGAAGGGCGTTCTGAAAGAATGCGGCGTTGAGCTGCTCGGCACCCCGCGCGAAAGCATCGAGCGGGCGGAAGACCGTCAGATGTTCAAGGAAATGTGCCAGAAGATCGGCGAACCTGTCATTCCTTCCGAAATCACATACAGCCTGGATGAGGCAAAGGAAGCTGCCAAACATATCGGCTATCCGGTCGTTCTCCGTCCGGCATTTACCCTCGGCGGCACCGGCGGCGGTTTTGCCCACAATGAAGAAGAACTGGTTGAAATCGGCACCAATGCCTTCCTGCTTTCACCGGTTCATCAGGTTCTGATTGAAAAGAGCGTCAAGGGCTACAAGGAAATCGAATTCGAGGTCATGCGTGACTCCTATGACAAGGCAATCACGATCTGCGGCATGGAAAATGTTGACCCGGTCGGTGTTCATACCGGTGACTCCATTGTCGTTGCCCCGATTCTCTCGCTGAATGACCATGATCTGAAGATGCTCAATGACAGTGCCATCAAGATCATCCGTGAGCTGAAGATCGAAGGCGGCTGCAACGTTCAGTTTGCCCTCAATCCGGAAACCAGCGAATACTTCCTGATCGAAGTCAATCCGCGTGTCTCCCGTTCCTCGGCCCTGGCATCCAAGGCCAGCGGCTATCCGATTGCAAGAGTCAGTGCCAAGATCGCCCTGGGCATGGCACTGGAAGATATCGAAGTTGCCGGCACGACTGCCGACAAGGAACCGAGCCTTGACTACATCGTTGCCAAGTTCCCGCGCTTCCCGTTCGACAAGTTCCCGAATACGCCGAACCAGCTCGGCACCCAGATGAAGGCAACCGGCGAAGTCATGGGCATCGGCGCCAACCTGGAAGAATGTTTCCTGAAATCCGTCCGTTCCCTGGAAACCGGTGTATATCATCTCTATGACACCAAGTTCGATTCCTTCAGCACCGAGGATCTGCTCAGCTATGTGAAGGAATTCCGCTATGACAATATCTTTGCCGTAGCCGAACTGCTGCGCCGCGGTGTAACGACTGCAAAGCTGCATGAAATCACCGAGATCACCGAGTACTTCCTGAAGTCAATGAAGAAGATCACCGATATGGAAAAGACCCTGCAGGAACATCCTCAGGATCTGGAAATCCTGAAGGAAGCCAAGAAGATGGGCTTCGGTGACCGCTATATCGCAAAGATGTGGAACTGTGATGAACTGGATGTCTTCAATCTGAGAAAGGACAACAATATCTTCCCGATCTTCAAGATGGTCGATACCCTGCATTCCGGCAAATACATTGCCTATCACTATTCCAGCTATACCGGCGAAAACGAATCGGTGCTCTCTGACCGCAAAAAGATCATCGTTCTCGGTGCCGGACCGATCCGCATCGGCCAGGGTGTTGAATTCGACTATTCCACCGTCCATGCCGTGCAGACCATCCGCAAGGCCGGCTATGAAGCCATCATCATCAACAGCAACCCGGAAACCGTATCCACAGACTATACCACTTCCGACAAGCTCTACTTTGAGCCGCTGACACCGGAAGATGTCATGAATATTGTTCTCTTCGAAAAACCGGAGGGAGTCATTGCCTCACTCGGCGGACAGACAGCCATCAACCTGGCTGAACCGATCACGAAGCGCGGTGTCAGAATCATCGGCACCGATGTCGAAGCCATCGAGAGAGCCGAAAACAGGGACAGCTTTGAAAAGGTCCTGCAGGATCTGCAGATCCCGCAGCCGGCCGGAAGGGCAGTCACAAAGATCGAGGACGGCATCGCTGCCGCAGCCGAGATCGGCTACCCGGTTCTGGTCAGACCGAGCTTTGTCCTGGGCGGACGTGCCATGCAGATCGTCGGCAACGAGGAACAGCTGAAGCATTATCTGAAGACAGCCGTAGAAATCGATGAAGAAAAACCGGTTCTGGTCGACAAGTACATCTCCGGCAAGGAAGTCGAAGTTGACGCCGTATGCGACGGCCGCAATGTATTTGTCCCGGGCATCATGGAACTGGTCGAAAGAACCGGCATCCATTCCGGTGACTCGATTTCCGTCTATCCTGCCTTCAGCATTTCCGATAGGGTCAAGGGAACGATCCTGCAGTATACAAAGAAGCTGGGACTCGGCATCGGCATTATCGGCATCTACAACATTCAGTTCATCGTTGACGCCGACGAGAATGTCTATGTCATCGAAGTCAACCCGCGCTCTTCCCGCACCGTGCCTTTCCTGTCCAAGGCAACCGGATATTCACTGGCTGACATTGCCACCGAAGTCATTCTCGGCAAGACTCTGAAGGAGCTGGGCATCTTCGATATCTATCCGGATGAAAAGAACCGCTACTATGTCAAGGTCCCGGTCTTCTCCTTCAACAAGATCAAGGGACTGGATGCCTATCTGTCGCCGGAAATGAAATCCACCGGTGAAGCGATCGGCTATGATGACCGCCTGAACCGTGCCCTCTACAAGGCCCTGCAGGCTTCCGGTATGAACCTGAGAAACTACGGCACCGTCTTTGCGACGATCGCCGATGATGACAAGGAAGAAGCTCTGGAACTGATCCGCCGTTTCTACAACCTCGGCTTCAATATCGAGGCAACCGAAGGTACGGCAAACTTCCTCAAGAGCAACGGCATCCGCACCCATATCCGTCATAAGATCAGTGAGGATCCCGATGATATCCCGGATGCGATCCGTCAGGGACATATTGCCTATCTGATCAATACCAGAAACATCCGCTCTGATGAAGCAAACAATGACGGTGCTTTGATCCGCATGTGTGCGGTTGAAAACAACACCACGATGTTCACGTCTCTTGATACCGTCAGGGCACTGCTGGACGTCCTGGAAGAGATCACGCTGCGCATCTCCACGATTGATGCATAATCCCGCATTCTCCCATTGTGCATTGACTGAAACAGTGGTATGATAACTAGGCTTTCGAACTGGGACAGTCGTATCCTCAGCGCTGCTCTCGGTCCGGAACATAAACAGAAAGAAAGAGGAAAAAAATGTTAACAAAAGAAAGAGTTGCAGAAATCACAAAGGAATTCGGCCGCAGCGAAGGCGACACGGGTTCCGTCGAAGTCCAGGTTGCCCTGCTGACAGCGCAGATCAACCAGCTGACTGAACACATGAAGGCCAACAAGAAGGACTATTCTTCCAACCGCGGTCTTCTGAAGATGGTCGGACGCAGAAGAAAGATGATGGAATACCTCAAGAGAACTGATGTAAACCGTTATCGTGAACTCGTCAAGAGACTGGGTCTGAGAAAGTAATTTCGTTCTGCAAGCCGGAAGTGCTGTACTTCCGGTTTTTCTTTTGTCTTTTTTTCTGATGACGTACAAGTATAATAAGAATATGCCTTTTATCAGTTTCGAAAATGTGACGAAGATCTACCGTCAGGGAGAGGTTGACATCCATGCCTTGTCAGGCGTGGATTTTACCGTTGAAAAGGGACAGATCGTCATCGTGGCAGGTGCCAGCGGCGCCGGCAAGAGCACGGTTCTGAATATCCTCGGCGGCATGGATTCTCCCAGCGGCGGCAAGATCACCGTCGACGGTGTGCGCATCGACAGCATGAATGAAAAGGAACTGACGGAATACCGCCGCAATGACATCGGCTTCGTATTCCAGTTTTATAATCTTGTCCAGAATCTGACAGCCCGCGAGAATGTCGATCTGGCAGCCGAGATCTGCATTGATCCCCTGGATTCCGTTGAAACGCTGAAACAGGTGGGACTGGGGGAACGCCTGAACAATTTCCCGGCCCAGCTTTCCGGCGGTGAACAGCAGCGTGTAGCCATAGCCAGGGCACTGGCCAAGAATCCGAAGCTTCTGCTGTGTGATGAGCCGACCGGAGCACTGGACTATGTGACCGGCAAGCAGATTCTCAAGCTTCTGCAGGAAACCAGCCGCCGCAGCGGCATGACCGTGATCATCATTACCCATAACCTGGCGATCTGTCCGATGGGCGACCGGGTCATCCGCATGAAGTCGGGGAAAGTGGTTTCCGATACTTTCAATCCCGATCCGCAGGATATCGATACGATCGAATGGTGAACCATGAACAGGACACTGGCAGCCAACATCCGCAGACTCATTCTGGCAACAAAAAGCCGCTTCTTTGCGCTGACGGCAATCGTCGCAATCGGTGTTGCCTTTTTTGTCGGTGTTTCCGCCACGTCTCCGATCATGGGACAGAGTGTCGATGCCTATAATGATGAAACAGACCTGAAGGATATTACCGTCTATTCCAACTACGGCTTTGATCAGGCTGATATCGATGCCATTGCCCGGCTGCCGGAGGTGGAAGTGTGTGAAGGTGCCTGGTTTGCCGATGTGCTGGCCACATCGGGAAATACGACCCTGGTCACAAGAATCCATTCCTTTGATGAAGCAAGCCGCATCAATCATTTTGTGCTGCGCGAAGGCAGGCTTCCCCGCAATGAACATGAGGCTCTGGCCGAAGCCGGAACGACGCTCAAGTCCGGTTTTGAGATCGGCGGGAAGGCTGTCTTTTCCTGGCCGGAAGGAACGGAAAACGAATCCCTGCAGATCGATGAGGTGACAATTGTCGGCACCATTGATACACCGCTGTATCTGAATATGACCAAGGAGAACAGCACCCTGAACAACCAGTATATCCAGACCTACCTGTATGTGCCGAAGAATGCCTTTGATCAGGAGTATTATCTGGAAGCCAATGTGCTGCTGAAGGATGCGAAGCAGATCTATTCCTTTTCGAAAGAATATGAAGACTTTTCCGAAGCCGGAAAGCATGCCGTGGAAACGCTGGCCCTGTCACAGAAGGATGCCCGCATCAGCCGCATCCGCAGTGATGCCCTGAAGGAATACAATGACGGCCTGAAGGAATATGAAGACGGCCTGAAGGAGTTTAACGAGCAGATTGCCGATGCCGAAAGCCAGATCAGTGACGGTGAAGCGCAGATCGCCGACGGGCAGAGTGAGCTGGCAGACGGCTGGAAACAGTATTACGACGGTGTCAGTCAGCTGGAATCCGAAAGTGCCTCGGCTCTTGCCAGACTGGAGGATGCTGCCCGGCAGGCTGCTTCGGGAAGGGCTGAACTGGAAAAGGGGAAGACTGATTTTGCGAAGACGAAGGCACAGCTGGAACAGAATGTGATTCAGATCGATGACGGTCTGAAACAGATCGAAGACGGCCTGAAGGAGATCGAAAAGAACCGGGAGGATCTGAAGAAGGCAGCCGATGCCATAGCGGAAATGAAAACCGAGATCGTCCTGCAGGAAGACGATCCGGTTTCAAAGCTTCTGGAGTATGCGCCGCAGCTGAAGGAACTGACCGATATGCTGGACATCGGCGAAGATGAAACGGTCGGCCGGCTGCTGGAGGAGACGGAAAGACTTTCTTCCGGACTGGATACGGCGGCGGAACTGCTGGACCGCATGCCGGAAAGCCTGCGCGATCTCAGCATTTCCGAACTGGAAGAGCTGGCACAGGAAGGCATCAGCGAAACGATCGATGAGATCGCATCGCTTCTGGAACTGGATGATACGGCATCGCTGAATGATGTGATTACCAGGGTGCAGGAGTCGGTGCCGGAAGAATACCGGAATATGACCATTGCCGAGATCAGAGAAGAACTGCCTGAAGAAACCGGTGAAATGCTGTCGAGGATCGCAGCACTGCTCGGCGGCAGTGATGATTCCACGGTCATGGAAATCAGTGAACTGGCAGCCGATCTGATTCCGGAAGAGATCCGCACAGCCTCGATCGGTGAGATCCGGCAGACGATCTCTGATGATGTTTCCGGGGCGCTGAAGGAACTTGCGGAAATGCTCGGCGGTGATGAAAGCTCGACCCTGAATGATCTGGCGGTGCAGCTTGACAGCCTGCGCCGGCAGCTGCAGGAGGCACATGACGGCATTGAAAAGATGCTGAATGAGCCGCTGCTCAGCGATGATACGAAACTTTCGGTGCTGATGGATGCCGATCCGCAGATGAATGAACTGATCGAAGAACTTGGACTGAATGAAAACAATACCGTCAGGGAACTGGAAGAAAAGATACAGGAAACGATCCGCAGTCTGGAACAGACGCAGGAAGACCTGAAGAAGCAGAAGGAAAACCTGCAGAAGACAAGGCAGCAGATCATCGACGGCATTGCGGCCGGTGAAGCAGAACTGAAGGCGGCGGAAGAAAAACTACTGGCCGGCGAAGCCGAACTTGCCGCCGGCAGAAAACAGTACGAAACGGAGACTGCCGATGCCCGCTCCAAACTGTATGACGCAAGAAATGAACTGCTTTCCGCCCAGGCGGAGATCGATACGGCAGTGAGTGATCTTGCGGCTGCCAGAAAAGAACTGGTAGAAGCCAGGGAAAGCGGTCTGCAGGAACTGCAGGACGCAAAGAAAAAGCTCGATGATGCCAAAAAGGAGATCGATGATCTGAAGGCAGGGGAATGGACGGTTCTTGACCGCAGCCAGCATTATGCCAGCGTGACCTATCAGAATACGGTCGATCAGATGAAGGCCATCGGCAATATCTTCCCGGTATTCTTTATTCTTGTTGCCGCACTGGTATGTCTTACGACAATGACCCGTCTGGTCGATGAACAGCGCGGTGAGATCGGGACCCTGAGAGCGCTCGGCTATACGGAACTGCAGTGTGCCGGAAAGTATCTGATCTATGCCGGTGCCGCAACCCTGCTCGGGGAAGTGATCGGCACCGTCATGGGTATGCTGATATTCCCGGCAGTCATCTACAATACCTGGCGGATGATGTATATCCTGCCGAAGATCCGGCTTGCGGTGCCGTGGAATCTGGTCATTCTGGCGTGTGTCAGCTTCCTGGCGGGAATGCTGCTGACGACATGGTATTCCTGCCGTCATGACATGAAGGAAGTGCCGGCCCAGCTGATGCGTCCGAAGGCTCCCAAGCTGGGACGCAAGACCATGATCGAAAGGATCCCGGTTCTGTGGGACCGGCTGAGCTTTACCTGGAAGGTAACGATGCGCAATCTGTTCCGCTACAAGCGCCGCTTCTTCATGACCATTGCCGGTGTTGCCGGCTGCGGAGCGCTTCTGGTCACCGGCTTCGGCATCCGTGACTCGATCAATTCCATGGTTGATATCCAGTTCTATGATATCTACCGCTATCACGGAACGGTCGTACTGGAGAACAGTCTCAATGAAGAAGACAGAACAGCCTTCATGAAGCAGCTTCTGCAGAGAGAAGATGTGGAAGCACTGACGGAAGCGGCAGTCTACAGTGCCAAGGCGGCCGGCAATACGAAGATGGATGAAACCGTTACGGTTGAGATATATCATGAGGCGGACGATATTGCCGATGTCTATGATCTGCGGACACGGAAAAAGAAACAGCCGGTCGTTCTGAATGATGAGGGCGTTGTCATCAATGAGAAACTGGCTGAAAACCTGGATCTGAAGATCGGTGATACGATTGCCCTGGAAGGGGCCGACGGCAGCTATGCCGACGTCCCGGTTGCCGGCATCACGGAGATGTATATTCAGCATTATGTTTTCTGCACGGAAAAGCTGTATGAGAAATACTTCCCGGGCGGCTGTGATACCAGAGCGCTGCTGCTGCGGGTGAACGGCAGTGAGGAGACACAGAAAAGGCTAGAAAGCGAGCTTGCCAATATGCCGGAAGTGGATTCGGTTTCCTTCTTTACCGTTCTGCTTGACAACTTCCGCAAGATGGTCAAAGGTCTGGATTTTGTTGTCTGGACGCTGATCATATCCTCGATGAGCCTGGCTTTCGTTGTCCTCGGCAATCTGATCAATGTCAATATCAGCGAGCGCCAGCGCGAGATCGCAACCCTGAAGGTACTCGGCTTCCGCCGGAAAGAAGTGGAATCCTACATCTATAAAGAAAACAATGTTCTGACTCTGATCGGCGCCGTTGTGTCGATGCCGATCGGAACACTGCTGCATCATTACATCATGCGGACAGTCGAAATGGATTACATCATGTTCGGAAGGGAAGTACTGCCTCTGAGCTATGTGTATGCGGCAGCCCTGACGCTGCTGTTCGGCGTCATTGTCGACCATTTCATGGCATCGCGCCTGCACCGCATCCAGATGGTGGAAAGTCTCAAGAGCGTGGAATGATGAACTATACCTATATTCTGCTCTGTGAAAACGGAGCGTACTATACCGGCTGGACAACGGATCCGGTGCATCGTTTTCAGGAACACTGCAGCGGCCGCGGCGCCAGATATACCCGCATGAACCGGCCGGTAAGAATCGTATATCTGGAATCATTTGCCGATAAAAAAGATGCGATGAGAAGGGAATGGCAGATCAAGCATATGAGCCGCAGCGAGAAGGAGAGGCTGTTCAAAACATCAATTGAAAAACAGCAGTGATTCCATCATAATATGATTTAGGAGGATCTATAATCATGAGTGTAAAATTTGTACGCTGCAAGGAATGCGGCAAGATCGCCGTTATTCTGCAGGATTCCGTTTGCCCGACGAAGTGCTGCGGTGAAGCCATGGAAGAACTCACTGCCAATACAACTGACGGTGCGACCGAAAAGCATGTTCCGGTTGTTACCCGTGAAGGAAACAAGATCACTGTTTCGGTAGGAAGCGTTGAACATCCGATGCTGGAAGCCCACTATATCCAGTTCATCGCCCTGGAATGCGAAACAGGCTTCCGCATTGCCTATCTGAAGCCGGGTGACAAGCCGGCAGCTGATTTCTATGCCGAAGAACCGGTCAAGGCTGTATATGAATACTGCAACCTGCACGGTCTGTGGAAGACAGAAGCATAATTGAATCCTGTTTTCTGAATACCGTAAGGAAGAGAACCGTCATGCACGGTTCTTTTTTTTGCGGATTGACAAATATATCGGCACGCGATATATTGTAATCGGATATATCGGAAGACGATATATCGGGCGACAATGGAGGTAAACCATGCCGGAAAATGCATTGACGGAAGCAACGTATTATATTCTCCTGGCTCTGGTTCAGCCCCGGCACGGCTACGGCATCATGCAGGAGACCGAACGGCTGTCAAAAGGCCGTGTGCATCTCGCCGCAGGCACACTGTACGGAGCACTGAATGCCCTGTGTGCCAGAGGATGGATCATGCCGCAGGGGAGTGAACAGGAAGGAAGAAGAAAAATCTACTGCCTGAGTGATAAGGGCGAAGAAGTTCTTTACGGCGAACTGAGACGTCTGAAGGAACTGGTTGAGAACGGGGAAGCCGTTCTGGAAGGAAATAATGATCATGAATGAAACAAGAACCGAATACAGATGGTTTTTTGTCTGGGATTTTGAAAAGGAAGAAGAATGGCTGAATGAGATGGCGGAAGCCGGCTGGGTGCTGTCATCTGTCGGATTCTGCCGCTATACCTTTGAACGCTGTGAACCGGGTGAATATACCGTCCGTCTGCAGATGCTGAACCGTGATAACGACTATATCCGCTTTATTGAGGATATCGGCGGGGAATATATCGGCAGAATGGCGCAGTGGGTATATTTCCGCCGCCGCACCGAGTTGGGTGCATTCGAACTCTTTTCCGATATTGATTCCCGGATCACGCATCTGGAAACAATTGCCAGGGTGTTGTTCTGGATCGGCATCGGCAACCTGCTGATCGGAATAGGAAACAGCCTGAACCGCATTCCTTTCGCATTTATCAATCTCATTGCCGCCTGTCTTCTGATGTACGGACTAGGAAGGATCCACGGCAAGATCGATGATCTGAAAAGCGAGCGGCGGCTTCACGAATAGAAAAAACCGGAATCGTCTGATATTGATGTGATATCGGCGGTTCCGTTTTTTTTGTTTATTCATACGGCGGCAGCAGATTGTCGGTCGTGATCGCCGACACATACGGATCCATTGACGCCAGATAATCCGGCCAGTTGACCATCCAGAGTCCCAGCGGTATGCCGTACTGCTGACACTGCGGGGAAACCATACTGCAGAGAGGGTGGGCGGCATCCACAAAGACGTCATATCCGTTCTGCTTCAGTTCAATGATCTGCGGCATATAGTTCACGGCCGTATCTTCGGTACTCAGCAGCCAGCCGACATTCGCATCGGGAAGATCATTGAGTACATACCGGAGTGCATCCGGTGAGAAGGAGATCCATGTCACCTTGTTTTCCATATGCTGACGGCGGACACATTCAGCAATGATGTCGACATCCTCCTGACTGTCAACGGTCTCCATCTTCAGTTCCAGATAGGGGTGCAGGCCTGCAGCACTGCAGTATGCCAGAAAGACATCCAGATCGGTGATCTTCATGCCTTCATACTGACTTCCGGCTGCCAGCCCGAAGTCATACTGCCGGACTTCTTCATGAGTAAGACTGCCGATATGCACGGCGGATGACAGCATTGATCCGTCGCTGTTTCTGGCTGCCTCGTTGATGGTGGGGTTATGCAGAAGCACGGGAATCTGATCGGCCGTCATCTGGATATCGCATTCCACATACTGATAGCCCTGGGCCTTTGAATCCATATAGGCCGCAAGACTGTTTTCCGGTGCTGACATATGCCAGCCGCGGTGACTGATATAGCGGATCGGTTCCTCGCGTTCGCTGATGACATATTCTTCCGCCGGAATCAGTTTCGTTTCCGATGCCGTCAGGGAAGCTTCCGGCAGGGCAAACTGCAGGGTATCGGGATCGTCTTCCTGTTTCAGAAAGCCGTTTTCATCAAAGCGGGCAATGCGGCCGTCGGCAAGAACGATCTCACTGCCGTCAGCCCGGGCGCCGCCGCGTTCTTTCTGCAGAAAGAAGAAGCCTTTCTGATTTTCAACAAACAGGATCTGATCGCCGTCATTTCCCCGGCGCAGGCCGTTTTCATACCAGTAATAATCACGTCCGGAACGGAGAAAGACCTGATCTGCCAGTTCACCGGTCTTTTCAAACATCAGTTCATGATCATTGACAGGGCAGGGGCCGCTGCACTGTCTGCCGTTTTCCGGCAGATAATAGTACTTCTTTCCGCTGTTCTCATACCATCCGCGCATCATCTTTCCTTCATCGTCCAGCCGGATCAGATAGAAATCAATGCCGTTTTCACTGACTGCCAGCAGGCAGTTCTTCAGAACTTCATCTGACTGTATGAACCGGCGGTTTCTCCGGTCATAGCTGACAGGCGGCTGATCGGGATCGGAAGGAACCCGGAGCACCGTCTGATAACGGATTCCTTCCGGAGCAGTGACAATGCGGAAGATGATATACCCGCCGAACAGAAGGATACATGCAAGTGCTGTAGCGATTGCGGTTTTCACCCATCTGCGGAGTCTTCTTTTTTTCTTTCTGTGCCGTCTTCTGTCTGTCGTTTTCATTCTTCCTTCATCATACTACAGCACCTGCCGGAACGTCTGTTGTGAAACGGAAGAATCCGCTGTTCAGACTGCGATATTCTTTTGTTTTCTTTCCGCAGGCGTTGTGTTAGAATATAGCAGTTAATGTGAATAAGAGTAGATGAAAAAGACTAGAGGTTAAGACGTTAAGATGGAAAAGTTTAAGAGAAGCTGGAATTTCCACGGCCGCACGATTACGGTGGAAAACGGCGAAATGGCCAAGCAGGCCGGCGGATCGGTTCTGATCCGCTACGACGACACAGCAGTGCTGTCCGTCGCTACAGCAAGCAATGAAGCGAAAGACACTGATTTCTTCCCGCTGACTGTTCTGTATCAGGAAAAGATGTATGCGGCAGGAAAGATTCCGGGAGGATTTTTAAGAAGAGAAGGCAGACCGAGCGAACATGCCACACTGACGGCACGTCTGATCGACCGCCCGATCCGTCCGCTGTTTGCGGAAGGTTTCCGCAACGAAGTCCAGGTTGTCAACACGGTTTTCTCCGTTGACCCGGACTGCTCCAGTGAAATGATGTCGATCTTCGGCTCTTCGCTGGCATTATGTGTATCCGACATCCCGTTCAACGGCCCGGTTTCCGGTGTTATTGTTGCCCGTGTGGACGGTGAATATGTCATCAACCCGACTGTTGAACAGTCGGAAAGAGCTGACCTGAATCTGACGGTTGCCGGTACCAAGGCTGCCATCAACATGGTTGAAGCAGGTGCGAAGGAAGTATCCGAAGAGGATATGCTGACAGCCCTGCAGATCGGCCATGAAGCTATTCAGGAACTGTGCGCCATTCAGGAAGAAGTCATTGCCGAATGCGCCAAGTCCAAGATGGCCATCACACTGTATGAGATCAATCCGATCGTCAGACAGTATGTCGATGAAAACGGTGCCGACCGCATCCGTGAAGCAGTATCCATCAAGGGCAAGCTGGAACGCTACAACAAGATCGATGAGATCATTTCGGAAATGGAAGCCGGTGTCGGCGAACTGACATGGGAAGACGAAGCAGCCAGAACCAAGGCTGTCAAGCAGGCTCATGAATACGGTGTCGAAGTTGAGGCTGCCGAAGTCAGAAGACTGATCTCCGAAGAAAAGATCAGAC
>CAMNGB010000041.1 GCA_946537835.1 uncultured Erysipelotrichaceae bacterium
GTGGATCATGTTGGCAACGGCGCCGATCAGATTGACGGCATAGAACATGAAAATTGCCTGCGGACAGTTCGGCATCGCAATCGTGACCCTGTCACCCTGTCTGACACCGATCGTACGCAGCGACCTGGCACATCGGTTGATCTCCGTGATCATTCGTTTATATGTCGTAGAGCGTCCCATGAAGTCAAAGGCAATCTGATTCGGATACTGTTCGGCAATTTTCTCCACTGCTTCATACATGGAACCGTCAAAGTATTCCAGATGGGCAGGAACATCCCCCAGATGGCTGATCCATGGTGTTTTCACCTGTGTTTCGCTCATTTGTTAACCTCCTGATACAATATCTGCAACGTGTCTATTATACTCCTAAAACAAATTGCAGCCTTTGATTTTACATATAAAATGGTATGGAAAGGAAACAATTATGCAGATATGTCTATTGAATGATTCTTTTCCGCCGGTCATCGACGGCGTTACCAATGCGGTTGTGAATTATGCGGAAATTCTGAATAAAAAACAGGACACTGAGGTCATGGTCGGCACCCCCTATTATCCCGATGCCGAATACAGCAGATATCCCTATCCTGTCGTTGCCTGGCCGAGTCTTGATACTTCTTCCCTGACCGGCGGCTACCGGGCCGGATACATGCTGCCGGTAAAGGAAATCGCCCGGATGGCACAATGGCAGCCGGATATCATCCATACCCACTGTCCGATCGCTTCGCTGTTTGTCGGCAGGAGCCTGCGGGACGCCACCGGTGCGCCTCTCATTCTGACCTACCATACCAAGTTTGACATTGATATCCGCCGCTCCATCCCTGTTCCCGTCCTGCAGGATGAAAGCATCCGGGCTCTGGTGCACAATATTTCTTCCTGTGATGAGATCTGGGCGGTCAGTCACGGTGCCGGCGAGAATCTCCGTTCGCTGGGATATGAAGGTGAATGGAAAGTCATGCCGAACGGTGTCGACTTTGACAGGGGCAGAGTCAGCGATGACATCGTCCGCAGAGTAACGGAAGGCTATGACCTGCCGGCCGGCGTGCCCGTATTCCTGTTTGTCGGCAGGATCATGAACTACAAGGGTCTGCCGATGATCCTGGATGCCCTGAAGGAACTGAAAAAGGATCATGACTTCCGCATGGTCATGATCGGCCGCGGCGCCGATCTGAACAGCCTGAAGGAAACCCTGGAAAAATATCAGATCAGCTATGATGAAAATACCGAGGAAGGTATGCAGTCCCATCCCGGCACAGGTTTCGGGAAAGTAATCTTTACCGGTGCCGTTGCCGACCGCGAAAACCTGCGGGCCTGGAATACAAGAGCTGATCTGTTTGTCTTCCCTTCCACCTTTGACACCAACGGTCTGGTTGTCAGGGAAGCAGCCGCCTGCGGACTTGCCAGTGTCCTGATTTCCGAATCCTGTGCGGCGGAAGGTGTCAGTGACGGCAGGAACGGCTTCCTGATCGAAGAGAATGCCGCATCCCTGGCCTCCTTCCTCACCTGGGCATGCAGTCATCTTCCGGAACTGCATACGGCCGGCGAACATGCCATGAATGAAATCTATATCTCCTGGCAGGATGCCGTTGCCATGGCCGAAAAGGAATATGCGGTGATCCTCGAAAAGAAAAAAAGCGGCCGCCTCAAGCCCCATAAGGAACTGGGCGATGATCAGCTGTATACCATGGCAGCCGATGCCGCGATCCTGTTCAACGATGTGCACAGCCAGGACCTGCCCGCGTTTGAAGGCATGCTGGACAATCTGGCTGCCTTCGGGGTCACGAAGCGGCAGGAACTGGTCAGCATTCTGCAGGAAAAGAAAACAGAGCTGGAAGAACAGATCCGCCAGCATCTGAAAATCAATGAATGAACTTCCCGCGGGAAGTTTTTTCATTTCCGCAGGAAATGCCGCATGATTTCTTTCTGCGATTTTCCCTGTGTGCTCATTTCCATGGCTGCCTTCAATGCCGGAACTGCTTCTTCGAAATACATCTTCATGCCTTCGCAGAGATAATACTGCTTCTCTCCGTCTTCATTGACAGAGAAACGGTCCTTGGGACAGCAGCCGTAACAGAGCGGAAGCCAGGGACATTCACGGCAGGAGCGGCACAGATTCTTTTTGTTTTCCCCGAACTGTTTTTGGAACGGTGATTCTGCCAGTTTTCTGAGCGGTGTTGTGCAGAGATTGCCAAGGCGGTGGTCACGATCAACAAAATGATCGCAGGCGAACACACTGCCGTCTTTTTCAACGATCAGGATATTGCCGCAGGTTTCCGCAAGCCAGCATACGGTTGCCGGCTTCCCTGCCAGCATCAGTGCCGTCTCGGCAAACAGCTGTACGTTTACTTTCCCGAGATCATGTCCGATCCATTCCCGGAATATCGTTTTCAGGAAGCGTCCGTAAGCCTGCGGGGTAACGGAATCTTCCGTCACCGATCCGTCTTCGCCTCTTCTGACAATGGGAATGAACTGGATCCAGCCGGTATGATAGTTTTTCAATGTGTCATAGACAGCCCTGGCTGAAGCAGCGGTTTCTGCCGTGACTGTGCACAGCAGATCGGGACGGATCCCGTGCTTTTCCAGACAGTACAGGGCATTTCTCACTTTCCCGTAGGTATCCGCTCCGCCGGCATCGCTGCGGTACATGTCATGAATCATTCTGGTTCCGTCGATGCTCAGACCGATTTCAAAATGATTGTCCCGGAAAAAACGGCACCAGGCATCATCGATGAGCAGGCCGTTGGTCTGGATGGCATTGACTGTGTGTCTGCCGGAAGGAAGATATTTTTTCTGCAGGGCAACCGCCTTTTCAAAAAAAGGAATGCCGGCAAGCGTCGGTTCGCCGCCGTGCCATGTAAAGGAAATCTCATCTCCTTCGCATGCTTCACAGCAGGAGCGTATATATGCTTCCAGCACATCGTCGCTCATGCATAGGGTTCCGCTGTCCTGCGAGCTGTCCGCATGCAGGTAATAACAGTAGGAACAGTTCATATTGCAGAGCGAGCCTGTCGGTTTTGCCATGGTTGTAAAATGCATGATGCCTCCTTAAGAAAGAGCCGCATCCGCGGCTTCTTTCACTCTTCTGTTTTCAGATGCCTGTCAAAGAAATCCAGGACCTTGTTGAAGGAATCCATTGCGGCTTCCTGCCGGTACATCGGCTTGTCATAATACCAGATGCCGTGGCCGGCTCCGTCATAGCGGAAGAAGGTATAATCCTTCCCTGCTTTTTTCAGCCTTTCTTCCAGTTCATCGACTTCTTCAGGAGTCGGGAACTTGTCGTCGTTGCCGAAGATGCCGAGCAGAGGAATCTGCAGCTGTTCGGTATAATCGATCGGTGCTTTCGGTCTGGCTTCACTCAGCTGTTCCGGCTTCATCGAAACCTGACCGCCCCAGCAGTCTACTGCACAGTCAAAACCTTCGACCGTACATGCGGCAAGGAAGGCATGCCTGCCTCCGGAGCACATGCCGATGACTCCGGTGCGGCCGTTGGTATTTTCCTGCACTTTCAGGAAATCCAGACAGCCTCTGACATCTTCCATGACTTCTGCATCGACAGCACCGCCCTGCTCTCTGGCCATGGCCGACACTTCCGTCGGCGTGCCGTTTCCGAACTTCCGGTAAATATCCGGACAGAGAACGGCATAGCCGTGCTGCGTGAATCTTCTGGCAGTTTCACGGCACCATTCATCCCATCCCGGCATATGCGGAATCAGGACAACGGAACCGCAGTTCTCTGCATACAGAGGACGTGAATAATAGGCACGGATCGAATCATTTCCGTGAGGAATCCGGATTGTCTCCGCGATCATGCCTTCGCAGGCATCTGTTCTAAGATCATTCCACATAAATACGCTCCGTTCTTTTCTTCAGTATACCTTACCGGTCTGATTCAGCGAAGAAAAATGAATCAGGGGCATCCGGGATGCCCCTGACCTTATTCCGTTTTGCGCAGGTATGCGTACAGCCAGCGGAAATCAGGCTGGTCCGGATGTTCGTTTCCGAAGGTGCCGGTTTCAACAGCAGTCAGCTGCGGGAAATCCTTCAGCAGATCCTGAAAACGTTCTTCCGTCATATAGGTGTAATAGCGCTTGCCAAGAAAGCCGTCCTTATCTCCGTATTTGAAATTCACATAGAGAATGCCGTTCTTTTTCAGGGCCCTGATCATCTTCGGAAAAACTTCCTTCAGCTTTTCGTATTCCAGATGCATGATGCTGGCAGAAGCCCAGATGCCGTCATACAGATCTTCGGCATCGAGTTCGTTGAATTCCATGCAGGCAACGGGTGTCTGCAGATATTCCGATGCCAGCCGGCACATTTCCGAAGATCCGTCAGCCGCATCCACGGTCAGTCCTTTTTCCCTGAAATATGCTGTGTCACGGCCTGATCCGCAGCCGAAATCAAGAATCCTTGCACCGGGTTTCAGGTAACCCAGGAAATGATCCTGATTGGTGTGCTCAGTGATCGTAAAAGCATCATTGAAACACTTTTCCGCCTTCTCATTGAAGTACTCGATTGTTGTGTTGATCATGATCAGTCCTCGTAGTGTGCTGCCACATCCTTCAGGAAATCAATAATGGTCAGATGCTGGGGGCAGACACCTTCGCACTGTCCGCACTGGATGCAGTCACTGGCCTTGCCGAATTTTGAAGTCAGAATATCGTAGTTGGTAAAGTTGATCGTCCAGCCCTTCTCATCCAGCTTTTCACGCATGTCTTCGTTATAAATGGAGAAATACTGGGGAATGGCAATATGCATCGGACATCCTTCCGTACAGTAGGAACAGCCGGTGCAGGGAATTGCGATCTGACTGTTAATGATCTCAGCCGCCCTGAAACAGATCTGTTTTTCTTCTTCACTGAGCGGAACAAAGTTCTCCATGAATCCGGTATTGTCTTCCAGCTGTTCCAGTGTACTCATTCCGGAGAGAACGACCATGACATTGTCCAGGCTTGCCGCAAAGCGGATCGCCCAGCTGGGGACTGAAGCTGCCGGATCATGTGCCTTCATCAGCTTTTCCGCCTCTTCCGGAACAGATGCCAGAGTGCCGCCCTTGACCGGCTCCATGACAACGACCGGCTTGCCGTGCTTCACTGCTACTTCATAGCATTCACGGGAACGGATCCACTGGCTTTCCCAGTCCAGATAATTCAGCTGCAGCTGAACAAATTCCATTTCCGGATGACGGGTGAGAATTTCGTCCAGCAGCTGCGGTGTATCGTGGAATGAGAAGCCGGCATGTCTGACAAGTCCCTGTTCCTTCTTTTCCAGCAGCCAGTCAAAACATTTGAATTCCTCATATTTGCCGATCATGCTTTCTTCGATGCCGTGCAGCAGGTAATAGTCGAAATACCCTGCTCCGGTCTTGCGCAGCTGTTCATTGAACACCTTGTCCCGGTCTTCCAGACTGTTGAAGAAACCGGCATGAAGCTTTGTCGCAAGCGTAAAGCTTTCGCGCGGATAACGGTCCACAAGCGCTTCCTTTGCGACGTTTTCACTGGCAAAGCCGTTATACATCCAGGCTGTATCGAAATATGTAAATCCTTTGGCCATGAAGGCGTCTACCATCTTCCTGACCTGTTCGACATCAACATCTGCCGCATTGTTTCTGTCGTTTCTGGGCAGTCTCATCAGACCGAACCCAAGTTTTTTCTGCGGTTTAAAATCCATCATTCACACTCCTTTTCTTTTCTGATGATATCTGAGCAGTCACTGTTTTGCGTCTGCTTCAGTTCTTTCAAATACCGGAATCGATTCCAGCGGTGCATCAGCCGTAATCGTTCTGCCTCCTTCGTAAACAGTTCCGTCCCTTGTGTCGCGCCATGTGCCGGCCGGCAGATATACCTGTCTTTCATATGTGTCTGCACTCAGGATCGGCGCAACAAGATATCTTGACCCGAACATATACTGATCATATACATCCCAGCAGTGCGGATCATCCGGGAATTCATAGAACATCGCCCTGAGCAGCGGCGAACCGTTTTCATGTGCCTCATCGAAAAGCAATCTGATATAGTCATGCATCTGCAGGCGGATATCGAGCTGCTTCCGCATGATGCGGAAGTTTTCCTCACCGTAGCTCCACATTTCATTGGCATGGCCGGTATGCAGGTAGCCGCCGCCCCAGTCCCTCTCATCCAGAGGTTCAATATCGATCGGTCCCCTTTCGCCGTGCAGGCGGAGAACGGCAGTATAAACGGCAAACTCAAACCAGCGGATCAGAAGCTGCTGAAACTCCGGATCGGACACATCATCGGTCATGAAGCCGCCGATATCGGTTGTCCACCAGGGAATGCCTGCCAGGCCCATATTAATGCCGCACTGCAGCTGATCGCGCAGCGACTCAAAGGTGCTCGGCACGTCTCCCGACCAGATGACATTGCCGTATTTCTGTGATCCTGCCCAGCCGGAACGCAGAAGGTTGACCGGCAGAACTGCTCCGTCCTTCAGCTGATTCTCATAGATGGCACGGCTGTAGAACTGCGGATAGATGGCCGAACATGACAGTGCCGGACCGATGTAATAGCGGTAATGATCAAAGTCATACTTAACAAAATCCGGCTCGGCATTATCCAGCCAGACCATATCAATTCCGTAATCCAGATAGTTCTTCTTTACCTTTTCATACAGATATTCCCTGGCTTCCGGATTGGTGCAGTCAATTTCCACGCAGTCACCCTGATAGTCATAGGTCTGCGCACCGCCCCTCTCGGTCCTGATCAGCAGTCCGCGTTCGTTCATTTCGGCAAAGTTTTCGCTTTTCTTGTCCACTGATGGCCATACCGATACACAGACCTTGATGCCCATGGCATGCAGTTCGTCAGTCATCGCCTTCGGATCCGGCCAGTAGGTGCTGTCAAAACGCCAGTCTCCCTGATACGGCCAGTGGAAGAAATCGATGACGATCACATCGATGGGAACATTTCTTCTGACGCATTCACGGGCAACGCTGAGAACTTCTTCCTGCGTGCGGTAGCGCAGCTTGCACTGCCAGAGTCCCATCAGGTCTTCGGGGAACAGAGGTGCCCTGCCGGTCACTTCCGTATAGCCTGCGATCAGTTCTTTCGGCGTATCAGCCGCAATGACCCAGTAATCCAGTTCCTTCACGGCTTCAGCCCGGAATTCGGTGATGTTCATGCCGAACGATGCCCTGCCGACCGCCGGCGTATTCCAGAGCAGACCGTAGCCGCGGCTTGAAATCATGAACGGAACCGTCACCTGGGAGTTTCTCTGTTCAAGATCAAGAATGCATCCCTTCAGATCGGTATTTGCCTGCTGGTACTGACCCATGCCGAAGATCTTTTCATTCGGATCGGAATCAAACTTCTGGACAATGCGGTAATCACCGCCGGTATAGGGTGTATATTCCCTGCTGACATATTTCAGGCAGCGGCTTTCTTTCCCCAGTGTTCCTTCATAATTGCGGAAATATTCCTGAAATATCACCTTGTCATCCTTCAGGAATTTCATGACCCCCTGACGGTTGACGATGACGCTGATGCGTCCGCTGCGTATTTCTGCCGTGCTTTCATTTTCGGCAATCCTGATCTCTGCCCGGCAGTTCTCCGTCTTCTCGCTCAGTGCCCAGTTTTCGCCGCTGAAGCGGGGATACATGGTCGCCCGGATGCGCAGAGCGTTTCTGCCCCATGTTTCAATGCGCAGTGTCTCTCCCTGATGTCTGAGAGTCAGCGCTCTTTCTTCACAGATAAACATAATGATTTCTCCCGGTTCAATACTCTCAACATCAGTATAAAACAAACACGGCAATCTTCACATGATGATATCGGTGCTACAATGAAGAAAAAGGAGTATCAGATCATGCAAAGGGAAATCATCGAAGGCGGCAGGCTCCTGAACGCTTCCGGTTCTTTGAACGAAGCCGGATGGGCCCGTTCGCTGATCAAAGAGTACAGGCGCAGTGATATCAAGGCCAATCCCCTGCGCATCAAGGAATGGGACTACTATCTTGTGACAGACGGCAGACGCGGTCTGGCACTGACAATCGCCGACAACAGCTACATGGGCATGTACAGCGTTTCCTGGCTGGATTTCGAAAACCCGCAGGACAGGACAAATTCCGTCATGACTGTCATGCCGAACGGCCGGACGAATCTGCCTTCCTCCTCAGCTGAAGGCCTGACATTCTTTCAGAACAAAACGCTCCGCATCGGCTTTGACCACCGTACCGGGAAACGGAGATTATACTGTGTCTATTCCGGTTTCAGTGAAGGAAAGCCGCTAATCTGTGACATCATACTGTCTGATGAACCGGCAGAATCCATGGTCATTGCCACCCCGTACAGGGAAGATCCGAAAGCTTTCTACTACAACCAGAAAATCAACTGCATGAAAGCAGACGGATATGTCCGCTTCGGCGATGAAGAATACAGATTCGCCGATGATGCATTTGCGGTTCTGGACTGGGGAAGAGGTGTCTGGACCTACAGCAATACCTGGTACTGGTCAAGCGCATCCGGCACCCTGGACCATCACCGCTTCGGATTCAATTTAGGCTATGGCTTCGGTGATACGGAAGCAGCCAGCGAAAATGTCATTATCTATGACGGCAGGGTCCACAAACTGGATCAGGTCACCTTCGAAATACCGCAGAAGGACGGCAGGGATGATTTCATGTCACCATGGCGCTTTACTTCCGATAACGGCCGCTTTGAGGCAGTCTTCACACCGGTCCTCAACCGTTCTTCCGACACAAATGTTCTGATCATTGAATCCGATCAGAACCAGGTTTTCGGCAGATTCACCGGCAGGGCTGTGCTGGATGACGGCACGGTTCTCACCTTTGAAGACTTCTTCGGCTTTGCCGAGAAAGTCAGAAACCGCTGGTAGGCAAAAAAAAAGACGGGTCAGGCAATTATGCCTGATTCGTCTGTTTTTTTGGCGTTGCATATTTTTTGAACTGTACCGAGAGCTCGGTAATGTCATCAAACTGTGAGGCACCGTGATAGAATTTTTCAACGTCTTCCTTAATGCCGAGACACAGTGTTTTGGCATCATCGCCGAGATGTGAATTGATACTGTCTTCCAGACGCTTGTCGCCGAACAGTTCGCGTCTGCTGTTCATCGCTTCGGTGACACCGTCGGTATACAGGAAGATCTCATCTCCCGGTTCCAGCATGACCGACTGTTCCTTATAGACGACACCATCCAGTCCGCCCAGAACAAACCCGGTCCTGCCTTCAAGGAATTCATAGTTTTCTCCCTTCCGGCGGATCAGCGGCTTGTTGTGGCCGGCATTCGCATATTTCAGTTCACCGGTCTCAAGATTCAGGAAGCCCATCCAGGCTGTAACGAATATGCCTGCGTCATTCCCTTCGCAGAGGGTGAAATTGGTGTTCGTCAGAATATCCGCTACGGCAATGCGGCCTTCGGCATAGGTCTTGATCGTCGATTTTGCCCTCATCATGAACAGTGAAGCCGGAATTCCCTTGCCGGCTACATCTGCCACCAGGAATACAAGCGTATTTCTGCCGACAAAATAGAAATCGTAGAAATCACCGCCGACTTCACGTGCCGGCTGCATCAGGGCATAGATATCAAATTCAGACCTGTCCGGGAAAGCCGGAAAACGGGAAGGCAGTGCCGAAAGCTGAATCTCCCTGGCATACTGAAGTTCGGAGTCAATGCGGGCACTGGCTTCGGCAATATATTTCTTCAGGGCATCGACGGTTGTATTGACACCGCTGGAAAGAGATGTGAATTCCTTGCTGGATGTCACATCGACAACCGTATCCAGGTTGCCGTCAGTAATCAGTTTCAGGGATTCATTGACGCGGTCGATATTCTCGACGATCTGTTTTCTGATGATCATATAGATAAAGAGGAACAGAGTGCCGAAAATGATCATCATTGTAAAGATGCTCAGATAGGTGGAAAGAGTCACGGAATAAATAGCCTCGCTTTTGGGAAGCAGGCCGACGATCGAATAGTTTTCCGCCGTCGTGAACATATAGAAGTAATCCTTGCCGCGGATGACTTTTTCATAGACGGTGTACTGCTTGGATCCGTCTTCAAGCTGAATGTCATTGGAAGTGCTGTACTGCAGCTGACTGCCGGTGGAGGAAGAAACAACTTCATGTCCCCTGTTCAGCACCATCAGGCTGCCGCTCTCACCGATATGGCGGTTGGCTACAACATTGTTGAGGAGCGAAGATATCTCATTGCTCATCTGTTCGCCGTTATAGGCAACCTGAATAAATCCGTCCGGCGAGGCAACGGCGCTGTATTTTCTGTATATATTCTTGTCTCTGGCGGTCGGCATGTATGCCTGAACGATTTCTTCCGGTCCGAAATCATACAGAAGGCGGATGAATTCAGCTGACTGCTCGCCGCCCTTCAGCATGTCAAAACCGATATACTCATCCTCGCTGGATGCGACGATGACTGCATCCTTATTGACGATATTGATTTCGCACACATTATATCTGTCTTTCAGTTCCTTCAGATCGATATCCGGATTGCCGGCAATTACATTCGCTATCAGGCGGTTGACATGAAGCAGTGTTTCATCACACTGATCCTGCACATCACGCACGGCATCCTCCAGTCCCAGACGCAGAAGCGATTTCGTGTTTTCACGCGTGATCTGTATCTGCAGCATATAACTGAACAGTGTCGTTGCCGCAAAAGCACCGAGCAGAACTGCCAGCAGACGCTTCTGAAACTGTATGGATATGCTGGGGATATCGTCCTTTTTTTCGAATAAACTGGATTTGTCCAGCAGATCGATCACAAGAACAGACGCCGCAACCGCCAGGGCATTCAGCAGAACCATCGGAACCGTACAGGCAGTGACATATTCAAAGGCCCGCCTGACATCCGACATGTTGGTCAGGAAGATCATCAGCATATGCACAACTTCCATGACCACACCGGCGCCGAAGGCCTGAATCGTATTCGGATTCTTGTATTCAAAAATGTATTTTTTCAGCACACCTGCGGCAATGCCGACAACGATGGTTGAAATGGTGCAGGCAACACGGGTGTAATAGCCGGCTCCCCAGGCAACCGCAAACCATCGCTCAATGCCGCCGATCAGACCGGCAATGATTCCTGCCATGGGTCCGAAAAGAAGACCGGCACACAGCGGTGCCGCATCTCTGGCATTGATC
Source organism: uncultured Erysipelotrichaceae bacterium (assembly GCA_946537835.1). GTDB lineage: Bacteria > Bacillota_I > Bacilli_A > Erysipelotrichales > Erysipelotrichaceae > Bulleidia. The sequence goes on from CAMNGB010000041.1 coordinate 11,124, forward strand.
GTCGCACCTGTGATCGGGATGCCGAATTCCGTTCCGCAGACGGCAACCATGCCGAAGATAATGCCGACGATGATCTGTCTGTTCCGATAGGAAATCACCTTCATCCGTTCATACCGAAAAAGCAGGTGCAGAAGCACACTGACAATCACCGGCAGTACTGCTGTTATGATCAGAGAAATCGTGATTTTCATATTTTGATTTTAACTCTTTTTCTTACATGATGATACGCAAATATCCGCCTGCTTTATTCTGCCTTGAGGCGGCGCAGCCAGTAATCACCGATCGGAACATCCGGATTTTCAGGTTCCCAGGGAACTTCATGACGCTCAAAATAGCCGATGACTGTCCCCTCTAAATTTCTGACCGGCGTAAAGAATTCACGTTCACCGGTCTTGCGGTTGTATACTTCAAACATTTCGTCTTCCCCGGCATCCGCCCGCATCAGAAAGGCTTCGATTTTCGGTTTTGTACTTTCATTGTGGCAGTTGAACAGACTGTTTCCGATAAACACTCTGCCCTCATATCGTTTTTTTGCGGTCCTGTTCATGTAGCGGACCGTATGTGTCCGGTCGACAAAAACAATCTCATAGGGATAGGCATCCAGAATGGCTGAGAGAACTGCTTCATTGATTTCCATATAAACCTCTTTATTTCTTTTACTTCATTTTACAGGATTCTGTATTCCTGCGCACCGTAACTGCCCTGCGGATGCGCTATAATGCAGACAGAGAGATATCATCGGATTCAAAATATCATTGGAGGTTTCAATATGATCGTCAAGGCAGTCATGGTGCCGCATCCGCCGCTTGCCGTTCATGAAGTCGGACGCGGTGACGAAGAAAAGATTTCAGATACCCTGCAGGCATACCGGAAAGCCATGCAGGAAATTGCCGATGCCGCTCCTGAGACAGTGATCATCCTGTCTCCGCATGCGCTGATGTACCGGGATTATTTCAATATCTCAGCCGGCAGTGAAGCATACGGAGATATGGGAAGATTCGGGGCCGGTGCAGTTGCCTTTGAGAAGGCATATGATGAAGAATTCACCCGCACGCTGGAAGACATGCTTGAAGAAAACGGATTCCCCGGCGGGACAGCCTATGACCGGGATCCGCAGCTGGACCACGGCACAATGGTTCCGCTGTATTTCCTTGATCAGGTTTTCCGGGATTACCGGATCGTCCGCATCGGACTCAGCGGTCTTTCCCTTCCCATGCATTACCGGCTGGGAATGTACATTGCCGAGACCGCAGAAAGACTGAACCGGCGAATCGCCGTGATCGGCAGCGGTGATCTGGCCCACTGTCAGAAGGAAGACGGACCGTACGGCTATCGTCCGGAAGGACCGCAGTACGATGAAAAGATCATGAAGACGATGGGCAGCGGCAGTTTCGGCGAACTGTTTGACTACCCGCCGGCATTTCTTGATGCCGCAATGGAATGCGGTCACAGATCCTTTGTCATCATGGCCGGGATCCTCGACGGTCTTTCCGTCACACCGCACCCGCTTTCCCATGAAGCCACCTTCGGCGTCGGCTACGGCATCGTAACCTATGACATCGGTCCGGAAGATGAAAGCCGGCACTTCCTTGCCCGCTATGAAGCGGAACAGAAAGCTCTCCTGCTTCGGAAAGCTTCAGAAAGTGACAGTCATGTGCAGCTTGCCAGAGCTTCCGTTGTCTCCTGGATCCAAAGCGGACGGATCCTGAAGGTTCCGGACAATCTTCCCGAAGAACTCCTGAAGGAAAGAGCCGGATGCTTTGTGTCCATACATGAACACGGTCAGCTCCGCGGCTGTATCGGCACTACCGGGCCGACAAAGAAAAATCTGGCGGAAGAGATCATTGCCAATGCCGTCAGTGCCTGCAGCAGGGACCCGCGTTTTCAGCCGGTTGAAGCCGATGAACTGGAATGGCTGGAAATCAGCGTGGATGTCCTGGGAAAACCGGAACCCGTAACCGACTTTTCCATGCTTGACGTTAAGAAATACGGCATCATCTGTTCGTCACGGGGACGCAGAGGCCTGCTGCTGCCGGATCTTGAAGGTGTCGATACCGTTCGTCAGCAGATCGACATTGCCTGTTCCAAGGGCGGCTTTGACAGCGATGCGGAAGATCTTTCGGTTGAGCGCTTTGAGGTAGTCCGGCATGTCTGACATTATCTGTGATGTCTGTTTCCGTCACTGCCGCCTGCAGGAAGGACAGACAGGCTTCTGCCGGGCCAGAAAAAATATCAGCGGCAGAAATGTACCCGTGAATTACGGCAGACTGACATCTCTCGCCATGGATCCGATTGAGAAAAAACCGCTTTATGCATTTCATCCCGGTTCCCGGATTCTTTCCGCCGGCAGCTTCGGCTGCAACCTGGCATGTCCGTTCTGCCAGAATCATGAAATATCCATGCATGATGATATGCCGGTTTATGAAGTCTCTCCGGAGCAGCTCTGCCAGCTTGCCCTTCAGCAGAAAGACAATCTCGGGGTTGCCTTCACCTACAACGAACCGCTGATCTGCCATGAATATGTTCTCGATACGGCAAAGCTTCTGAAACAGAACGGTCTCTGCACGGTGCTTGTCACAAACGGCTGTGTCTCCCTTCCCGTACTGGAAACACTGCTGCCGTATGTGGATGCCATGAATATCGATCTGAAAGGTGATGAACAGTTTTATAAGGAACTGTCGGGTGATTATGAAACGGTCAGAAACAGTATCGCCTTCTGCATTCCCCGCACCCATACCGAAATCACGATGCTGATCGTGCCGGGCAGGAATGACAGCGAAGATTTCATGCGCCGGGAAAGTCGATGGCTGGCCGGGCTGGATCCGGATACCGTTCTGCATATCACCAGATATTTTCCCCGCTACCGCTATACCGTACCTCCCACCGACATTTCCCTTCTGTACAGATTAAAAGACATTGCCGAAGAATCTCTTCACAATGTCTTTCTCGGAAATGTATGGCAATAGGATCTCCGGATCCTTTTTTTCATTCGTTCCAGCCGTTTTCCTGTCCTTCTTTCAGATATGCTTCAAGCATTTCCTCCAGACTGTCATATTCCCCCAGATCACTGCTGCCGGCAAATCCGACGGCATACTTATGGCGGATGTCATCATAGATGAAACTGTCATCATCCAGACATCCAAGCCAGATGGAACGCTGTTCATCGTCCTGCCACCAGTCAAAGAGCAGCGGATCATCGCAGCGGAAATAATTGAACAGACTGCCGGCCTGACGGTAATACTCTTCGAGTTCATCCGCAATACGCTGTTCAACATGATGTTCCCGGCAGTTTTTCCGCAACTGCTCCAGTTCTTCCCCGGAAGCCGGTTCCAGCGTCACATAATGGCCGCGGCATATATATTCATTTTCTTCTGTTCTGCTGCAGTATTTTTCAAACAGTTCCTGAATTTTCATAGATATTACTGCCTTACAAGCAGTGCCGCACCGATCAGTCCTGCATCGTCATCATATCTGGCCGGCACGATCAGAATATCATCGGCTGTAATGTATTTCATTGCCTTCTGCTTGACCACGTCCATATACCAGGGATGGTGAATGGCTACCGATCCGCCGAACACATAAACGTCCGGATCGATCGTATAGAAGATATTGGCAATGCCGCGGGCAAGTGTCTCGGCCGTATAGGTCAGAATAGACTTGGCATCTTCATTGCCGGCATAGAAAAGTTCAAACAGTTCCTTCGGCTGCATTTCCCTTCCGAACCGTTCCGTAGCCATTCTCTGCATGGCACTGCCGCTGGCATTTTCATTCAGTGAGCCGGGATTTGCGCCTTTGTGGGAATACGGATCGTCGTTAACGATCATGTTGTAGAATTCGGCACCGCAGGAATGGGCACCGTGAATCAGTTCACCGCGATATACATAGGCTCCGCCCAGACCGGTGGAAATGCCGATGAAGGCAACCGATTCATATCCCATACCGGCTCCGCGGAGTGCTTCTGCCAGGCCTGCCACATTGGCATCATTGTCCAGCCATGTCTTCAGACCGGTCTGTTCCTCCATGTACTTTACAATTTCAAAGTTGTCCCAGCCGACCAGGTTCGGCGGATTCACCACAATTCCCTTCTTCAGATCCAGCGGTCCCGGACTGCCGATGCCGATACCGGCCAGCGGTTCCTTTACCGAGCGGATAAAGCGGATGACACGGTCCATGTTCTGGGCGCCGGTCATCGTCCGGTCATTGACGGTCTTGAAGGAATCAATGATATTCATGTCATCGTCCAGCAGTGCAGCACGCAGCTGGGTACCGCCGATATCAATGCCTATTCTGTACATTCCTTTCTTCCTTTCTGTCTGAAAAAGAGCTTCCGGCAGATACCGGAAGCTCTCTGTGCAATAGAAATCCGATTATTTGCACTCAGCTGCACCAAGGTCTACACCCTGGTTGAAGTTGCGTGCATTTTCAAGTGTTACGGCAGCGATTGCCTGCAGAGCTTCTCTGGTGAAGAATGCCTGATGGGATGTCAGAACAACGTTCGGGAACATTGTCAGTCTGGCTGTGACATCGTTTACCAGGAAGTCATCGGAATGATCGGTATAGACGTTGGCATCTTCGCCTTCGTATACGTCAAGACCGACAGCGTGGAACTTGCCCTGCTTCAGTGCTTCGATCAGAGCTTCGGTATCGATCAGTCCGCCGCGGGCAGTATTGACGAGCATTGCCGTATCCTTCATCTTGGAGATGGCATCGGCATCGATCATATGATATGTGCCGTTCGGACCCATGATCAGCGGTGCATGCAGAGAGATCAGATCTGCCTTCTGCAGCAGTTCATCCTTGTCAACATATGTCAGCAGGCCTTCGTCAACGAGGCTCTGGTTCGGATATGCATCCCAGCCGATAACCGTCATGCCGAATCCCTTGCAGATACGGGCCATGCACTGACCGATCTTGCCGGTACCCATGATGCCGGCAACCTTGTTGTGCAGGTCGACACCGAGCAGTCCGCTCAGCGCGAAGTTGTTGTCCTTGACCTTGTTGACAGCCT
>CAMNGB010000042.1 GCA_946537835.1 uncultured Erysipelotrichaceae bacterium
TTGCCTCTTTCCTGTTTGGTAACAGCCCACTTCGGGCCTTCGGCATACATCCTTGTCAGTTCGGCGAGGGCTGCAGGCACATCAATGCCCTGCGGACAGGCGTGGGTGCACTGACCGCAGCTGATGCAGGCGGAAGGCAGCTTGTCTTCGTCCAGACCGTCCAGGCGCATGCCGGAAACGGCAGTCGGGTTGACCTTATAGTCATTGTATACGGACAGAAGATAGGGAATGTTCAGACCCATCGGACAGCCGTCGCAGCAGTATCTGCAGGCGGTGCAGGGGACACCGGACTTCATGCCTTCGGCAATGTCCAGCAGGGTGGCTCTTTCTTCTTCACTCAGCGGCCGGTGTGTCTCAAATGTATTCAGGTTGTCTTCAACCTGTCCGATTTCATTCATGCCGGACAGAATGACCTTGATATTGGGCAGATCCTGCAGGAAGCGGAATGCATAGGACGCATTGCTGGCATTTTCATCAAATGCCTTCAGGCGTGCCGACTGTTCTTCGTTCAGATTGGCAAGTTTGCCGCCGCGGCAGGGCTCCATGACCCAGACACCGAGACCGTGTGCGGTAATGATGTCATATTTCTTCTTGGCGTCCTGCAGTGTCCAGTCAAGATAGTTGCACTGGACCTGTACAAATTCAAAGACACCTTCATGCCGGCTCAGGAATTCTTCCAGCAGTTCCGGACCGCCGTGGAAGGAGAAGCCGAGATGGCGGATCTTTCCTTCTTCCTTCATTTTTACGATATCCGGAATGATGTGGTACTCATCGCTCTCATAGATCTTTACCGACCATTCGGTAATGTTGTGAAGCAGGTAGAAATCGAAATAATCGGTCCGGCACTTCTGCAGCGACAGATTGAACAGGGCGATGTTGTCGACCGGTCCCGGCAGGGAATGGCCGGGGAACTTGTCGGCGATATAATAGCTCTCACGCGGATATTTTTTCAGTGCTTCCGCCATTGCGATTTCTGACTTGCCGCCGAGATAGGGATAGGCGGTATCGTAGTAATTGACACCTCTGCTGTAGGCGAGGTCAAACATCTGATTGACTGTTTCCTGGTCGATTTCACCAGTAGCCGGATCGGTTTTGAAACGCATGCATCCGAAACCGAGACGGGACAGTTTCAGTCCCTGAAAATCACTGTAGATCATATTGGTCACCTTACACTCTTTCTGTTTCCATTGTAATGGAAAACCGGCAGATATGACAGCGGCATGCGGTGTACAATAAGAAAGAAAAAAGGAGAAACACCATGCTTGAAACAGGAACAAAGGCACCGGACTTTACACTGCCGGATCAGAACGGGGAAAATCATTCACTTTCCGATTACAGAGGACAGAAAGTCATTCTGTATTTCTATCCCAAGGACCAGACGGCCGGATGCATCAAGGAAGCCTGTTCCTTCCGCGACCGTTATCCGCAGATCCGCGAGAAAGGCGCAGTCGTTCTCGGCGTATCCAAGGACTCGGTGAAGTCCCACAAGAACTTTGAAGAGAAGCAGTCGCTTCCGTTTACGCTGCTTTCTGATGAAAGCACGGAAGTCATTCAGATGTATGACGTCTGGAAAGAAAAGAAGATGGCCGGAAGAACCTATATGGGCATTGTCCGCTCCACCTATCTGATCGATGAAGACGGAATCATCATCAAGGCCTATGACAAGGTCAATACCGGGAAACACGGGGATGAAGTCCTGGGAGATCTTGGATGAAGGTAATTCTGTCTCCCGCCAAGAAGATGGTGCGGGCAGACGATGATTTCACATACAGAGATCTGCCGGTATTTCTGGAAGACAGCAGAAAACTTCTGCAGGAACTGCGGTCATATGATGAAGCACAACTGAAGAAGATCTGGAAGTGCTCCGACAGACTTGTGCGGGAGAATATGGAGAGGCTGCAGGAAGCCGATCTTGAAAGAAATCTTTCACCGGCTGTCTTTTCCTATGTCGGGCTTGCCTTTCAGCATATGGCACCGGGTGCCATGACCAATGAAGGCCTTGCCTGGCTGCAGGAACATCTGCGCATTCTTTCCGGCTTCTACGGCGTCCTGAAGCCGTTTGACGGCATCACGCCGTACCGGCTGGAAATGCAGGCCGTGCTGCCGGAAACGGGCAGTCTCTATGATTTCTGGGGCGGCCGCCTGTACAGGGAAATGAATGATGATCTGATCATCAATCTGGCTTCCAGGGAATACAGCGATGCCGTGCTGCCGTATGCAGAAGGCACGGTGATTACAATTGTCTTTGCCGAAGAAAAGAACGGGAAGCTGATTCAGAAAGGAACCTATGCCAAGATGGCAAGAGGTGAAATGACATACTGGCTGGCCGAAAACAGGATCGAAGATCCGGAGCGGATCAAAACCTTCCGGAATGCCTGTCATTATTCGGAAGAGCATTCCGATGAAAATATGTTTGTATTCATATCTGACAGAAAATGACTTTCGCAAGGAAAGTCTTTTCTTTCACATCGGCCGGAAACTATAATTAGTTATAACTAATCGGAGATGACATATGAAGAAAATCAGATATGAAGTACAGACAGACGGATTCCACGGTGTATATTATCCGAATCAGAATCCTTCCCGTAAGGCAATGATCGTCATGTTCGGAGACGACAGTGAAGATCATCTGGCACGATGTGCAGCATCCTATTTTCAGGAGCTCGGCTGCAATGTCATGGCACTCTCTGCCGCAAAGAAAGATTACGGCTATCACAGCTGGCCGCTGGAGAATATCGAAAAGGCAATCGGTGTCATGAGGGAAAAGGGGAATGATGCCTTCGGCATTGCCGGCATTTCCACCACCGGCATGATCGCCCTGGCTGCCGCATCACTGATTCCGGATCTGACCCTGACGATTGCCATGTCGGCATCGGACTTCGTCATGCAGGGATTTTTCCGGGACGGACTGGACGGCTGTGATGAGAGGCCGGCGGATGGGGAATCCACGCTGACCTGGCGGGGAGAGGGTCTGCCGTATCTTCCCTATGCCTGGAAACATCCGCAGTACTGGCAGATGCTGAAACAGGAAGCGGCAGATACGCATAATATAGCTGCCGCAAGGAATATGTTCAATGAATCGGAAAACCGCTGTCCGCTCACGGAAGAGATGACAATCAAAACCGAGAATATCAAAGGGCATCTGATCCTGATCGGTGCCGAAGATGATGCCCTGTGGGATACCTGCCGCTACAGCCGCAGGATCCTGCAGAGACTGCAGGAAAGAGAACACGAATGCACAGTGGAGGCAGTGTTGTCAGAACACGGCACACATTTTGTCATTCCCGAAGGCATGATGAAGAAACTCCTGCCGTTCGGTGTGGATTTCCTGCTTCCGAAGCTGTTTCCGGCCGCCGGGGGCTATACCGGTGAATGCCGGAAAACCAGGGAAAATATCGATGCGGCAGTCCGGAAGGCTGTATCGGTGTGGCAATGACCGGCATCAGACGGTACAATGACGGTAACAGCAGGAGACCGAAAATGATAAAACGCATAATCACAGTAACAGCTTTCCTGGTGTTTGCCGCCGTGAGCGGATGCACAGGTGCGAAAGAACAGACAGGAAGCTGGACAATCAATCATGAATACACCGCCGTGTTCCGGGCTGATGATGCAGTACAGCCGTCTTTGATCGAATCTGAAAATGCTTCCCTGAAGCCGGTGACGGTGCTTGCCTCACAGGTTGTCAGCGGCGTCAATTATGCCGTTCTCTGCTTTGATGAAGCTTCAGGGACATGGAATACGGCAGTCCTGTATATCGATGCGGCAGAAAAGTCATCCCTGACATCAGTGAAGGAAATCACCATACCGGATGTCGCCGTCAGCGATTCCGGTCTTCCGGAAGGACTTGCCGGCGGCTGGACCGTAAATGATGCTGTGTCCAATGAGATCACCTTGCCGAAGGATGTATTTGCGGCATACCAGAATGCGGCAGAGGCATATGATGATCTTGTACTGTATCCCATTGCACTGCTTGCCTCACAGCCGGTCAGCGGCACCAATTATCTGGTGCTTGCCAAAGGCATGGGAAACGGAGGCATGCAGCTGTATGTTACAAATCTGTATGTTCATGCCGACAATACGGCAGAACTGAACGAAGTAAAAAACTTTGATCTGCTGCATTATGTAAAGCAGTAGGAACGGTTTTACCGCTTTTTGTGAGGTGCTTATGATACATCTGGATAAATGGCCGTATCTGAGGAAGGACGAACTGGAAGACCTGTATGCGAATGCCGATCAGAGTTATTGTCTGGTCCGTCTGCCGGTTCCGCTGCCGCTTTCCTCGACAAGAAATTATATGCGTGCCGTCAGGACGGAAAGCACGAACGGACGTCCGTTTCTCTGTTTTGCCGTATACCTGGATGATCGGATCATCGGCAAGATCGAAGCTTCCAAAGACGAAGAAGAAAATGCCGAAGCCGATCTGATCCTGAAACGGCAGTATACCGGAAAGGGATACGGCACCGAAGCCATGCGGCAGCTGCAGATGATTCTGCAGGAACGTCAATGGTGCCGCACACTTGCGGCCTATACCGACAGGGACAATGCAGCCATGATCCGGGTACTGGAAAAAAACGGCTTTGAAAAAGAACGTGGTTTTACTGCCGATGTCATGATTCCCGATGGCGGTACCTATACGGTGAAGTCGGTCAGAGGCATGGAGTATGTTTATTCTTTTTCGGCTGAAAAATGATAAAATGATGTCTGTAATGTATTCTGAGAGGTGAGGAATATGGCAGAAGAAAAAGTAAAATGGGGCGACAGGCGTGACGGGAAAAGAGTGAAGGCTCCCGGCCTGCAGACCGTCATGACAGCCCTGTTTCCCAACCGGACCGATACCGAAGTATATCTGAACGATACGATTGATGCGACGGAACTGGTCAGATATCTTGAAAAGAAAAATGAGGGCAGGGAAGACGGCAGAATGACGATCTTCCACTGCATGATTACGGCCCTTGCAAAGATGCTGGTGGAGCGGCCGCTGATGAACCGCTTTGTCCAGGGATACCGCATCTATGAAAGAAATGAAATCAGTCTTTCGTTCGTCGCCAAGCGCAGGTTTGCGGACGGTGCCGAAGAAACACTGATGTATCTGATCCCGGAAATGACTGATACGGTCAATGAGATATCACAGAAGATCATCGGCGATGTCAGGGAAGCACGAAAAAGTGAACACGCAACCGGCGGAGTTGATGAACTGCTGGATAAATTTGCGGCACTTCCCAGACCCGTGCTCGCCGCTTCTGTCCGGGTGATCCGCTGGCTGGATTTCTGGGGCAAGAATCCGAAATTCCTGACCGACGGTGATCCGAACTATTCCTCGATCCTGGTTTCCAATCTCGGCAGTATCAAATGTCCTTCCGTATATCACCATCTGAACAACTACGGAACCAATTCCATCATGGTGACCATCGGCACCCTGCACAAGGAAGAATACCTGTTCGAAGACGGACACAAGGAAATCCGCGATGTCATTGATATCGGTGCCACTCTGGATGAAAGAATCGGCGACGGCTTCTATTTTGCTCGCAGCCTGAAACTGCTGAAGCATATCTGTGCCCATCCCGAGATCCTCGAAAAACCGCTCAATGAACCAAGCGGCTTTGACTACAGATAATTATGAAAAGGTCCCGGCAATGACCGGGATCTTTTTTTCTACAGGTACAGTGACATCCATTCTTCGCTTTTTTCAAAGCCGGCCTTTTCATACAGACGCCTGCCGTGTACGGAAGAATACAGGTAGAGAACTTCCATGTTCTGCCGCTTCGCTTCTTCTTTCAGAAGGTCCATGACACAGCTGCCGTATCCCTGCTTTCTGACATCGGGCCGGGTATAGATATTGAGAATATACCCGGTGTTTCCCTGCGGCTCAAAAAAGCTGGCAGGGAAAGGAAGGGTGATGAGTCCTCCGGTTGCCGCAAGCCCCGCGTCATCTTCGATAATGACCTGATACAGACTCTTCTCTTTCAGCATCTTTTCAAACCAGCGGATCAGAGTTTCCCTGATATCCCCGTCGGGATGTTTTTCCTCATCGTTCAGCTGGCTGATTCTGGTATCTGCCAGAAGGGCAGCATCGCTGTATCCGGCAGTGCGAATATTACTTTCTTTCATATGACTGTTCCGTTCAGGCAAATTGTAGCAGATATTTTTCAATGACATGCGGGAATCGTGCATCAGAAGCGTATAATACATGAGGACAGCGGAGTAAATACAAATGACAAAACAGATTCTGACACTTTGGCGTCTTGAAGCAGACGATAAAAACGGCTTCGGCAGCCCTCAGAAGACAGGCATTGCCTTTGAAGGAACTGCATCACTGATTCCGTTTCTGAATACAGCTTCGATCCGGGAAGACATTCTGGATCTTCACAATGGACTTTCCTATCATTTCTTCTGCCGTGAGGCAAAACTGCCGGTAACAACCGTATATATAGCCCGCTGTGAGAAGAGAGGCTCCGGCTGGCAGGCAGCGGATATGACGGAAGAAGACATATCTGCGGCAGCGTTTGCCGGAACATGCTATCTGAAGTCCGAAGAGGATGACTTTGCGGTCGGAGAGCTGTATACGCTTGAAAGAGCCGTATGCGGCTTTCTGATGAATGAAGGTGAAGAAACCTGGCAGCAGATGTGCCTGCAGCTATACAATGCTCTCCTGAATCATGCATGCATATATCTCAACAGCTATGAAGACGACATGAAAAACAGAAACGGCATGCGGCTGATGTTCACATCCTCTCAGGCAAAGGACCGCATCAGAACCGCCAGTACTAAGGTACTGCCGCTGGAACTGCTGATCCGCGATATTGCCGAAGAAGACACAGCCAGCAGGGGACTTTCCCTCATGCCGGACAATGGCTGGGGAATCATGGTTTCACTGCCGAAGGAGGCAGTACGGGAAATCTATCACCTGTATCTGATGGAAGTGTCCGGATCCTGATGTAAATATTGCATTTTCGGGCCCGGATAAGTAAAATATAAGAGTTTTACGCAAGGAGGTATTAGACATGAGTAAAGCAATCTTAGTAAAGTCCAAGAAGGATATCGTGGAAAGAGTAGCTGAAAACTGCGGCCTGACAAAGAAGGCTGCTGAAACAGTTGTTACAGAAGTATTCGACGAAATCATCGATACATTAAAGGACGGCGGCGAAATCTCCATCAGCGGTTTCGGCAAGTTCGAAGTCAAGGAACGTGCTGCCAGAGAAGGCATCAACCCGGCCACAAAGGAAAAGATCCAGATCGCTGCATCCAAGGCTGTCGGTTTCAAGGCTTCCAAGACATTAAAAGAAGCAGTCAAGTAATTGCTGCAGAATTAGAATCAGTAAAGAAGGTGCATGCCCCTGAGGCAGGCACCTTTTTCTGATATTGTCTATAATGAAAGTGGAATACAGATAACGGAAAGAAGGAAGGAGAGATGTGCAATGAAAAAACTGACGGGAATGATGCTGGCGTTTGCATTTTTGCTTACAGGCTGCAGACAGGTTCCTTCCCTGCAGGATATTGCCGCTCATGATGAAGCATGGGCAGATGAAAAGCTGCAGGGCATGCGGCAGACCGATGCCGCCAATGTCTGGAAAGAAGCAGATGAAATGATTGATACCGACGGCACGGCGACTCTGTATTATCACAACGATGAACCTTCCGCCCGGCTGCTTGTCAGCTTCAAGGACGGGGTGTATGAAGAAATTCAGATCCATCCGCTCATTGAAAGCAGCAGCGAGGAAGCAGGTGATATATACTGCCGGCCGGCATTCTATTTCAAATCCTGTGAAGGCGGACAGTATTACTATCCTGTCTTTGCCGTGGCATTTTCTCCCCGATATAACATGTGGAACAGAAACTTTGCGGATGTGGAGAATTTCTTTGCGAAATACGGCGTCCCCTGTGAACTGAGTGAAGAAGAACGGGAGGCATATGCACTGTCCAGAGGCGCTTCATCGAAACAGTATCCGGAAGTCTGGTTCCCGAAGGAAGTCATGGCTGAAGCACAGCAGGAAATCAGCAGGATGACAATTGATATCTTCCTGGAAGATCAGCATTGCAATCAGGACTATCTGTTTCATCTCACACCGTCGGTCGTGATTGATGAATGAACAGAAGAAGACAGAAGCCCGGAAATCAAGTACAATAAACGCATGGAAGAAATCAATCACAAAGATATGAAAAAACTGCTGAAGTGGCAGCAGTTCATTCTCGATATGGCCTTTGCCATGCAGGATCTGACAAAGGACATGGAGGGTCAGAAAATCTTCATCGAGCCGATGAAGAAGCACAGTGCCGAAATGTATGCCAATGCGAAGACTCTGCAGAAGGTGACCGGCCAGGAACTGCAGGCGACCGACAAGGAAGCCAGGGACGGCAGAAAGACCATCAAATACTTCAGCCTGAGACGCCTGTTCTCGGTCATGTCCGGAACCATCAAGGAAGATGCCAGATATCACGAGATCTATGTCAAAAACTATCCGGCGATCAAGACTGTCATCGACAGTGAAAGACGCATCGCCGAATCAGTGAAGCGGCTGGAAGAGAGAGCCAAGAAACAGAAAGAGATCCATAAGAAATTAGGACTGAAATGAATCAGTCCTTTTCTTTACAGCAGGTCGGCGGCAGTCTTCCGCTCCGCCGTTATGACATCGTTTTCGATGGTGACGATCATGAAGGTGCGGGGACTGTTGTCACGGCTTTTCCAGAGAGAGCCGGGATTGAGCAGGCGGATACCGTTGACCGTACCGTCATAATAGAGATGTGAATGACCGAAGAACACTGCGTTGAAGCCGTTTTTGACAGCATATCTGGCAACCGCATTGTAATCCGGGGCAGCACCGACAAACAGGTCATGGCAGTGCTTGATCAGAATGCGCAGGGAACCTGCCGCAAGCACGGATTCGCGCGGATAAATATCGCCGCTGTCCAGATTACCGGCAACAACCCTGAATCCTTCAGCCCTGTCCGGGGAAACAAGAATGTCTCCGCAGTGAATGTAGTGATCGGCATCCGGAAACTTCTCACGGATTTTTTTCAGAACCGATGAATTGGAATGTGTGTCACTGACAAGTATGATCTTCATACTGTCATTATAGCGAATTATGGTGGACAGAAGATAAAGAATATGCTGTAATATAGAGTTATGAAAAAAGATAAGAAGGTCATTATGGACGGAACAGAAAAAATCGATGATGCTGAACTCCTGGAAGTAACCGGAGGTGAATCCAGGGAATTTGAACAGCTGACAGAGTGGATCCGAAGGAATGATCCCAGGAATTACAACAGAAAGATGCTCAGCAACAAGATCCTGGTTGTACACTGGCTCAAGAAAAATGTGCCCGGCTTCACAAAATGTTTCTATCATCAGAATGCCGAGAATGAATATTATGTTGAAGGCTGCGGTGATGAGCCGCTGAACTATGATCAGCTCATGGAACTGATCGAATCCAATAACGGCAAGTAAACGGAAAGCACGCAGATGCGTGTTTTTTTTCGTTACGGATCGGATGCCGGAACGGTTATAATGAAACCATCGGAGGTAGTCTATGCCTGTAGGAATCATAATCAATGTCACTGCTGTCATTCTCGGTGCGCTGATCGGTTCGGTTGTCAAAGACCGGCTTCCGGATGACCTGAAAACAGGCCTGACAATGATTTTCGGCATTGCGTCCATGGGAATGGGCATCAGCAGCATTGTGCTGATGGAAAACATGCCGGCAGTCGTCTTTTCCCTGATTCTGGGAACGGCTGCGGGAATTCTCATGCATCTGGGAAATGCCATCACAAGAGGGGCAGGGGCCATGCAGAAAATGATGGGTGTGAAGGATACTGCCCTCGGCGATCAGCTGGTGACCGTTATCGTTCTCTTCTGTGCCAGCGGCACCGGCATCTACGGATCGCTGGTCAGCGGTATGAACGGCGATCATACGATCCTGATTGCCAAGAGCGTTCTCGACTTCTTTACCGCCATGATCTTTGCCTGCACCCTCGGAAAGACAGTTGCGGCAATTGCCGTGCCCCAGGCAGCCATCATGCTGGTGCTGTTCTTTCTGGCAGGTGTGATCGTTCCTTTGACGACACCGGCCATGATCAATGACTTCAAGGCCTGCGGCGGCTTCATCATGCTGGCGACAGGCTTCCGCATACTGCAGCTGAAACAGTTCCCGACAGCCGATATGATCCCGGCCATGATTCTGGTCATGCCGCTGTCTGCTTTCTGGGTATCGGTGGTTCTGCCGCTGCTTTCGTAAAGGAGGATACAATGCCGGAAGAAAAAGAGATTGAGCGTCTGAGAGAGAAACTGGAAGACTATTACGGAACGGCAATGGCCTCGGGCATGCCGATGGCTGTCATTGAACTGTCGGAAGTTTCTTCCATGAGCGACGAAGAAGTCATTGAAAGAGCTGAAAAACTGCATCTTGACTGAGAGAGCACCGCGAGGTGTTCTCTTTTTTTGCGCAAAATGAACGGAAACGGGAAAACAAGCGTAAAATAATAAGTACAGGAGGCAGGGCTCCATGGCCTATTCGAAAGATCATCTGAAATCATTCTGCCGCTATGAAATCAGCGGGGAAGAACTGATGGATTCGCAGAAATATACATCTCCTTTTGAACCGTGTCCGGATCCGGAGAAATACGGCTATGTATGCACGCTGGCCGATCTTTCGGAGGCGATCGAGAACGGCAGCGGTGAGGAAGAAGAATTCATCCGGCAGTGGGTGCCGCTGTTTTTACTGCTGGTGCGCAACCGGCATGTTCTGATCGAAAACACCTATGAAGGAGACAACAAAGGCATGCCGACCGAATACAGCATTCTTCTGGAAGCGGCTGTGATCCTGGCGGAGATGTACGGTTCGGAAGAAACAGATGCCGATCTCGATGAAGTCCGGGATCTGATAAAGAACTATTATGACAATCTGAAAAGACCTCTGGACGAACGGACGCTGACAGTGCCGGAAATGATGGATTTCATTCTGTACTGGCGCAGCGGCGATGAGCAGCCGGAAGGCATCCGGCGCCGTCTCTATCAGGAATATGTAGATCTTCTGGCTGACAATCATATGTATGAAGCACTGCATATCCGGGCCGAGGAATGCTCGGAAGGCACACATGTATTTGCGCCGGACTGGAAACAGGCCAGGGCTGATTATGAAGAACTTCTTGATATGACCAATGAGCCCCAGTATGCCGAAGCACTCGGCAATATTGCCTATTACGGAAGAACCAATGACGGCCGTCCTGAATATGACAGAGCTCTGCAGTACTATACAATGGCAGCGATGACCGGAAGGAATGCAAGCCGGCTGAAGCTGGCTGACATGTATCTGTACGGGGAAGGGGTGCGGAAGAACCCGATTTCCGCCGCTTCTGCCGTCAATGATGTCTACAGCCAGGAACTGGAACTGTTTGTGAATGAAGAATATGACTGCCTGTTTGCCGACAGTGCCTATCATATGGGCAATCTGTACAGGGATGCCGAAGAAATATACGAACCGGACATGGCCTATTACTACTATCTGCAGGCCCAGTATGCACTGCTGAAGAAAATGGAGGTGCATGAAACCTTTGAAGACCGCAATCTGGCCCTGAAGATCGCAGCCGCAATCAGGGAAGTACTGCCGGATACGGAATATGCGGAGAAGCACTATACCGTTCATTATCAGAGCATTGAAGACATCCTGATGTGCCTGGAAGGCACTTCCTATCAGATGGAGATGGACAGGAAGATACTGAAAAGCGGAAAGGTGCAGCTTGTCTTCCGCTATCACGGAGCCGAATATGATGACGTGCCTCCGAAACTGCTGATGACGGTTCCCGAAGCAGGATACTGCTGCCTGACCGACAGGATCACCGTACATATGGATGATGCAGGGAATGTGCCGACCGCATATGACAGGGATACCGTATATTTTGATTATATGTACAACAACAGCCTGTATCAGGGAGAGGACAGGGTGGCATCCTTCTTTGATGAGATGACACTGAAGATCAAAAAGCCGAAGGAAGAGAAGAAGGAGAGTGTTCAGCCGCGGACCTACAGGATCCATCTGAACTGAGAATGCTTTGCCGTGAATATATTCAAAGCAGGGACTGCTACAGTCTCTGCTTTTTTGACGGATTCTGTTTTGCAGGATATATGATACAATAACTGTTAGTTAGACAATACTAACATCAGGGAGCGTACCATGAAGTCTTCTGATTACAATACAACGGACTGGCAGAAATACAGAAAACTGATGATGACAGGCATTCTGGCTGCGCTGACTGCACTGGCAGGGGATATGATCCTGGGCTGGGGAGTCTGCGATGAATCAATGAGCGGCTTTGCGTATTATTTTTCACGCTATATGACTGTTTCCGAAGAACGGATTGCGATTGCGGCATTTCTGGGAATGGTCGGCATTCCGATTGAATGTCTGTGTTATTACGGCATTCACGGACTGATCAGAAATGAAAGATATGCCGGGATGTACCGGATCGGACTGACAGGCATTCTGATTTTCGGTGCTCTTGTGCATGTTCTCTGCTGCATCATGGTCAGTTACGGAAAGATGTGCTTCATGAGTGATCCTGTTGCAGCACAGAACAGGATCTTCCGGTTCGGTCTGTATTATCTGATTCCGCCGTGTCTGATTTTCTTTGCTTTCTTTATTACGGCGGCAGTGATCCAGTTCAAAGCCTTTTCCCGGGGCTGCACACCGTATCCGAAACAATGCTGCTGGTTCAGCTTTCTGGCCGGCATTGTCGTCATTATTTTGATGCGATTCATGGGAAATCAGGCCTGGGCATATGCTGTATCCACAGGGTGGATCTCCTGGGGGTCGCTGTTTATGTTCGCCGGACTGCTTGCTGCGGTGCCGGAGGAGGAAGAAAAATGAAATACGGATTTGCCGGTGTTCTGTTTTCAGCCCTGCTTTCAAAACCTGTCTGTGAATATACAGCCCGGGCACTTCCGGAAATCGATATCAGAGAATTCCGCAGAAAGCATATGAGGGAATATAAGGCGATGGTCAGCCGTACACCGTCAGTCGGATCCATGAAGGACAACATGTTTGCGCCGGTCATGTATATGGCCTGCTACGGTCTGTCCTATTACAAGGCGGATCCGGAACATATTACAGAAGAAATCTTTGCCGGCATGATCGATGCCATCTGCCGCTCCGATATCATGAAGCGCGTATATCAGGGCAAGAACTGCTTTGATCAGAAGGAAATCGATAAATATGTCAGGGGCTCGGAACGTTCAAAGAAGCGTCAGTACCCGATGGACTGGGTGTTTGATTTTTCCTATGATCTTTCGGTTCCTGAATACTATGTGACCCACCATGAATGCGGCGTATGCAAGATTGCCCAGAGGGAAGGGCTGATGTTTCTGATGCCGTATCTCTGTGCCATGGACTATCCGACCATTGAATACAAGGGCGGAAAGCTGATACGGACAAAGACACTTGGAAGCGGCGGCGACTGCTGTGACTTTCATGTCGTAAAAAAGGAAGCCTGATCATGTTTCATGAATACGGAAATGAGAATCCGAAGATTATTGTCATGATTCACGGCACCGCCATGTCATGGAAGATGTTCGTACCGGCTGCCGAAGCACTGGCAGATACCTATCATGTCATTCTTGCCGGCGTGCCCGGTCATGATCCCGACAGGGATGATGAATTTACATCGGTGGAACAGACCGCATCGGAAATCGAAGAAGGGCTGTTGCATCAGGGAATCAACACCGTCGATCTGCTTTACGGTCTGTCGATGGGCGGCGGCATTGTCCTGCGCATGCTGGCGGATAGCCGGCTGACAATACGTCATGCGGTAATCGACGGCGGCATTGCTCCGTATGAATTTCCGAAAACTGTCTGTGCACTGATTCTGGCAAAGGACGTTGTCCTGACGGGACTGGCAAAGCACAGCCGCAGACTTCTTTCCTGTGCTTTTTCCGATCGGGATTACGGAAAGGAAACGGTGGACGGGATGTATCAGGTACTGCGTCATATGAGTGCGAAGACCATTTTCAGAGTCTATGCATCGACTGACAATTATTCCATGCCTGATGTTTTTCCGGAAACTGACACTGAGATCGAATACTGGTACGGCAGTGAAGAGGAAAAGGAACGGAAAACAGACATACAGTATTTTCGAAAACACATTCCGCATGTCCGCTTCCGTATTCTGCATGGGATGAAGCACGGTCAGTACGCTGCCGTTGATACGGAAAGTTTTGTAAAGGATCTGCGAGAGCACATATGAAAATCGTACAGAGATCATCGGTATTCCCGGCTTCCCGGCAGGAAGTATTCCGGCTTCTGCAGGATGTAAAGACGCTGCAGTATATTGCCCGGCCATATGCATCGTTTGTACCGGCAGATAAGGAAAGAGAACAATGGCAGGAAAGAGAAACAATGTCCTTCCGCTTACGGCTGTTCTGCTGCATTCCTTTCGGGACACATACGATACGGGTGATCCGTTTCCGAAAGGACGGTATCGTCACGGCAGAAGGCAATGAACATGTGCCTGTATGGAACCACAGGATCATTCTGAAAGAACTGCCCGGGCAGAAATGTGAGTATACCGATCATGTGGAAATCGATGCCGGAATGAAGACAAATATTGTGTGGCTTTGGGCACTGTGCTTTTACCGGCACCGGCAGAAAAAATGGATCCGGCTGCTGGCAAAGGGATAAGAGAATTCTCAGGAGGATATGATGCAGTTTGAAGAAATGGGTAATAAAAACGGAAAGACACTGATGCTGCTGCCGGGCACAGCCTGCGACTGGCAGACAAATTTCGGCAATGTTCTGGATGCACTGGGAAAGAAATATCATCTGATCTGTGTCAACTATGACGGCTTTGACGGCGGTGATCTGATTTTTCCCGATATCCTGAGTGTCACCGCAAAGATTGAAAAGTATATCAGGGACAATCACGGCGGAAGAGTCGACGGTGCGATCGGCTCATCACTCGGCAGCACGTTTGTCGGTCAGCTGATCATGCGAAGGAATATTCACATCGATCACGGCATCTTCGGGAGTCCGGATCTGGATCAGAGCGGCAAATTCAGTGCCCGCCTGCAGGCAAAGCTGGTTGTCCCGCTGCTGGCCGGCATTGCCGGAAACGAGAAAAGAAAGGCCTGGACAAGGAATCTGCTGAAAAAGACTTTCGAGATGAATGATGAAACGGCAGACAGGTTTGTCGAATGCTTTTCAAAGTTCCGTCCCGAATCGATCCGGAATGAATACTACACCGATCTTCTGACCTGGCTGGATAAGGATATTCATGTGGAAGGCACCCGCATTCACTTCATCTATGCCCGCAGAATGGGGGAGAAGTATCTGAAGCGGTATCTGAAATATTTCCGTGAACCGGAGATCAGGGCATTTGACATGCAGCATGAGCAGTGGCTGTTCGGCGGTGAGAAATATGCCGTGCCGGTGCTGAAGGCAATCGACGAATTCATGGAAACGGAGTGCTCATAATATGGCTCTGAAACTTGGCCTTGCCGGCTGTGTTCTGCTGTTTCTTGGCATCTGGGGCGTCACTGTCACAATGCCGACGACGCTGCTGCTCCGTTATTTTCCTGCCGATGTGCAGGAAAAACTGCGGCCAAGGGCAGAAAACATGCCGATGTCTCTGAAAAGAGTCATCGGCTGGATCATCCTGTTTCTGATGATTGCCGGCTATATCGGACTGTTTGTATATGTCGGCATTGACGGAAAAAGGAACGGCTTTACATTCCTGCAGTTCTTTCTGCGCTTCCTTGTCATCGGAGCAGTGATCAAGGCCTTCGATATCATTGTC
>CAMNGB010000043.1 GCA_946537835.1 uncultured Erysipelotrichaceae bacterium
CTCCATGATCGTTTCCTGTTTCACAGCGAGCAAGAACATATTACCAGTTTTCTCGGATTTGTAAAGCAATATTTTTGGGAATTTTCATCTTTCTTCTCCGGCCTCCCGTAAAACATTCATGCATGTTACATTCTTTTTTCTCTGACGTCACCGTCAGAAAGAAAGCTCCGGACATATGTATCCGGAGCCGTGTCTATTTATATATTATTTATTATATTTCTTCTACTCTACCGTAACCGACTTTGCCAGATTGCGGGGCTTGTCGACATTCAGGCCTCTTGCCACAGAGAGATAGTATCCCAGCAGCTGCAGCGGAATGATTGCCAGCGAGGTCGCAAAATATTCACTCGTACGCGGAATATATACGGTAAAGTCTGCCGTATCTTCGATTGCATAATTGCCGTAGCTGGTCAGGCCCATCAGATATGCTCCTCTGGTTTTGACTTCTGCCATATTGGAACGTGTCTTTTCAAACAGACCGTTCTGTGTGCATACGCCGACGACCAGCGTACCTTCCTCAACCAGGGAAATCGTGCCGTGCTTCAGTTCACCGGCCGCATATGCTTCGGAATGCACATATGATATTTCCTTCATCTTCAGTGAACCTTCCATTGAGATCGCATAGTCAATGCCTCGGCCGATGAAGAACATATCCTTCGCATTTGAATACTTTGCCGCAAACCACTGGATCCTTTCCTTGTCTTCCAGGACCCTGTCCATCTTGGCGGGAAGTTCCTGCAGTTCGGCAATCAGATCATGGTATTCTTCTTCATTGATCTGCTTTCTGACCGCAGCCAGCTGAATTGCCAGAGCATATACTGCCGCAAGCTGGGCAGAATATGCCTTGGTTGTCGCAACCGCTATTTCCGGACCGGCCAGTGTATAGAATACCCTGTCCGCTTCCCTGGCAATGGAAGATCCCACAACATTGACAATACCGAGAGTCGGAACACCTTTTTCCTTAGCCAGGCGCAGCGCTGCCAGAGAGTCTGCCGTTTCCCCGGACTGGGAAATGACGATTACCAGATCATCCGCACAAAGTATCGGGTCACGGTACCTGAATTCTGAGGCAAGTTCCACCCGCACCGGGATTCTTGCCATCTTCTCCATGACATACTGTCCTGCCAGACCGACATGATAGGCACTGCCGCAGGCAACGATGATCACGCTTCTGACAGCCGCAAGATCCGCTTCCGAAAGACCGGCTTCGCTGAGATCGATATTTCCGTCTTTTACAAACGAACTGATCGTATCCCTGACAGCTTTTGGCTGTTCATGGATTTCCTTGATCATAAAATGCTCAAAGCCGCCTTTTTCCGCTGCTTCCGCATCCCATGTTACTTCTTCGGCTTCAAGCTGAATCGGTTCGCGGTCAATATCATAGAATTCTGCCGTTCCCTTGCCGATTTTTGCGATCTGCTGATTGCCGATATAATAGACCGTTCTGGTATGCTTCAGGATTGCCGGCACATCCGATGCCACGAACGTTGCACCCTCAGCGATGCCGATGACCATCGGGCTGTCCTTTCTTGCGACATACAGTTCTTCCGGATAATCCTTGAACATGACTGCCAGGGCATAGGAGCCCTTGATGCGCATCATTGCCCGGGCGATCGAGTCAACCGGACCTTCCTGATACTTCTTCATGTAATAGTCAATCAGCTTGATGGCGATTTCCGTATCGGTATTGGAATAGAAGGTATAGTCATGCCGGAGCAGCTTTTCCTTCAGTTCCTGATAGTTTTCGATAATGCCGTTATGGACGCCGACGACATTCCTGTCATCGCTGATATGGGGATGGGCATTGTTTTCAGAAGGTTCGCCGTGCGTTGCCCACCTTGTATGACCGATGCCCAGGGTACCTTTCAGCGCCTTGCCGTCGTTGGTCTTTTCGGCAAGCACCCGCAGTCTGCCCTTGGCTTTGACGATTTCGACATCATTTGTTCCGTTCCGCACAGCCAGACCGGCAGAGTCATAACCGCGGTATTCAAGTTTGGCCAGACCCTCAAGCAGAATCTCTGCCGCATTTTCACTTCCGTTATAACCGACAATTCCACACATGATGTTTCCCTCCGTTACAGCAGAATTTTACCACCTCGAAAACATGCAGAAAAGAAAAAAGCAGTACATTTATACATGCACTGCCTCAGTATTCTTCATTTCAAAGAACCGTTCAAATTCGGAACCCATCCAGATTTCACAGGCTCTGGCAAATTCCTCCTGTTCATCATCGATTGCCCGGCTGTTTTTATACTGCGGATTTTCTCTGAATTCGGGATTGTTGTATTCCGCAAAGTTCTGCACACATGATTCATATTTTTTCTGTGTCACTTCAACCCCGCCGCCTTCAAGATGCTGAAGATAGACCGGATATCTGTCCGCCATGGCATCTTCCCCGGTCGTCACCAGGGTGAACGGAGAAATGTGAGCGCCGATATCGCAGATATGGATCATGGCATCATCCACGACCGGATAGCACGAGATCATGCCGCAGGTGCGGAATCCCTGCTCCTTCAGCAATGCCGCAGCCCCGACCAGAAGATATGCCCCGGCCGTAAATCCAAGCAGCGCAAAGCGGTGCGGATCGGCATTGAATTCACCGGCATGCACAGCAAAGTACAGGATGGTGTCCCGGATCTCTTCCTGAGCATACGGAAACGGCTGCACATCCATCGTTGTATAGTCGATGCTTACGATCAGTGCATCCCATAGATCACAGCATCTGCTGCAGAAAGAATCCATCTGGTCCGCCGAGCCGTCCATGAAAGTCCCGCCGTGGGCAACAAAGATAACCGGTGTTTTCTCATCCTGTACATGTTTCGGTTCATACAGATTGACTTTTACACCGTTTCTGCCGTCCCGCGGCACCGTCATCCGGCGGCCGAGAAGCTTTTCATCACTTTTCACCTGTGCATCCCGGACCTTTTTTGCCTGCCTGGCAAACTGCCGGTCAAAATAACCCGGATTCAGTTTATAAAACACGAATATGCCGAGCATGATCAGAAGGAAGATACCCAAAACATTTATCAGAAAATTACCCATAGTGCCTCTTTACCGTATGTATTGATCTGTCTGTATTAATCTTTTGTTTTTGCATATCTGTCAATGACAAGGCTCCGGTCATACCAGATCCTGTCATCTTCAGCCAGTTTCATCACGCCCTTTTCGGCCCTCACCATACTGACAGAACAGTTATACGGAACATGACCGTGCCAGAAATCGGAAGGATCGTCATAGAGAAAGTTGAGCATGGCCCGCAGTGCCGTGCCGTGGGTAGACACAAGCACGGTGCTGCCGTCGTCTTCAGCCGCCAGCTCCTTCAGAAAGTTTTGTGTCCTTTCTGTCAGTGAGACAACCGTCTCACCGTTCGGAAATCCCGGAAACAGAAATGCGTTGTCAAAGAATACCTTCATCGCTTCGGGATCCACACCGTCTTCATCGGTGCGGAAATGCTTTCCTTCCCAGTCACCCATTCTGATTTCACGAAGCCTCTCATCGAAACTGAAGCCGGCATTCTCATTGCCGCTTTCCTGCAGCACGATGCGTGCTGTCTCGGATGCTCTCCTCAGAGGACTGCTGATGCACCTGTCAAAATGAATTCCTTTCATTCCCTGTCCGCACAGCCGTGCCAGCCGGATGCCGTTTTCATTGAGAGGACGGTCCGAACCTCCCTGCAGCAGCCCCAGGCGGTTGCTGTCGGTTTCACCGTGCCGGATGATATAGATCTTCATCTGTCTTTTCTGCCCCGTTTCATCCATGCCAGAATCTTTTCCGCTGCCTTGCGGTTCCACATGTCCTGATATTCGAGGACCAGGACACCAAGTTCATCCGCCTTGCTCACCAGTTCCGGATGATTTTCATTCAGATCGGTGCACAGTACGGGAACAGCTCTCTTGCCGCCGAACTTTTCGGCATTTGTCTTTACTTCGTAAACAGCCTGCTGGTCATACTTGCCCGATTTGCAGGAAATGGAAATCAGGCGGCTGTTCAGCGTGGCCATGACATCCAGTTCACTGTTGGGATCGCTGGCAGTGAAATCACCGCCGTTCCAGTCAATGTTGACACGGATATCCACGTCGTCAAAGCAGCCGGCATCGATCAGCTGATAATACGTATCATATTCAAAAGCCACACCGGTATCCGCCAGAAGCTGGGCATACGCCGGATCGGCAATGCGGAAGCGGAGATGTTTGTAGTCATCTTCCAGAAGCGAGAATACATCACGGATTTCCTCAAAGATGCTGCGGTATTCGCGGTAGACATAGCCTTCTGTCACAATGACGCCTTCCGTTCCGTATTTTTTCAGCAGATTGCCGACCGTCTTGGTGAAATTCACCCAGCGCTTATTATTGCGGCGCTTTGCCCGCATACATGCCTCAACGATCTTCCGGCCTTCTGCATCATACTGTTCCTCCGGCAGATTCCGCACCTTTGCGCCGTACAGAGACACCATTTCCTTTACGCTCAGTTTCGGCAGAAGCAGGTCTTTAATCGTAACCTTCCCGTCTTTCAGCACCAGCATCTTGCCGGCTTCCAGATCGGGATAATACAGTTCTGCCCCGCGCTGTTCGGCAATCTGGGAAACAGCCGCAATGGCGAAATTGTTGCCGCCGTGAATATCAAAGGCAGTATCGTCCCGGCGGACGGTATCGCATACTTCCCTGATGGTCTGCCGGCTGATCTGAAGATATTCGATTTCACAGTCAAGATAACGATGGATCACCGGATTGCGGATCAGTTTCTCATCCTTTTTTTCATATAGAAAAATCACCTTTTCCGGCATCTCCATATATGCTGTCACCAGATTCAGAATCTGCTGCTCATCATAAATTACCACAATCGTTTTCATACGCTCAGACAATCTTTCTGCTTTCTATATAATATCTTTTTTCATCGGCATGTCCCATCGAAAAGGTCTTGCGCGGAAGCACTCCGCTGTTCAGAATATCCGCAAACAGCCGGTCCTTGGCAATGGCCGGCAGCAGGAATCCGACCGTACCCGGCTCCTGCACCAGTTTCTGCAGGGTGTCTTCCCCGTGAATATAATCGATCTCGCAGGCATTTGCGGCAGCCCAGTCATCCAGCTGTTTCTGCAGAAGTGCCAGCGGCAGTTCATGACCGTGAAGATCCAGCCATATCGTTCCCGATTCCCGGGCCGTGATCCAGCGGAGAGGAAAATCGCCTGTATTTTTGCTTTCAAGCTCCGCCAGCAGAGCACTGACATCTGTCTTCACCAGCCTGTGAATCGGCTCGAACACCAGGCTTTCATCATGGAGATTTCCGAGCTCCGCCAGTGCATAGCGGGCCGGATGCGTATTTTCCGCCCCAGCTTTTCTGAGCCGCTCATAATGCGCTCTGGCAGAAGCCAGTGAATGATTTCCGTCGCCGGCGGCGTAGGTGATTTCCTGCCCGCACAGCTGCGAATACCGCTTTCTGACATCCGTCTCATATCTGCTGACTGCTTCATCAAGGCGTTCCCTGTGTTTTCCCTGCACCAGGCGGCCGGTAATTCTGCCGCCGTTCATCATCAGTTCGAAACTGTACAGAACCGGCAGTTCATCCTTCATCTCTTCACAGCACCCCAGCATCACATCATCAGTATCATCGCTGAGCATCAGAATATGCGGCAGTTCCAGTGCCGCATTCTCGCGGATCTTCATGCGCGGCGGTATCCGCTCCGGCACCGTATACTCGGTGGCCCGGATCAGGGATGTGCTTCCTTCCGCATAATCATACTGCTCCAGATCCAGCATGCCGACAATGCCGCGGCGGATCTTTCCGTTCTGCAGCGTCCGCTCGGTATAGATATAACTGTCCGGATACAGGGCAAAGATCCCCGTGTCCAGATACCTTCTCATGGTTTCATTGATCGCATCGAGTTCTGCCGGATCGGTATGATCCAGAAATGCTTCCGGCAGGATCAGATGCAGGGATGAAGGAGAATCTCCGACATATTCTTTCACTGCCTGCCAGTATTCCTTCTGCGACGTGTACTGGTCGCATGCTATGACTGCCCACTTTTCCGGCTCGTCTGTTTTCGGCACCAGAATATCAGCTGCACGGAACACATTCATTCTGCACCTCCCCGTTTTCTTCCTCAATATTCTACCATTTTCCCCGGCGTATCCGAAGTTTCTGTCAGTTCTGCCCGCAGCACCGTATCAATGTCATCGGGAAGACGCGGATCTTCACCCAGATCGGCAAAGACAAGATCCGGATAGTTGCCGGTGATCCAGGAATCCGAGACGGGAATCTCCTCGCCTGTTTTCAGCAGTGTGATTTTCCGGATCTGTTCTCTCTTCAGACCGTTCAGCGGCACACCGCCGATCATTCCTTCCAGCACATGATAATACAGGACATCATCCCTGCCGGTAATACGGCCGTATTCCGGCTTACCGACAGGCACTGCCCCACAGCCGTGAACCGATTCTCCGCTGTGCTTCATCCATCCGGCAATTTCTTCAAGGATCCTGATGCTTTCCGCAGGCACTGCTCCGTCCCCGTCCGGTCCGATATTCAGAATCATATTGCCGTTTTTGGATACACATTCGACAAGCTTCCTTATCAGCATTCCCGCCGGCTTGTAGTAATGATCTTCGGCACAGTAGCCCCAGTGATTGTTCATGGTGACACACGCTTCCCACGGCACATGTCTTCCGCGGCAGTCGGTAATTCCCTGCGGCGGAATGATCTGTTCCGGTGACACAAAATCTCCGGCTGTCACTGCCGGACTGCCGCTCAGCAGCGAACCGAATCCTTCCCCGCTTGCCTCCAGACGGTTGTTCAGTATGATTCCCGGCTGCAGTCTCCGGACCATCTGCACCAGCTGTTCCCCGCGCCAGGTTTCTGCCCGCATATTGTCATACGAGTAATCCAGCCACAGCAGATCGATTTTTCCGTAATTCGTGCACAGCTCCCGGATCTGTTCATGCATGAAGCGCAGATACCTGTCAAAATCATGGCTGACGCCCTTCCATGCAGGATCATCCCGCTGCGGATGGATGCGGTCGCCGTAATGCGGATAATCCGGATGATGCCAGTCAATCAGCGAATAATACAGACCCGTCTTCAGTCCGTGCCGCCGGCAGGCATCCGTCATTTCCCTCACAAAATCACGTCCGGTATAATGCATCGACTGATAGTCTGTTGTTTCTGTATCAAACATGCAGTAGCCGTCATGGTGTCTGGCGGTAAATACGAGATATTTCATGCCGGCTTTAGCCGCCAGTGAGACGATGGCATCGGCATCGAATGACTGCGGCTGAAACCGTTCGACATACGGCAGGTACTCCTCTGCCGTCATCCGTTCATTGCTGCGGACCCACTCTCCTCTTCCGATCAGCGCGTAGACACCCCAGTGGACAAACATCCCGAATCTTGCGTCCTCAAACCATTTCATATAATCTCTTCCGCTCATACGCCCTGCAGTCCTGGAATATGCCGGTACAGACTTTCGGCAATTCCGTCTTCATCATTGGAAAGTGTAATCTCATCTGCCGCAGCTTTGACTTCAGGCACCGCATTCCCCATCGCAACACCGGTACCGGCATATTCCAGCATGGTCATGTCATTCTGGGCGTCCCCGAAGGCAATCATATCTTCCGGTCCGTATCCCAGCCGTCCGAAAGCAGCCTCTATGGCTTTTGCCTTGTCGACACTGCGGGCTGTGAATTCAAAGTAGAACGGTGCCGTAAACATACATGAAAGCCTGTCTTCAAACGGAGCCGCCATTTCCTGCCAGTGTTCCTGCAGATAATCCGGCTCGCCGGCGGTCAGAATCTTTTCCAGCGGGAATTCAGCGAATGCCGCAAGATCTCTTTTTTCACAGAGGATATAGCCGTTGGAGCGCGCTTCATACTCAATGATATTGATCTTTTCACCGCCGGAATACCGGCTGATCATGCCGGCATACACATCGTTTGTATACATATACTCGTCATGGATAATGATCGGTCTGACATCAAACTTCTTCATGTGTTCCAGCACGGCCCTGCCTTCCGGAACAGACATCGGCTGATGGAACAGTACTTCGCCGGTCTGACAGTCCATGACCTTGGCGCCGTTATAGCAGACTAAGATGCCGTGGTGTGCGGTCATATCCAGTTCTTCCGCCCACCGGTACAGACCCTGATCCGCCCGTCCGGACGCAATTGCCAGCCGGATTCCCATGTCCTGGGCCGCAAGCAGTGCCGCCTTTGTTTTCGGAGTGATGATCTTGTCGCTGTTTGTCAGGGTGCCGTCGATATCAAGCAGGATCACTTTGATCATAATCGCCTCTCTTTTCTGTATCCCTGTCATTATATCGTATGCGGCTGTCATTCACCGGGATTCCGCAGAAAGAAAAGGACAGTCTGTCCTTTTCAGTACCACCAGTCATCTTTTACGCCGAATTCCCGTTCTTCCTCGCAGGGAATTTCTTTCATTCTGATATCACGGATATCGATCCAGCGGCTCTGCTGTATGACCTGCAGAACCATATCGATCTGTTCTTCCGTCCCCTGAATCTCCATGGAGACAGTGCCGTCACTTTCATTCCTGACCCATCCTGTCACCCCTGCTTCCCGTGCCGCATGAACGGCACGGTAGCGGAAGCCGACGCCCTGCACGGCACCGCTGAACCGGTAACGGCGGCGGATCATTTCCGATTTTCCCGCTGCCATGATATCAGTGCCTTATCCGCCGGTATACAGCCAGTCCGCCGGATCCGTACAGCCGGATCGTTCTGTTTTCGAATCCGTTCTCATGAACTGTCCGGGAAGAAGCCGCCGCAATCAGTTCCATGCCTTCGCGTTCACAGTCGTATTCCTGTCCTTCCGCATAAACCGGCATGCCGTTTTCATCGCGAAGCGAGATACGCGAGAAGACATAGCCGTCATATTCCCTGTCATCTCTGACAGCACGGGCTGTCTCCCTGTCAGCCGTATGCAGAGCGTATTCATTTCCGCTGCTGTCTTCCGCTTTCAGATCACCCTTCTGATACGGCACATCAAACAGTGCCAGGCAGTTTTTCGTTTCCTTCTGTCCCATCAGCCTGCCGTTGAGAAAAAGGCAGACTTCCCGAGCCGGCGAATAGACTTCGACTGTCACCATGGTTCCTTCCGGAATGTCATAGGTCCAGTTTTCAGCCGCATCCGTGAATTTCCACGGTCCGAATTCACGCGGCTTTCCGTACATTTCCGGCGGACGCACACAGACATACGGCTCTTTGCGGAGTCCGTATACGATTTCCCGGTAATAGGAAACCGGACGGCGGAATCCGAAACGGTCAATATCTCCCGCTTCATTGTTGAGAGCCGGATACGGAGCGGACAGTTCTCCCATGTAGTCCCAGCCGGTCCAGGTGAAGTCACCGATCACAGCCGGCAGTGCCGTGATCTTCCGCCAGTTCTCCGCAATCTGGCGCGGATATGTCTCGGTGCCGAGCATGATCCGGTTCGGGTATCTTCCGGCATCGCTCTCATAGCGGGCTGTCATATAGTTGTATCCCTGCACGTCGACACAGCTGTCCATGCGGCTGACGACTCTTCCTACAACCGGATGGGTGACAATATCATTCATTCTGGTTGCCATCAGGCCCATGAACCGGTTGACGTCGCCGCTCTCAAATACCGCTCTGTCCATGCCGGTCAGATCGACCGCAATGTCAATCAGTTCCTCGCCGGCCGCAAATGCACCGTTGATTCCGTTGGTCACAAAGCGGCTGTCATCCAGGGAATGGATCCGCTCATACATGTCATGGGCTGTCTCAAACCCTTTTTCGGTATTGATATCGGAAATCTCGTTGCCGGTCGAATAGCCGGCAACACAGGGATGATTCCGGTCTTCCTTTACCATGATGTCGACTGCCCGCTTCCAGTCATCCCGGAAATACTGTGCATAATCACCGAATCCCTTCATCCTGGTCCACATGTCACAGACTTCATCCAGCACATAGACTCCGAGCTCATCACAGACTTCCAGCAGTTCCCGGGAAGGATGATTATGGGCGCTGCGGACAGCGTTGAAACCGGCTTCCTTCAGCAGTGATATGCGGTAGTATTCAAATGCCTTCAGGGAAATCCCGCCGAGAATCCCGGCATCATGATGAATACAGGCACCGCGCAGCTTAACCGGCTGACCGTTGATGCAGAGTCCGTGCACCGGATCAAATGTCTCAAGCCTGAAGCCGGTTCTGATTTCCGTTTCATCCTCTCCGACTTTCAGGATGACCGTATAGAGATGCGGATCCTTTTCATCATAGAGACGGACATCCCTCAGGAAAAAGCGGCGGTCCAGATGGTATGTGCCGCTGACGCGGACAGGAAAGACTTCTTCCAGAACAGTCTTTTCTGCATCTTTGATCTGCAGCACGGCATCAAGAACAGCAGCTCCGGCCGAATCCTTTCTGATATCCGCTTCCAGACGCACTCCGGCACCTTCTTCACTGAATGTTTCAGTGCGGATCCAGAGTGAATCGGGATCGGTATATACATCATCCCCGACATACAGGTATACCGGTCTCAGAATACCGGTGCCGCTGTACCAGCGGGAACTGAAGGGATCTGTCTTGCATATGATCAGAAGCGTGTTTCTGCCGGCATTGACATAGCCGGTAATATCACAGACCGTGCTGACATAGCCGAAACTTCCGCTTGCCGCAAGAGATCCGTTCACATAGACAAAGGATTTGGAAAACAGCCCTTCAGCCTTCAGGATCATGTGCTTTCCGATATCCTCTTCAGCTATGGTCAGATCCTTCTGATAATAATAGACGCCTCCGTCAAAATAGCCGGTGCGGCCGCCGTTGATGCTGTCGGCTTTCTGTTCATCATGAAACAGGGCATCATAGGGAATATCACTCAGCACTGCATCATCGGGAACAGCTGTCACCATCGAAAAGGCATCATCCCTTTGATAGATATGCCAGTCTCTGTTCAGATTGATTTTCTGCATAGAATTGCCTCCGCTGTATACCTTCATTCTACAGGTCTTTCGGTCACTTTGCCGAAATGCTTATCGGATATGAAAAAAAGGATATAATAGGACTGTTTGAAAAGGAGCCCGTCATGATACTTGATAAGGTAGATGAAAAGATTCTGAAGCTGGCAGAACAGTCAGATCAGGAACTCAGAGAAATATATGAAAAACTGGATGCGGTATGCCTGAAGAATTCCGACCGGATTCTTTCCGCTTTCATTGAAAACCGCGTTTCCTATTCTGATTTTGCGGATATCAACGGATACGGAAACTATGACACAGGCCGTGACAAGCTGGAAAAAATCTTTGCCCGGGTGCTGGGCTGTGAGGATGCCCTGGTCAGACCGCATATCATGAGCGGCACAAATGCCCTCTACCTTGCCTTTTCGGCTTTGCTGAAGCACGGCGATACAATGATCTCCCTGACCGGCACACCGTATGATTCCCTGCAGGAAATGATCGGCCTGTACGGCAGTTCCACGCAGTCCCTGAAGGCAAACGGCGTAAAGTATGAACAGATCGATCTGGTCAATGATGCCTTCGATGAAGAAACGATCGTCAGCCGTCTGAAACGGAATGATGTCAGACTGGTTGAAATCCAGAGATCGCGCGGCTATTCTTCCCGCCGTTCCCTGCCTGTCAGCGATATTGAGCACCTCATAAAGAGAATCCGGGAAGTCAGTCAGGATGTCATTATCATGGTCGACAACTGCTACGGCGAACTGGTTGAAGAGCGGGAACCGGGACATGCCGGAGCAGATATTGTCGTCGGCTCGCTGATGAAGAATCTCGGCGGCGGCATCGCAGCCACCGGCGGATATATCGCAGGAAGGAAAGATCTGATCGAAATGGTTGCCGACCGGCTGACAGCTCCCGGCATCGGCAAGGAACAGGGTGCCAACTTCAATCTGAACAATCTGTTCTTCAAAGGACTCTTCATGGCTCCCAAGGCAGTCAGCTCAGCGCTGAAGACAGCTGTCTTCTCAGCCTGGATGCTGGATAAGCTGGGATACAAAAATGTATCCCCGGCCTGGAACGAAGAGAGAACCGATATCATTCAGACCGTGGAACTCGGAGACAGGGACAGGCTGGTCGCCTTTACCCAGGCACTGCAGGAATCCTCACCTGTCGATTCCTTTGTACATGTCATGCCGGCACCGATGCCCGGCTATCCCTTCGAGGAGGTCATGGCCTGCGGGGCCTTTACCCAGGGCAGCACGATCGAACTCAGTGCCGATGCCCCGGTCATTCCGCCCTATACCCTTTACATGCAGGGCGGACTCTCGCCGGAATACGGAAAGCTTTCAATCATGCTGGCACTGACCGGAATCATGCAGAACGGATAACAGAAAAAGGGCGTATGCACACATACGTCCTTTTCATATTCAGCAGCTCTGCGGCTGTCCGCCGTCAATGCGGATCACTGTATTGTTGATATAGGAAGCTTCATCACTGATCAGAAAACGGATCACGGATGCGACTTCTTCCGGTTTTCCGTATCTCTGCAGCAGGATCTTGTCCGTCTCCTGCCGCAGGAATTCTTCGTCATAGCCTTCCAGTTCCTTTTCGGTGCCGATGAATCCCGGGGCAACAGCATTGACCGTTACATACGGTGCAAACTGCACCGCCAGGTTATGTGTCAGGGAAATCAGCGCCGCCTTGGAGGCGTCATAGTCAAATGACATCGGATAGTAAGTGTTGATCCCGTTGGTGGATGAAACATTGACAATCCGTCCGTATTCCTGATCAAGCATGTGCCGGTATACACGTTTTGCACAGCTGTAGGCTCCGACGACATTGACATCCAGCACCCGGCGGAATTCTTCTGCCGTCTTCAGCCCGAACAGATTCGGCATGTCCACGGCAGCATTATTGATCAGAATATCGACCCCGCCGAGTTCCTGCTCGATCCGGGAAATCATTCTGTCAACTTCATTCTCGTCGGCAACATCTGCCTGTACGGTCATGCATCTGACGGAATACTCCGCCAGAATCCTGTCTTTCAGCTGCAGGGCGGCTTCTTCGGAGCGGAAATAATGCAGAACAATGTCATATCCTGCTTCTGCCAGCATCAGTGCTGTCCGGCTTCCGATGCCGCCTGCCGCACCGGTTATCAGTACCACTTTGTTCTTCATATGAGAAAAAAGGACTTGAATCAAGCCCTTCCTGAATACTTGCCGTCGGCCGTGCTGACTGCGATCATCTCACCCTGTTCAATGAACGGCGGAACCTTGAGTGTCAGACCGGTGTCGGTTGTGGCATCCTTTGTCTGTGTGGACGGAGCACCCTTGATTGCCGGAGTTGTCTCCGCAACAGTCAGGTTGACGGTTGCCGGAAGATCGACATTCAGAACTGCACCGTTGTACATCATCAGGGAAACCTGCAGACCGTCGATCATGAAGTATTTGCTGAAACCGATCTGATCTTCTGTCAGTTCATAAGTTTCAAATGTCTCCATGTCCATGAAAGTATAGACACCGTCAACGCTGTAGGAGAAGTTGACGATCTTCTTTTCAATCATCGCCTGCTCAAACTTTGTGGAAGCGTTGAAGTTTCTTTCAATGGTATTTCCTGTGACCAGATTCTTCATCTTTGTCTTCAGAATCGCTGCGCCTTTGCCCGGTTTAACATGCATGAATTCAATGACCATATACGGATCATCATCAACAAGTATCGTCAAGCCTGTTTTAAAATCGCCTGCTTCAATTGCCATAATCAATCTCCTTTATTTTTGCTATATTATTCTAACAACGATTGCCGTCCAATATCAATTCCAAATTTCAGCTGCAGTGATCCGTTTTCACTCATAAAGCTCACTGCCCTCTGCTTTCATACTGCAATTTCAGCCAGCAGCGGATAATGATCGGACGGGGCACAGCCTCCGTACTTCCCGTCGATCTTTGTGACGGCATACTCCTTGATTTCATCACTGATGAGAATATGATCGATCGGACGGTTATGATAGCGTGCACTTCCGCCTCTTTCCCGCAGGGTTGAACCGAGACTGTCGTCGGAAGTATCCCTGAGACCTGCCTCATATACGGCACAGAGCGCATCGGAATTCTTCACATCATTGAAATCTCCGCATACAACCGTAAATGATCCGCGGTGATGTTCAAGAATCAGATTTCTCAGAACCTGTGCCTGTCTGCGTCTGACAGACGCAAAATTGAGATCCAGATGCGTGCAGAAGAAAGAAAGTTCGGTATCGCTGCTGCGGTCTTTCAGAAGCGCAAAGGATACTGTCCGCGGGAACTGACTCATCGAAACACGCGAGCCGGGAAGCTCCGGCGTATCACTGAGCCAGTATGTCTGTTCTCGGATCAGCTCAAACTTTTCCTTTCTGTACAGAATCACGGTATATTCATTGTTGATGCGGGAGTGCCTGCTTTCCCCGCACATTCCGTAGGTTTCAAAAATCGGCTTCATCAGCGGCATCATTCCTTTGGTCAGTTCCTGTACGCCGATCAGATCGGGCTCTGTTTCCCGGATCATTTCCTCAATTGCCGCAATCCGTCTTTCGAAACGCATTTTTCCGTATCCGAACACTTTGTTGTTCAGAATATTCAGTGTCATGATTCTGTAGTGTTTCATCTCCCTTTTCCTTTTCTGAATCATATCACGCTTTGGGGGATATATATTCATAACAGAAAATGTTCTTTTTCTTTTTGCAAAAATCATTACAATGAAATTGCATATCAGGCAGAAAGGACGGATCTATGACAGAAAAGACATGGCGTATCTTTGCGGTACTTGTAATCATCGGCTGCCTGTCCGTTTTCATCAGATGGCAGTGTCTCACCGGCTGGCTGCTGGGCTGTGCGGTTTCGGTCCTGACCTTCAAAATCACCGAACACTACTGTGATACCGCCATCCGCATGCGGAACGCCGGCGGATCCATGGGACATTTCATGATCAACTTCACCATCTGGGCAGCAGTTCTGATCTTCTGTGCGCTTGCCGACAGCTGGTTCAGTATCCTCGCCTGTGCCGTCGGTCTGACAACCGTCAAGATGGCAATCATCATCGATTCCGTCGTCAACCGCGAATGATTCAGAAATTAAATAAAACCATGTTCTTTTTCTATGAATGAACATGGTATTTTTTTATACTATTATCTCAGGTAAACCAGTTTCATCTTTTAGGTTTACGAAGGAGACATTATGAATACAAAAACAAAAGAAATGGCTTTTATTGCCCTGATGACCGCAGTCATCTCAGTACTCGCACCCCTTTCACTGCCGATTGTCGGCGAAGTGCCCATTTCCATGGCAACCTTCGCAGTCATGCTGGCGGGAGTTCTGCTGGGCAGCAAAAACGGAACGATTGCCACCGCCCTGTATCTTGTTCTCGGCGCCATCGGTGTCCCGGTCTTTGCCGGCTGGTCCTCCGGTGCAGGCATCCTCTTCGGTGTCACCGGCGGCTATCTGTTCGGGTATCTTCCCCTCGCGTTCTTCAGCGGTTTCTTTTATGAAAGAGCAAAGCAGAACCGTATCGCTGCCTGCTTCATCGGCATGCTGATCGGCACCGCAGTGCTGTATATTCTCGGTACGGTATGGTTCATTGCCGTAACCCAGATGGATATCAAGGGGGCACTGCTTGCCTGTGTAATTCCCTTCCTGCCGGGTGATCTGATCAAGATGATCGCAGTTGCGGCAATCGCTCCGCAGATGGAAAAAATCCCCGCCCTGCAGCAGATGAAAACAGCTCTTCAGCACTGA
>CAMNGB010000044.1 GCA_946537835.1 uncultured Erysipelotrichaceae bacterium
CTGCTTTCCTGTCATTCGCATATTTCCGTCTGACAATGGGAAATGTCGCCGAAGTATTCAGCCATATCATGAATCTTCCGAAATAACGATAACCAAAGAACAGCTTCGGCTGTTCTTTTGCATATTGCTTGTCAGCTGTATTAACAGATTATATAATTAGGACGATAAAACTCAGGGCAGGGTGAGATTCCCGACCGGCGGTATACCCCGCGAGCCGGAAGGCTGAATCGGTGCGATTCCGATGGCGACAGTAAAGTCTGGATGGAAGAGATTTATTCCCGTTTCATATTTAACCTGGAGGTTTTTATCAGAGCCTCTTTTCTTTTTGAGGCAGGGAGGAAAACCAGAATGAATGATACGACACGCAAGCTGACAAAAATTGCAATTCTCGGCGCTCTGGCAGCGGTACTGATGTGGGTGGAATTTGCCATCCCGCCGTTTCCGAACTTTTACAAACTGGATTTCAGTGAAGTTCCTGTCCTTCTCGGCGCATTCGCCATGGGCCCGCTGGAAGGCATTGCCATTGAAGCAGTCAAGATTGTCATCAAGCTGCTGATCAAGCCGACTTCGACAATGTTTATCGGAGAACTGGCCAACTTTATCGTCGGAGTTGCACTGGTTGTTCCGGCGGCATGGATCTACAAGAAGAACAAGACAAAGAAAAATGCAGTTATCGGCCTTGCGCTGGGAACAGTGTGCATGGGTGCTGCCGGAGCACTGTTCAACTACTTTGTGCTTCTGCCGATGTATGTAAACATCATGGGACTGGATGCGATTCTCGGTGCTGCCGGAGATATGTCTGTTGTCAACAGTCTGGAAACTCTGGTAATCTTCGGAACCTTCCCGTTCAATCTGATCAAGGGAATTGTTGTCAGCCTGATCACGGTACTGATGTACAAGCATCTTTCACCGCTGCTGCACCGCTGATCCTGATCCGCTCATCTGTACGATGAGCGTTTTTTTACGATGGAAAGGGCATATTCATAGCGTCTATGTTATAATATTGTGGATATTGGAGAAATATATGGCACAGTTATCACGTACCGAAAAATACAAGGAGCTGAGAGACAGGCTCCAGCATGATATAGACGATGATATTACGACAAAGGAGCTGTCCCGGTTTGAACGTCGTCTCAACCGGATCAATTCCGATAACTTCGCTGCTCCGCAGGATTACAATGAAAGTTCCCACGATGCTGCACATGCCAAGGAACTTCCTGCCGCAGATGATCCGATCTTTACCGAAACACCGGACATCAATCTCGGCTTCAATGCCGATGATATATTCGAACAGAATGAAAATCATTCTTCCTTCGACAATGATTATCTTGATCAGTATATCCGCGAAGTAAAGCAGTACAACATTGATCAGGGACATGCCGTCAGCGACAAGACGAGTCTCAATGTCCTGAATCAGCTGGGTGCGACCGGAAAGGTTCAGCAGGCTTCATCCGAACCGCTGCGTCCGTATCCGCGGGAAGAAAAGAAACAGCCGGCACCGGCAGCGGAACCGGAAAAGAAGCAGCCGAAGCCGCAGCCGAAACCCCAGCCGAAGCCGAAGGTTCAGGAAATCACCCATGAGACATCGGATATTCCGTACTTTGTACCGCGCGGCGGCAGTTTCAACAGTGACAACACGGATGAAATTCCGTCACTTCCCACCGCCGGTGCTGAACCGGACACACAGACCATGTCCAAGGAAGATATCATGGCTGAGGTCCAGAATCTGGTAAACGGCAAAAAGAGCGGATCGTCCGATTATATGACGGACAATTCCTACCGCAGTCATCTTGATTCCGACCGTACGACCCGCCAGCAGCTGCTGAATGAAACGACGCAGATGCGGGCTCAGCTGGATGATTATGAAGACAATCTCAGCGAAGTCAACGACAAGATGAATCACACCAACAGGATCCTGAATATTGTGCTGATCATGCTGATCATTGCCCTGGCAGTGATTCTGATGATCGTGCTGTACTGGATCATTACCGTATCAGGAGCGTAATCTTATGAGAATCAATATTGCAATCGACGGACCGAGTGCTGCCGGAAAAAGCACCATTGCCAAGGAACTGGCAAAAAAACTGAACTATGTGCATCTGGATACCGGTGCCATGTACCGTTCCACAGCCCTGAAGGCCCTGCAGAGCGGTATTTCCCTGGATGACGAAGCAGCAGTCTGTGCCATGCTCAGGGATACGGAGATCACTCTGACGCCGGACGGAAAGGTTTTCCTTGACGGTAAGGATGTTTCGACAGACATCCGCACCGATGAGGTTTCCATGGCTGCCAGCAACGTTTCCAAGCTGGAACAGGTCCGAGCCGATCTGGTTGCCAGACAGCAGGAAATGGCAAAGGCAAAAGGTTTCATCATGGACGGAAGAGATATCGGCACCGTCGTACTGAAGGATGCCGAAGTCAAGATCTTCATGACTGCTTCAGCCTATGCCAGGGCAGAACGCCGCTACAAGCAGAATATTCAGAACGGCATTCCGACTTCCGATATCGAAACGATCGCAGAAGAGATCCGTCAGCGTGACTATCAGGATACCCACCGTGAGCACTCACCGCTGCGCAAGGCTGATGATGCGATAGAAATCGATACTTCCGATATGACCATTCCGGAAGTGACAGATGCCATCTACAGACTCTGCGAACCATTCCTTCAGAAGGAGGATTGAACAATGAAATCAGGTGTAATTGCGATCGTAGGCCGACCTAACGTAGGGAAGTCTACGATCTTTAATCGAATCGCCGGTTCCCGTGTTTCCATTGTTGAGGATACACCGGGTGTCACCCGTGACAGGATCTATGCCAAAGGGGAATGGACCGGCAATGAATTCCGTCTGATCGATACCGGCGGCATCCAGCTGGAAGACCAGCCGTATCAGGAAGAGATCCGCGCTCAGGTTCAGATTGCCATCAATGAGGCAGATGTCATCCTGATGGTCACCAACGGCAAGACCGGACTGACCGATGATGATAAGTACATTGCCGGCATTCTGCAGCGGCAGACCAAGCCGGTCGTTCTCGCCGTCAATTTTATCGACGATTCGACCCGGGCCATGAATATCTATGAATTCTACAATCTCGGCATCGGTGACCCGATTGCCTGTTCCGGTATTCACGGCATCGGTATCGGCGATATTCTCGATGAATGTATCCGTCTGATGCCGGAAGAGGACCCTGACAGGAAACAGGAGGGCATTCATATTGCCGTCATCGGTGAGCCGAATGTCGGCAAGTCTTCGCTTGTCAATGCCATCCTGAAGGAAGAGCGCTCCATCGTTTCCAATGTTCAGGGAACGACCAGGGATGCCATTGATACAGCTTTTGAACATGAAGGCAGACCGTATGTCATCGTTGATACAGCTGGTATCAGAAAACGCGGCAAGGTCTATGAATCGGTAGAGAAGTACTCGGTCCTGCGGGCCATGACAGCCATCGAACGCTGTGATGTGGCTCTGTTTCTGATCGACGGTGAAGCCGGCATCAGGGAACAGGACAAGCACGTGGCAGGATATGCCTCCGAAGCCGGCAAACCGATCGTGATTGTTGTAAACAAATGGGATGCGGTCGAGAAGGATGACAAGACGATGAACCGCTTCATCGAAAAGATCCGGGTAGAATTTGCCTATCTGTCCTATGCACCGATCATCTTTGTCAGTGCCAAGACCAGACAGCGTGTGGATACCGTCATTCCGACAGTCGACAGGGTATATGAAAATGCCTGCCGTCGTATTCCGACCAATGTTCTGAACGAAGTCATTACCGATACCCAGATCACCAATCCGGCACCGGCCCGCAACGGCAAACGGTTCCGCGTCTATTACGGAACGCAGGTATCTGCCCAGCCGCCGACATTCGTGCTGTCATGCAATGATCCGAAGCTGATGCATTTCTCCTATCAGCGCTTTCTGGAGAATTCCCTGCGCCAGGCCTTCGACTTTGAAGGAACACCGATCCGCATCATTGTCAGAAGGAAGGTTTCGGAATGAAAACGGTCATACTGGGAACCGGCAGCTGGGGCACAGCTCTGGCTCAGGTACTTGCCGACAACAGCCAGGATGTCATTCTCTGGGGAAAGAATCCGGACGAAGTCAGGGATATCAATGAGAATCACTGCAACAGCCGTTTCTTTGATACAAAGATCAGCGAAAAGCTGAAGGCGTATGAGGATATCGAAATTGTAAAGGATGCCGATATTATTCTGCTGGCTGTGCCGACTCTGGCAATGGAATCTGTTCTGCAGCAGGCTGTTCCGCATCTGACAAAGAAAGTCATTGTCATCAATGTTGCCAAGGGCTTCCATCCCGTTTCACATAAGCGTCTCTCGGTAGTTATTAAGGAGACGATGCCGGCAGACCGTCTGCGGGCAGTCGTGTCCCTGATCGGCCCGTCACATGCCGAGGAAGTCATCATCCGCCGGCTGACTGTCATCAATGCCGTCAGTGATGATGAAGAATCGGCGGCTCTGATCCAGAAGCTTTTCTCCAATGATTACTTCCGGGTCTATACCAATGACGATGTCGTCGGTGCCGAAATCGGCGTGGCTCTGAAGAATGTCATGGCCATTGCCTCGGGCATTCTCGAAGGCATCGGCCAGGGTGACAATGCCAAGGCCGCCCTGATGACCAGAGGCCTGGCGGAGATCACCAGATACGGAGTCCTGTGCGGCGGCCGTCAGGAGACATATCTCGGACTCGACGGCGTCGGTGATCTAATCGTTACCTGCACCTCACGGCACTCCCGCAACTTCATGGCCGGCTATGAGATCGGCAGGGCAGGCGGAGCGGAAGAATTCATGAAGAACAATACAAAGACCGTGGAAGGCATCTCTGCCTGCAAAGTCGTTCATGAAGAGGCTGTGCGGCTCGGCATTGAAATGCCGATCACCGATCAGGTCTATGCCGTTCTCTATGAAAACAAGGATCCCCGCAGAGCACTGGCAGATCTGATGTCAAGAGAACTGAAAGCCGAAGGAAAGGGCAATTATAAACGATAAGAGGATGTTCTGCAGAACATCCTTTTTTTGATATCTCATATAAAAAAGACAGGCTGCACAAATGCAGTCTGTCTGGTAAAACGCAATTATGCACCGCCTCCGGCTGAATCACCGCCGGTTGTATCGCCTCCGGCACTGTTGCCGTTTCCGCTGCTGTCTCCTCCGCTGCCGGAAGGAGACTCTATTGCCGGACATTTATTTAGATCGTCAACAACCGTAACACCGTCTGGGCAGGTAAAGGTTTCAGGTTCAGGATCCGGTTCTGGTTCGGGGTCAGGCTGCGGCATCGGCGGACAGCCGCTTGCATCTACAGCCCATGAACTGTCCCAGCATTGAAAGGTATATGCCGGTTCAGGATCCGGTTCCGGTTCGGAAGTCCGGGTGGATTCTTCCGGTTCATCATAATCATCAGCAGGTTCTGATGATGTTTCGGTATTGGCCTTGTAATTGGACATCCGGCAGTTTACACAGGTGGTGGATAACGGTGAGTTCGCAAGTCCTGCATCAGAACACATGGAAGTGACAATACTGCCGCTGACCACACCCGGTGCTGCATGCGGGAAGGTACCCTGTACATAGGAGACGGTTGAGATATCTGACGGCATGGATACACCGCTCAGATCATCTGCATATTCTTCTTCGACATCGAGCAGACGCTCGTTGATGCGTCCGGTCAGATTCAGATTCATCTTCCACATCGGCATCCAGGTCTGTCCGCCCGGTTCACCTTTGTCATAGCCGATCCAGACGGCATTTGTGAAATTGGAAGAGCTGGCAACCATCAGCTTGTCCTTGGCTGCGCCTTCCGGAATGCCGAACTGCAGACCGTCGGTACCCCAGTCGGTCGTACCGGTCTTGGCATAGACCGGATAGCTTCTCTGAAGTATCTGCATATAGTTGAAGACACGGTAATTGACGTTGTTTTCCATCAGCAGATCTACGAGGTAGCAGCTGCCGGAGGAAAGGACACGTACGTTCTGGTTCTGCGGATAGAATGTTTCTCCGCTTTCCATTTCCACCTTGCGGACCGTATGCGGCTCATTATATACGCCGAGGTTGATCATTGTCGCATGGGCACCTGCCAGTTCCTTTACGGTAAGTTCAAACTGGTTGGCACCGATGGCATAGGACAGGTGGAATGTATCATAGTCGGCATGGGTGATTCCCATGTCCTTCAGGTATTTGACGATGACATCGCTGCCGACCTTTTCCTGTACTCTCTGCAGAGTCAGGATGGCAGGAATATTCAGCGAGCTTCCGACTGCATCACGGATACTGACGTTGCCGGAATAGGTACCGGTCGCATTGACCAGTGTACGGCTTTCACCGGGATAGGTGATCGGCTTATCCTCAAGGACCTCATCCATGGAGTAGCCCAGATATTCAAAGGCAAGGGCATAGGAGAGGAACGGCTTGACGGAGGAACCGGGCTGCTTGTACTGGGAAGTGGCACGGTTCAGAAGACGGGCACCGCCGCTGTAGTAGCGGCCGCCGCCGATACCGACGATCTCACCGTTGGTGTTGTTGACGGAGATGATCGCACACTGCATCAGATCGTCGGCAAAGAGGATATCGGTATCTTCGTTTTCAATATCTTCGATTTCTTCCTGAATGCCGGGAATCAGTGCGGTGTAGATATTCATGCCGGTATAGACCGGATCGCATCCGGTCATGGCCATGACTTCTTCAAGCACGGCATCGACATACTGGGCATAGGCATGGCTTTCAATGCGCATGTTGTCTTCGCCGATCAGCTGGTCTTCCACCTTGATGGCTTTGGCCAGACTGCATTCCTCTTCGGTGATATAGCCGTGCTGCACCATATAGCCGAGAACTTCGTTGCGTCTCTCCGTTGCCCGGTCGAGATAGTCGTACGGGTTATAGCCGTTCGGCAGGTTGATGATACCGGCCAGAAGGGCACTCTCACTCAGGGTGAGCTGGTTGGTATGCTTGTTGAAATAATACTGGGCAGCTTTTTCGATGCCGCGGATACGCTGGCCGAAGTTCATCTTGTTCAGGAACAGTTCAAATATCTGCCGTTTGTTCAGATACTGTTCCAGCTGCATGGACAGGATGATCTGCTGAGCCTTGTAATTCAGTGTCGCTTCACGCTCGACGCCGCCGGTCTCGATGTCATCGATCGAGAAGTAGGTATTCTTGACCAGCTGCATCGTGAAGGTCGAGCCGCCCTGGGTATTGTCACGGATCAGGGTTTCAATGGCCGCTTTCGAGAAACGCGGAATATCGAAGCCGTTATGGGCGAAGAAACGTGAATCTTCAACCGCCAGGAAGGCATCGATCAGCACTTCCGGACAGTCTTCGTAAGTGATGTTCTCACGGTAATAGGTACCGATTTCGGTAACCAGTGAACCGTTGGCGTCAAAGATCTTGCTGGATTCCTCACTGATGAAATCCTTGATATGCAGTTCCGGCATTCCCTTCAGCAGCTTCTGGGCAAACCAGAGTCCGCCGATGCCGACTGCACAGTAAACGGCAACCATGAAAACCATGAAGCCGACACCGATGCGTTTCCACGTCCGTTTGCGGCGGGCTTTCACGCGCTGTTTCCAGCGTTCCTCAGAAACGTTTTCCAGTTCCTTGAGCTTTTCTGTATCTTCTGTTTCCACAGTATATTTCTTGCTTGTATCAATTTTTGCCATATTCTCTCCCGCTGTATAGAAGGACTCATATAATACTACCATATTCTGACCGTTTTCGGCATCCTATGAACAAACAGATTTCCGCAAAAAAATGCATGCCGGTATCCTTATATAATTGAAATCACGGATATTGCCATGGCGGATGGTATATAATGACTGAGATGAGTGTACATCTGATGGTTCGCAGCTGCTATACGCTCCTGGACAGCACGGTCCGGATCCCATCCTACGTTTCAAAAGCGGCAGAGATGGGTTTTCGTCATGCCGTACTGAGCGACCGCAATGTCCTGCACGGCGTTCCGTCTTTTCTGAAAGAATGCCGGAAGCATCAGATCCATCCGATCATCGGCATGGAAGCCGATGTTCTGTATCATGAGGAAACCGTGCCGTTTCTGCTTCTGTGTCAGGATAATATCGGCTACCGCAATCTGATTCTTCTTTCCAGCCTGATCAGCGGCGAAAACCGGCCGTGCAGCACGGAAGAACTGCAGAAGTACAGCAGTCACTGCTTTCTGATTGCATACGGGGAAGGCGGCTGGCTGGACAATGCCCTGGTGCAGGGGAGCAGTGAGGAAATCGCTGCCTGTCTGAAGATCATGAAACAGGAACTGCCGGAATTCGACATGGCGCTTTCCTATCAGAATGCATCGCTGTGGCGGGAAAGAAACCGGCTTCTCAAGCGTCTGTGCCAGACCCAGGGGATCCGCACTGCCGCTCTGAACAAGGTCTATTATCTGAACCGGGAAGATGCCGAAGACTACCGTATTCTCTGCGGCATCCGCA
This sequence comes from uncultured Erysipelotrichaceae bacterium, assembly GCA_946537835.1. Lineage (GTDB taxonomy): Bacteria > Bacillota_I > Bacilli_A > Erysipelotrichales > Erysipelotrichaceae > Bulleidia. Next base: position 8,449 of record CAMNGB010000044.1, read on the forward strand.
CCCAGAAAACCATCAATGATCCGACGCTGCCGCTGCTGCCGGGCAGATACCTGCTTTCGGAAGCGGAAATGAGCCAGCTTTATGATGCCGATGATCTGCAGAGAACGGAAGAAATTGCATCGGAATGCCGGGCTGATTATCAGCTCGAAAAGACAAGCCTGCCGGTATATCCGCTCAAGGACAGCGTCAGCAGTTCCGTATTTCTGCCGCAGCTGTGCATGGCCGGCCTGAAAAAACGGCAGAATGGGCATCCGGATCCGGCCTATGTCAGCCGTCTCAGATACGAACTGGATGTCATTGCCCGCATGCATTTTGAAGACTATTTCCTGATCGTCTATGACTTTATCCGCTATGCCCGGAAGAACGGCATCTATGTCGGTCCCGGCCGCGGCAGTGCCGCCGGTTCACTGGTTGCCTACTGTCTCGGCATTACGATGATCGATCCGATGAAGTACGGGCTTCTGTTTGAACGTTTCCTCAATCCGGAAAGAGTATCCATGCCGGATATCGATACCGATATTCCCGATGACCGCCGTGAAGAGGTCCTGCAGTATGTCTATGAAACCTACGGCGAAGATCATATCGCCAACATCGTGACATTCGGCACGCTGGCTGCCAGACAGTCGGTGCGAGATGTCGGAAAGGTTCTGAACATCAGCGCCAGGGATATCTCAGCCCTGAGCAGACTGATCCCGAATCTGCCGAAGATGACGCTGGAGAAGGCAATGTCCCAGAACCGCCGGCTGAAGCAGATGGTGGAATCGGAAGAAAAGTTCAGCCGTCTTTTTGCGGCTGCCGAAAGGCTGGAAGGACTGCCGCGCCATGCGTCCATACACGCTGCCGGCATCATCATGTCCCGCAAAAAGCTGGAGGATGTCATTCCGACCATGCGTCTTTCGGAAGGCATGCGCACCAGTCAGTTCACGATGGATCATCTGGAAGAGAGGGGTCTGATCAAGATGGATTTCCTCGGCCTGCGCAATCTTTCCCTGATCGATGAAATCGTCAGACGCATTCAGAAGGAAGATCCGTCCTTCAATATCATGAATATCCCGCTGGATGATGCCCGGACCTACCGGCTGTTTGCGAATGCCGATACGGTCGGAGTCTTCCAGTTTGAATCGGAAGGCATGAAGTCGCTGCTGCGGAAGATGAAGCCGCAGAACTATGCCGATATCACGGCAGCCCTGGCTCTTTACCGGCCGGCATCGATGGAAAGCATTCCCGACTATATCGAAAACAAAAAGAATCCGGCCGGCATCCGTTATCCTGCAGCAGGTCTGGAAGAAGTGCTGAAAGACACGTTCGGTGTCATGATCTATCAGGAACAGGCGATGCTGACGGCACAGATCTGCGCCGGCTTTTCGCTGGCAAGGGCAGATGTGCTGCGCAAGGCAATGTCCAAGAAAAAGGAAGATGAACTGAACAGCCTGAAAGGGGAATTCATTTCCGGCTGTCTGAAAAACGGCTATACACATCAGACGGCGGAGGAACTGTTTGAACTGGTATCCCGCTTCGGCGGCTACGGCTTCAACAAATCCCATGCTGTTGCCTACAGTCTGGTTGCCTATCAGCTGGCATATCTCAAGGCAAACATGCCGCAGCACTTCTATACGGCACTGCTGAATCATGTGATCGGCGATGAGAACAGGACATCGCTGTATATCGATGAATGCCGCCAGAAGGGCCTGCGCATCATGGCTCCGCATATCAACTACAGCACCGATGTCTACCGCCAGAAGGATGATACGATTCTCTGTCCGCTTTCGATCATCAAGGGCGTCGGCGTACATGCGGCTGCCTCCCTGATCGAAGAGCGTCAGGCAAACGGACCGTTCCGTGATTTCTATGATTTCACCGCCAGGGTGCTGATCCGCAAGATCACCAAGGCCATGATCGAAGCTCTGATCGATGCCGGAGCACTGGACTGCTTCAGCCTCGGCAGAACAACGATGCGGAGCTGTCTGGATGAAGCTGTCAGCTATTCCGAGCTGGTGCAGATCAGGCGCGGTGATATCGTGACCCTTGATCTCGGCCTGGTATCCAAGCCGCAGCCGGTACGGAGAAAGGATGATGCCGAAGAAGTCAGTGAACGGGAAAAGAATGCCCTGGGCTTCAATCTCGGTCTGCAGCCGGTCGTCATTGTCCGTGAGAGAAACGGAATCAATGTGCCGCGGCTGGCTTCGGTACGGATGCATACCGGTACGATCCGCAGTTTCGCAGTGATCCGCAGCGTCCGCCAGCACCGCACCAAAAAAGGCGATATGATGGCATTCCTGAAAGTGTCGGATGAAACCGCCCAGGCTGACATGGCTGTCATGCCTTCGCTGTACCGGAAGGTATCGCAGATTCTCGCCCGTGGCGCATATATCCTGTTTGATGCTAAAATATCGGATGACGGAAGCCTGCTGGCCAACAGCATCACCGTCGTGGAAAAGAAATGAGGTATCCCATGTCAAGAATACTGATTGTAGATGATGAACAGAATATCCGTGAAGTTGTGCACGAGTACTGCGAACTGAACGGCTATGAAGCAGATGAAGCCGAAGACGGCCTCGAAGCACTCGAAATGATCCGCAATACCCATTATGACTGTGTGGTCCTCGATGTCATGATGCCGAAGCTGGACGGCTTTTCTACCTGCCGCGAGATCAAGAGAATCTCCAATGTGCCGGTGATCATGCTGAGTGCAAGAACGGAAGAATACGACAAGCTGTTCGGTTTTGAACTGGGCGTGGATGATTATGTATCCAAGCCGTTTTCACCCAAGGAACTGATGGCCCGCATCCGCGTCATTCTCGAACGCGGCAAGCCTACCGACAAGAATATCCTGCGCTTTGACGGACTGCAGGTCGACGTTCTCGGACGTACGGTCACCGTCGACGGCGTCAGGGCCAATCTCACACCGAAGGAGATCGATCTTCTGATCTATCTGCTTTCCCATCCCAACATCGCGCTTTCCCGCCGCACGCTTCTGCAGGAAGTGTGGGGATTCGATTACTACGGGGAAGATCGAACCGTCGATACACATATCAAGATGCTGAGAAGAAATCTCGGCAGATACCGTGACCGCATCGTCACGGTCCATGGAACGGGGTATAAGTTTGAAGCTTGATACGCATGGCATCCGCTTTCGCTTCTGGCTGTCGTTCTTTCTGCTCGCCGTCGGCATCATCGTTTTCATCGGGGTGCTGCAGACCGGCCTGATCCGTCCGTATTACCGGAACTCAAAGGTACAGACGGTACGGACGCTGGCCGATTCCGTGCAGAGCGATCTGGTCGACAATGAGATCACCCGCAGCAGTATTTCCGCTGCCCTGAAGGAAGTCGTCGACAACAACGCCTGCATCTTCATTGTCAATGAAGACGGCAGAAGGATCTATGACGCCGACAGCCTGGGTACCAGCTGTGTTCTGAGCGGCAATGTGCCGGAGGAAGTGACACAGCTTTTTGATACTGCCCGGCTGGATGAACTGCTCGGGGCGTCACGCGAGTACAGCATCAATGTTACAAACCCCAGCACATCCCAGGAGATGATCGTCTTTGCCCGCCGCATCCAGGCGGAACTGGGCAATTACTATATCTATGTCAATTCACCGCTGGAACCGGTCGATTCGATCGTGACGTTCTTTACCCGCCAGTATGTCATCTATACGCTGATCGCAACGGTTGTGGCATCATTGGTCGGCATCTATATTTCTCGCAACGTTACCGAGCCGATCATCCGCATGAACAGGGAAGCGGGAAAACTGGCGAAAGCTGACTACAGTGCCGATTTTGACGGCGGCACATTCACCGAGACGAAGGAACTTGCTTCGACCCTGAATGATGCGACCGAAAAGCTTTCCGGCATCGATGAGCTGCGGCGCGATCTGATTGCCAATGTATCGCACGATATCCGCACCCCGATCACCGATATCAAGGCCTATGCCGAAATGATCCGGGATATTTCCGGTGATGATCCTGCCAAGCGCAGCAAGCATCTGGATGTCATCCTCAAGGAAGCCGACTATATGAGCAACCTGGTCACCGACATGAGCGAGCTTTCCAAGATGCAGACCGGAACCTATATTCCCCGCAAGGAAAACATGGATCTTTCCGAAAAGATCTATGAAGTCGTGGATATGAACCAGCCGCTGATCGACAGCGCCGGTGTCCGGGTGGAAGTGGATGTCCCGGAATATCTGACCGTCTATGCCGATGAACTGAAGATCGGTCAGATCATTACCAATTATCTGACCAATGCCATCAAGCATACTCCGAAAGGAAAAACAATCACGATCCGGGCCTGGCAGAAGGAAGACGAAGAAACCGTCCGCATGGAAGTCATTGACGAAGGGGAAGGAATTCCGGAAGCGGATCTTCCCACCATCTGGGACCGCTATCAGAAGTCATCACATTCCTTCTCCCGTTCCCAGACTTCGACCGGACTCGGTCTGGCAATTGTCAGGGCCATCGCCGAAGCACACGGAGCAGAATACGGTGTCATCAGTGAAGAAGGGAAAGGTTCCACATTCTGGCTGGAACTGAAGGAAACCCATGAAGGCTGATTATCTCAACGGCACGGATTATACGCTGATCCAGCTGCCGGAAATGTATCATTTCAATTCCGATACCGAACTGCTCGGCCGCTTCATGCGCCTGAAAAAAAGCGACCGCCTGCTGGATATCGGCTGCGGCAGCGGTGCACTGCTGCTGTATGCGGCACATCAGAAGACCGCGGATCTTACCGGCATCGATCTGTTTGAAGAAGTGCTGAAGCAGGCTGAAGAAAACCTGCAGCGCAACGGCGTAACGGCAGAACTGACCTGCTGCCGGCTGCAGGATTACAGAAGCGGACGCTTTGATGCCATCGTATGCAACCCGCCGTATTTCCGCACCGGCGAAGACCGTCTCAAAAACAGCAGCGAAATGATACGGGCAGCCCGGCATGAGGAATATCTGACACCTTCGGAACTGTTTGCCGGTGTCAGAAGACTGCTGAAGGACAACGGCAGATTCTTCCTGGTCCATCGGGCAAGCCGCCTGAAGGAACTTCTGCAGGAAAGTGAAAGAAACGGACTGCAGGCAGTGCGCATGCGCATTGCCTACGGATCCCGGCAGGGAAGAGCCCGTTCGGTGCTGATTGAATTCCGTCACGGCAGCGGCCGTGAACTGCTCATAGAACGACCGGTCTTTCTCGATCAGAGAGAGACATTTGCGGATGAAGGAGAAAAGACAGAATGACCCATCTGATTCCGATCATGATCGTTGTCTTTTCCGTTCTGCTGGTGATTTTGCTGGCAGTTCTCTTTCTGCATCCCCGCTTTCCCGAAAGGGAACAGGCACCTTCACTGCTGAACCGTGAAAGCTATGATGATCCGGAATCATCCTATGATCATCAGCAGCTGTTTCCGCAGCTGAAAGCCCGCTTTTCGGATATCGGACTCTTCATGCAGGAAGAAGTCATGAAGGAGGGCATTCTTCTGCACTGGCTGCAGGCACATGACAATGCCGCAAAGGTGCTCTTTGATGTCACCGATGAAAATACGGCAAATGATCTTCTGCTGGCTGCACAGAGAATGCACTGGCATCACGGCACAGCCCGTTTTGATTTCTATGTTCTGGTGCGTTTCAATGAAAGGGCACAGAAGGAAACCGACCGTTATTTCTGCTGCCTGATGCAGGAAAAAATCCCCGGCCTTGATGTCATTGTCAGGGAAGGCAGGGGACTGGCGGAATATGAAGGACTGACCTTTGCCCTGGTCGGTGAAGAACGGTGGCCGTCCATCGATTTTGCCCTGGAATGTGATGAACAGATGTGTCAGGAAATCCTCGGACGCTATCGCAAGGCGGTCCCGCTGCATGCTTCCGGCACGGAAAAAAACAGAATCAGGACACTGAAAAAAGAACTTCCCGAAGCGATCCGCCGCAATGTGAACAGCGACGAAAAACTGATTGAAAAACTGCCGTTTGCGGAAGTCTGGCTGCGGCCGCAGGCAGAACGGAACGGCACAGTGATACGGCTGAGAGCAGTCAGTGACGACGAGCTGGAAAAGGGCATATCTGTACTTGCGGATATTCTGCAGAAAGCAGATCTGACCTACGGCATTGCCAGGCAGAACCGCTCCCGTCAGACCATTCAGGAAACCTGCCGCTTCCCGGAAGTGCTGAAAGACATTCTCCGCCGGCAGCACAATCTCATCCCGGTTGATTACGGTGATGAGATGCTGGAAGGATGGCCGGGATTCAATACCATCAGCTTCTCTCCGGTATTCAGAAACGGTGAAACCGGGAAAGAAACAGTCACTGCATTCTGGCGCCGCCTGCTGGAAAAAGAGAAGTGATTTCCGGTGCTGACGGCAGCTCTGAAGCAAGAGATGAACAAAGCTTGATTTGCTGAGGTGAAAAGATCATGAAAAACACTGTTTTCCTGTTGTTTTGTCTTGCCGTATTTGCTATTATGAGCGGCTGCAGCAAGGCCGGGACTGCTTTCAGGTATGAACTCTCGGAAGTTCATCCGGTAAAAGGCCGCCAGGGCATATGCACGGAAGGCGGGTATTACTGGGTCAGCGGATCAGGAACTCTGGAAAAATACGACAGCAGCTGGAATC
>CAMNGB010000045.1 GCA_946537835.1 uncultured Erysipelotrichaceae bacterium
TATGTATCGATCAGCGTATATCCCTTCCCGCCTGTTTCCTTGTTGGACTGCAGCAGTGAGGCAGAACTGACCTTCGCTTCCGCAAAGGAAAGATCGAATGATCCGGCAAATATTCTCTGATCTGTATCAACCAGTGTAAAGTGGGCGGCAAACGGCTGATCAGCATACGGAATCCCGTTTTCCTTCAGCCTGCTGCGGATTCTTTCGATATAGCTGCGCAGCTTTTCATTGTCCCTGTACCTCAGTACATATCTGTCCCTGATGATATCAATGCATTCAGGTTCCAGCACTGCTTCTTCAGCCGGGACCTTTCTGACAATGCGCATCACCTTCTCCGTATCATCATAGTCACCGATGAAAACAAGAGTCATATGCATTCTTCCGGGATCATAGTATTCACCCTGAATGCCTTCTGTGCGCAGTGCATCCTGCACCTTCTTCAGTTTTTCCTGTGTTTCGCCGTCAGGCAGATATGCCAGAAACAAACGCATGTCATTCACTCTCCTGATATGTTCTTTATCATGTATTCCGCAGGCTGTACAGCAGGAAATTGAAAAGGAAGATGTACGGAACATCTTCCCTTTTCTGTTCATATCTTATTTTTCGATATGTGCTTCAACATATTCGGTGACGAACTGACGCTCGTATACATCGGTAATCGTGATACCGTAGCGCAGGTCACATTCGCCCAGCTTCTTATCGGTTACCTTCATGGCAGCCATTGATGAAGGTCTGAGCTTCGGTCCGTATGGTTCTGTCTTCAGCAGCTTGCCGTTTTCATCATAATAATCAAAGAGGAATTCGACAGTCTGTCCGGGCTTGATTTCTTCCAGACCTTTTTCCATGAACGGTGTCTCACTGGCAGTAGATCTGTATCCGACAACATGACCTTCGACCTCGACACCTGTTTCATCGGTAATCGGATCCCATTCGATATAGAGAATGACTTCTTCTCCGTCTACCTTTGCCTTGACGGTGCCTTTGTATACAACACCCTGTTCCGTCTTCACGGCAGTATCTGCCTCATAGGCAACAAGCTGACCGTTGATATGGATCCAGGTTCCGTCGTTGCTGATCATCGGATGATTGTCGGCATCCAGTGCACCCGGTACATCATGACCGAGATAGCGCCAGCCCTGTTCGCTCTTCTGATAGACGATCTGCTGGGAATCAGCCATGATATTCCATACCGAGTCAGGCAGCTGCAGTTCCCAGCCGCCGTCAACGGTAATCAGAGGAATTTCACCGATCTGCGGAGTATTGTCATAACCTTCAAATCCGCTGACATACCATTCTTCTTTTGTATAGTCGTGTTCATCCTTGAGGGCAATGCCGAGGAATTCAACTTCATCATTGCCGCTCCTGGTGGTAGCCATGATGCTGAAGTAGTCATCATAGAAGTTCTTTGCCCGATCCATGCCGAGAGCTTCATACTGTCTGTGATCTAATTCGTATACATTGATCATCTTGTGCGGGAATGTCAGGGCAAGGCCGTTGATGCCTTCGGCACTGTTGGCATTGCGGCAGACAATTGCCGCATCAACAAGATCGATCAGATTGTTCAGTTCCTGATCGGCAACAACCGATTCATCATAGTCGGCAGCCGCAAGATTCTGCAGATAGCCGATCATGTCAACCTGTTCCTTGTTGTTGAAGGTATAGGAATTGCTGACGGCAGAAGCGATGTCCGCATACTGGGCACTGCCTGCTTTGATGGCAGCATCCTGAGCATCATACAGGTTCTGCAGGCTGTCGAAGGCAGGCTTGATTCTTGTCAGATCCACAAGCGAGAGCGTGCTGTTGCTGTCAGGCTTGTCATCGTTGCTCTTCTGGTTGTAGACATCAAACGAGGATACCATCAGGCGTCCGAATTCCTCACTGCTGAGAGTCGGATCTTCTGCCAGGGCACTGAAGGCTGTCGTATAGTACCAGCCCAGACCGGATTCCACTTCTTCAGACGCAAGCAGGTAATCCGCATACGGTTCAAGGGCGGCAGCGACCTCGATATCCTGCATCAGGCAGGCATCGAAACCGATGACATCAAATTTCACATTTGCCCTTTTCAGAACATCGACGATCTCACTGACCAGCATCGTTCCGTAATCGTTGCCTTCACTGCCGGCGTCGGTACGCTTGTTCAGCAGATCCTGGCCGAAGCCAAGAGAGAGTCCTCCGCCGTGATCCCACATCGCCAGCATATAGCGGTCAGCCGGATAGTTCTTCTTCACATAGGTAATGAAGTTGTACATCTGGTCCGGCTCTGTCATGGCAACGGTGTTGTCCAGCAGTTCCAGCTTGGTAAGCTTTCCGTTTTCAATCAGATAATATCCGTTTGTCTTTTCCTCGATGCCGTTGGTGAACCAGCGGGCAGATCCGCCGGCCTGAATGACAAACTTCAGGTGCGGTCCCTTCTTTGTCGCATCGATCATCTGTCTGATATTGAAGGATGCCAGACCCTGCATGTCTTCAAGGTTGGATCCGACAATATATTCCATGACTACGATATCCTGATCACCGGAATGATCCGGATAGAAATGTTCACGGCTCGGTGCAAACTGATCCAGGGAAAGATTTCTCTGAGCCAGCACGTCTTCACGCTTGACGGAAGTATCCGTTACCTCCAGCGCGGCAATCTTGCTGTAGCGTTCCTCCATCAGAAGATTGACAAATACGGAAGGCATATGCACTCTGGCTACGATGAATATCATACCCAGTCCGACGACACCCACGCCGCCGAGCCATATCAGTTCACGCACCGCAACAAACAGCCACTGGATGAAGCGGTTATGTATCAGCTTGATCTTGAATACCGGACCTCCGTAGAATTTCGACCGCTTCCCGGAAAGGAACAGCAGGAAAACAAACGGCAGACACAGCATTCCCAGATAAAAGAAGATATTCTTTTTGAATGACTTGCAGATGCGCCAGTAAAGGCGGATGAGAAAGGTGCCGTATACGCACAGTGCCAGCAGCGTAAACAGAACTCCGTAGAGGGTTACGCTTGCTGTTGCACCCCTGATTCTGAAATACATTCCGACTCCGAGAAAGAGACCGGAATAGATCAGCGGATGCCAGTAGGAACTCATCTTTTCAAAATATATCTTTGAAAGCTTTCCTTCCGCTATGAACGGCACAATTGCCGGCCGTCCGTCCTGATCCAGTTTTCTGAGCAGCCGGTAATAGCCGATCGACTGCAGGATCCAGGGAATTACCCAGAACAGCGGTTTTGAAAAATAATAGATCCAAATCATATTCTTACCTCTGTTATTTCCAATAATGTTTTATTATACTTCAGATCATATTCAAACAGAAACAGCATTTCCGGCAATTAAAACCGGCTGCCGTTTCAAAAAACATTCCCTTGCGGGAATGTTTCGGATGCACTATTTCTTTTCGATTTCAGCACCGCGCATATAGAACGGAACGGTCTGTTCCGGCATGCCGTCCTTGATGATCAGATCCGGCGTGCCCTGGATCAGCGGCTTCATATAGTCAACCGCTTCAAGCGTGATGCCGCGGTAATTCTTCTCCAGCCATTCGGTCGGGAAGTTGCGGACATAGTTGGCAACCTTGTCGGCCTCAACAGCGAAATACTCAACATCATAATCATCCACGTCGGTTCGTCTTCTGACACCGACCATCATGCCGGTAAACTTCGGATCGGCAGAACGCATGTGTGCCGACATGCCGAGCCGGTAGGATTCCGTCACATCGACAAGCGACGCTTCGGAGGCATGGCATCTCTGGGCTGTGGACAGGTCCTGGACCTTGCAGCGCGGACAGACATCATTGTCGAGAATCATCTGTTCAAGAGCTTTTCCCGCTCCGCCCAGTACGGCATGGCCGAACAGATCGTTGCGGGCTTCGCCGGCGGCGATATAGGTTCCGTCGGCATAGTGTGCGCCTTCGGAAATCACGACAAAGCACTTGGCATTTTCTTCGATGCATTCCCTGATCCTGTCCATGACCTTGTCTTCATCAAATGAGACTTCCGGCACGATCAGTACATCGACGATTCCGGAGAGGCAGGCAGATGCCGCAAGCCAGCCGGCATCGCGTCCCATTGTTTCCAGAATGAACACTTCCCGGCGGGACGGCGGATAGACACTGAGGTCCTGCCAGCACTGCAGGGCGGTTGTGGCAATGAACTTGGCCGAAGAGGCAAAACCGGGTGCGTGGTCCGTTATCATCAGATCATTGTCGATGGTCTTGGGGCAGCCGACAAAGCGGCGGTTTTCAATATTATGGGAAGCCGCATATTCGGACAGTGCGGCGACCGTGTCCATGGAATCATTGCCGCCGGTATAGAACATCGTTTCGATATCATACTTTTCCATGATGTTGAAGATTTCTTCCATATCTTCAACATTGTCTCTTCTCAGCTTGTAACGGCAGGATCCCAGAGCCGATGCCGGTGTCTGACACAGAACCTGAAGCTCATGATCGGTCAGTCTGGTAAGATCGACAAAGCGTTCCTGCAGGATGCCTTCAATTCCGTTCAGGCCTCCGTAAACATGTTCGTAAAGCGGATTCAGCTGGTTCGCCATGACAATGCCGGCGACCGTCGCATTAATGACAGAACTCGGTCCGCCCGACTGGGCAACGATACAATTGGACATACGTATTTCTCCTCGCATTATTATTTTCTGATAACTGTTACCTTCATTATATCAATGAAGCTGTTTCCGGAAAATGAAAAACAGAAGGATCTTTCCTTCTGTCATCACGCTTCTTCGCTGAGTTCCTCCCAGCGGTCCATCAGCTTTGCAAGTTCGGCATGGATATCATCAATGTCTGCCTCCAGCAGATTCATCTTCTGATAGTCATGATAGTATTCCGGCTCAAAGCGGAGTTCTTTCATCGCCTCCAGTTCTTCCTCCTTGGCGGTGATTTCCTTTTCGATTCTGGCAATCTCGCGGCGCCGTGACTCCGGCGACATCCGGCGGCGGGAATCTTCCTTTTTCTGCTGTGAAGCAGCTGCGGCAGTGCGCTGTTCTTCCTTTGCACTTTCCTTTTCCGTATATTCGGCATAGGTCATCGGCAGATACCTGCAGCTTCCGTCATTCTCCAGCACCAGCAGTGCCGTCGCAAGACGGGAGATAAAGTAACGGTCGTGGGAGACAAACAGCAGTGTGCCGCTGAAATCCTTCAGTGATTCTTCCAGAGCTTCCTTGCCGGGAATATCCAGATGGTTTGTCGGTTCATCGAGAATCAGGAAATTGGAATGTTCGAGAAGGAGCTTGGCAAAGCTCAGCCTCACCTTTTCACCGCCGGAAAGAACATCGACGGTCTTAAAGACATCATCGGCCGAGAAAAGGAACTGACCGAGAACACTCCGTACGGCTGTGCGGTCGAGATCGGGATTTTCATCCCACAGCTCTTCCAGCACGGTTTTTCCGGAGGAGAACTGGGCCAGCTGCTGATCAAAATATCCGGTTTCGATCTGATGTCCGAACAGATAGCTGCCGCCCAGCGGTTCCACCTGCCCCATCAGGGTCTTCACAAATGTTGATTTTCCGGTTCCGTTGGGCCCGATGACCGCCACCCTGTCACCGCGCCGGATCTCCATCGTCACTTCAGCCAGAACACTGTCATAGCCGATCTTCAGATGATCTGTTTCCAGTACCCTTTCGCCGCCTTTGAGATACGGTGTAAAGCGGGCATGAAAGGTTTTGCTGTCGGCTTTCTCCGGCTCCAGTTTTTCCATTCTTTCCAGATATTTGATCTTGGACTGGGCAAAGGCAGCCTTGTTTTTCTTGTAGCGGAACTTTTCGATCAGTGCCTGCAGGCGCTCGATATCCTTCTGCTGTCTTTCATAGGCAGCCATCTGCCGTTCCAGATCATTTTCCCTCTGTTCCGTAAAAGACGTATAATTGCCGGCATAGCGCTTCATCCGGCCGTATTCCATGTTGTAGACACAGTCGACGATATGATCCAGGAACATCCGGTCATGGGATACCAGAACCACTGCCTTGGGATAGTTCTTTACATACCCTTCCAGCCATTCGATGGCATACAGATCGAGATGGTTGGTCGGTTCGTCCAGAAGCAGCACATCCGGCTTTGACAGCAGCAGCCGCACAAATGCAATGCGTGTCTTCTGACCGCCCGAGAACTCGCCGATCGGCCGCTTCAGATCACTGAGATCGAATCCGAAGCGGGTGAAGACTGTCTTCATTTCCGATTCCCAGTTATAGCCGTTCAGCGCTTCAAACCGTTCCTGTACATCCGCATACTGCTTCAGAACCTTTTCCGAGGGATCATCCTTCATGATCTCCTCCAGTTCATGCATGCGGTCCTGCAGTTCAAAAATCTGATGATAGATCGTCATCAGTTCTTCTTCGACTGTCCGCTCATCATGTTCAAGAACCTTCTGGGCAAGATAGCCGATGGTTGTGCCGTTCTGCATGGAAACAGTGCCCTTGTCAAAGTTCTCCTCACCGCACATGCAGCGCAGGAATGTTGTCTTGCCGCAGCCGTTGCGGCCGACAATGGCGATTTTTTCCGTGCCCCGGATCTCAAAATTGATATCTTCAAATACGGTATCGGCTCCGTAATATTTGGATGCTTTGCTGACCTGATATAACATAACACTACCATTCTACAGGACACACCCTTTCTTTCCAACAAAAAACAGGCTTTTCAGCCTGTCATTTGATGATCAGAACATCAGATTCTTCGGTGTTCTGGCAAACGGAATCACATCTCTGATGTTTTCCATGCCGGTCATATACATGACCAGACGCTCGAAGCCGAGACCGAATCCGGAATGCTGGCAGCCGCCGTATCTTCTCAGATCCAGGTACCATTCCAGGCCTTCCTTCTTCATGCCGATCTCGTCCATCTTCTTTTCCAGCAGTTCCAGACGTTCCTCACGCTGGGAACCGCCGACCAGTTCTCCGACACCCGGCACAAGCAGGTCGCATGCCGCAACCGTCTTGCCGTCGTCATTCTGACGCATATAGAACGCCTTGATCTCTGCCGGATAATTGATCAGGAATGTCGGTCCTTTGACAACCTTTTCAGTCAGGTATCTCTCATGTTCGGTATTGAGATCCATGCCCCAGTAAATGTTGCTGTTTTCAAATTCAACATCTGCCTGCTTCAGAAGTTCAATGGCTTCGGTGTAGGGCATTCTTCTGAATTCGGAGTTTCTGACATGGTTCAGTCTGTCAAGCAGCGTTGTATCGATTCTTTCATTGAAGAATTTCATTTCTTCCGGGCACATCTCCATGACATAGTCGATGCAGAACTTGATCATGTCTTCAATAACATCCATGTCATAGTCCAGATCGGCAAATGCCATCTCCGGTTCGATCATCCAGAATTCCGCCGCATGTGTCGTCGTATTGGAATTCTCGGCACGGAATGTCGGTCCGAAGGTATAGATATCACGGAAGGCAAGCGCATAGGCTTCACCCTGCAGCTGACCGGAAACCGTCAGGCTGGCATGCTTTCCGAAGAAATCATCTTCATATTTGCCGTCGCTTCTTGTCGTGACGGTAAATGTCTCGCCTGCACCTTCGGCATCATTGCCGGTAATGATCGGCGTGTTGACATAGACAAAGCCCTGTGACTGGAAGAACTGATGAATCGCCATGGCCAGCACGCTGCGGACTCTGAAGACAGCCGAGAATGTATTCGTGCGCGGACGCAGATGTCCGAGTTCACGCAGATATTCAAAGGAATGTCTCTTCTTCTGCAGTGGATAGCTGTTGTCGCAGGCACCTTCCAGTGTAATTTCGGTGGCCTGAATTTCAAACGGCTGCTTGGCATCCGGTGTTTCCACATATCTGCCGATAACGGCAATGGCAGTGCCGGTCAGATATTTGCCGACCTTGTCATAATCTGCCAGTGTATCAGACGAGTAGACGATCTGTGCATTCTGGAAATAGGTGCCGTCATTCAGGGCAATAAAGCCGACATTCTTGCCGGCACGGTTGGTGCGTACCCAGCCCTGCAGCTGCACCAGTTCAAACTGGTCCTTTTCAAGATCGGTTCCTTCTTTTGTCAGATCATACAATTCGCGAATGCTTACTTCTGTAGCCATATAAATCTCCCCTTATTTCTGAATGGAATTTGTCTCGAATACCAGTTCCTGGATTGAAGAGACAATATCCACGTTTTTCACATAGACGCCCTGCGGAACACTGAAGTGTTCCATGGCAAAGTTGACAAAGCCGATGATGCCGTTTTCCACCAGCAGATCGACCGTTTCCTGAACATGACTGGAAATGCAGAGAATTGCGATCCGGCATCCTTCCGGCAGCCTGGTGCTGATCTCATTCAGTGCATAGACCGGCACAGCCGTATCATGCACATGTTCAGGCTCCAGATCAAAGGCACAGACAATCTCCCCGACCACATGGTTCCAGTGGTTATAGTTCAGCAGTGCCTTTCCGAGATTGCCGGCTCCGACAAGAATGATCTTCTCATCAAAGTTCATGCCCAGCTGTTCGGAAAAGATCGTAATCAGATTATCCACGTCATAGCCGTAGCCCTGCTTTCCGAGATTCCCGAGAAAACTGAAGTCGCGGCGGATCGTTGTTGATTCAATCGAAACATAATCCGCCAGTTCGCGGGACAGTATCCGGGTCTTGCCGTCTGCTCTCAGCTTACGGAGTGCTTTCAGGTATACAGGGTATCTCTGCAGTGTTGCCTTGGGTACTTTTCTTTCTGTCATATTCATCACCATACCCATAGTAACACAAAAATATCATTTGTGAAAAATTTGTTTTTTATGTCAAGCGTCAGTATTCTTCACCCGGCATCAGCATGCCGGGATCGGCCGCTGCGTCAAATTCCCCGAACAGACCATGCCTGTATGCAATGTATCCGGCTGCCCCGATCATTGCCGCATTGTCCGTGCAGCAGCTCAGCGGCGGAATGACCAGCCTGGTGCCGGGATATGCTTTCATATTCTCTTCCATGAGTTCCCGCAGGCGTGAATTTGCGGCAACACCGCCGGCCAGCACCAGCATGGAGGGGCGGTATTCCTTTACGGCTGCCATGGTCTTTTTGACCATCGACTGCAGTGCGGTTTCCTGGAAACAGTATGCCGCATCGGCAACGTTGATTTCCTCCCCCTTCTTTTCTTCCCTCTGGATCATCTGAAGCACGGCTGTCTTCAG
Organism: uncultured Erysipelotrichaceae bacterium; assembly: GCA_946537835.1. Classification (GTDB taxonomy): domain Bacteria; phylum Bacillota_I; class Bacilli_A; order Erysipelotrichales; family Erysipelotrichaceae; genus Bulleidia. The sequence goes on from CAMNGB010000045.1 coordinate 9,132, forward strand.
ACCGGAGAAAGAGAAATCATACGGTGTATCGGTTTTCGGAGTCGGCAGCTTGTAGTGCGGCCCGCCCTCCCTGGCGATCTTGTCGATCTTCGGACCGCCCGGATAGCCGAGGCCGAGAACTCTTGCGACCTTGTCATAGGCTTCGCCGATTGCGTCATCTCTGGTTGTACCGATGACTTTGAAGTCCCAGTCGCTTTCCATCCACACCAGTTCGGTATGGCCGCCGGAGATGACAAGTGCCATCAGCGGATAGGTCAGCTCGGTCACAAAACGGTTGGCATAAATATGTCCGGTCATATGATTCAGCGGCAGCAGCGGCTTGTGATATGCCCAGGCAATTGCCTTGGCAGCCTGTACGCCGACATGCAGGGATCCGATCAGACCCGGACCCTGGGTATAGGCGACGGCATCGATATCATCCATTGTGACACCGGCCTGTTCCAGAGCCTCCGTTACAACGGTGGAAATATTCTCTACGTGAATGCGGCTGGCAACTTCCGGAACCACGCCGCCGTAGCGGGTATGTACATTGATCTGACTGGATACGATATTGGAAAGAATATCGCATCCGTCCTTAACGACGGCACATGCCGTCTCATCACAGCTGGATTCAATTGCCAGCAGCATTGTCATATTGATTACCTCCCAAAGGTCTGATCATGAGATCGGCATCCTCGCCGTTCTCATAATATCCTTTTCTGACGGCAGCTCTGATAAAGCCGCACTTCTCATAGAGACTGATGGCTCGGGCATTGGATACCCGCACTTCCAGACTGATGACTTCACATCCGGCTTCTTCCGCCGTCTTCAGGCAGTGATTCATCAGTTCCCTGCCGATTCCCCTGCCCTGACAGTCTCCTGCGACTGCCAGATTTGCAATCTGGGCCTGCTCAAACATGATCCAGAGATCGGCATAGCCGGCAATCCTTCCGTTTTCTTCAAAGACAGACAGCCGGGCATAGGGATTCTCATTCAGCTCATACAGAAAGTTATGTTTCTGCCACGGATCGGCAGGAAACAGTTCTTCTTCCAGTTCACAGATCCTTTCCAGATCCTTTTCTTCCATCCCCCTGATCATTTCTGAATCAGATATGCCTCGGACGGCTTCAGGTATTCCGGAACAACAAGGTGAACGTTTTCGGCTTTCTTCCAGTGATCCTTCAGGATCAGGAAGTTTGCGGCAATATCCGGCCAGCAGTCATCCTTTCCGATCAGATGACCGTCGCCGATGATCTTTTCATCTTTGATGAGTTCTGCGATTTCCGCACACTCCTGTGCCCGCTGTTCCTCCAGTGCTTCACCGTTTCTGAAACGGCAGGTATAGGCACGGTGCCCTCTGGCATCCGTCAGAACCCGGCAGTCCTCATTTCCGGCATACAGCAGAAGTGTGCCAATCGTATAGAGCGGGATCTTCCGCATTGCACATACGACCTTGGCAACGGTCATGGCAATGCGCACTCCGGTATAGCTTCCCGGGCCTTCGGAGATGACGATCTGATCAATATCCTCCGGCTGAATCTTCTGTTCTTCGCAGAGCGCGATCAGTTTCGGGAATATTTCCTCCGACTGCCGCTTCCAGCATTCTTCCTGAACGCTGCCGATGACCCTGTCATCCCTGATCAGGGCCAGCACCAGATAGATGTGGCTCGTATCCATGCATAATGTGATCATGCGATATCCTCCAGCAGTTTTTCATACTGCGCACCGCAGGCTTCAAAGACAAACTTCCGGCTGTCTTCCTCCAGCAGTGTAATCGTTATTTTCATATATTCTTCGGGAATCAGATAAGAGACATACTGCGACCATTCGATCACGGTCAGGCCTTCATCCTCCATCAGTTCGTCGAAGCCGAGATCCTGAACGGTACCTTCCAGACGGTAGGCGTCAATATGATACAGCGGCATGCGCCCCTGATAGACCTTCAGGATCGTGAAGGTCGGACTGGTGACGTTGCGTCTGACACCGAGTCCTCTGGCAATGCCCTGGGTCAGTGTCGTCTTGCCTGCCCCCAGATCGCCGTCCAGCAGAAAGACCATATTCCTGACAGCAGCCCTGCCGATCTTCTCGCCGAGCTCATGCGTCTGTTTCAGATTCTCCGTACATACTTCCAAATGTTTCATTTTATCTGCCTCACGCCTGCCTATTATATTACGAAACCGCCGCCAAGGAAACCGCACACAAAATAAAAAAGCCTGCTTCGCAGCAGGCTGTCATTACATCATTCCGGATACCGTCAGCGTTCCGTAGGAATGCAGACCCGGCAGCAGTGTATTGACACCGATAAAGGTAAACAGAACCACCGGCACGGCAATCACGGCATACCAGGCCATGGCCGTACCCGTCATCTTCCGGCCCAGACGCAGATGCAGATAAATCGCATACAGGATCCAGGTAATCAGTGCCCATACCTCCTTGGGATCCCAGGTCCAGAACGATGACCATGCTTCCTCAGCCCAGATGGCACCGGAAAGAATCGTGATCGTCAGCAGCAGAAGTCCGAGAGCGATCAGGCGGTAGATGAAATAATCCATCTGTTCCAGCCGTTCATCATTAGGATCCTTCTTTGCGGCAATCAGATAACGGATACCGGCTGCTCCTGCCAGCATGAATGAGGCATAGGAGAAGGCTGCCGATCCGATATGAAAGCCGAACCAGGCGCTGCGCAGTGCCGGCATCAGTTCCGTCACTTCCCTTGGCTGCAGGGCTGCATAGGAAAGGATCAGGAACGTCATCGCCATGCCTGCCGCTTCGATCCATTCCAGGTGAAAGCGGTAATGCAGGAAGATCAGAATAACGGCAATGCCCCAGGAGAACGATGCCGCAAATTCGAACTGATTGGACAGCGGCAGTCTTCCTGCCACAATTCCTCTGTATACAAGATACGCCGTCGCCGTCAGAGCACCGGCCATAAATACATACCAGCCGAGATCCGTAACTTTTTTATTTTTGAAAACCATGCCGACAAAGGTCAGAACCATTGCCGCAAAATACAGGACAAGCCCTGCAAAAAACAGAAAATCAAGCATGTTATTTCTCCTTATTCCGGCGCACGATCTGTTTCAGTTCATAGCGCATGCCTTCGGGTTTGCTGCCGAGGACGGTATATCCTTCCTGATCGACGCTGACAATTACCGGCTGCATAAAGAATGTAATATACAGTCCGGCGGTCATGATCAGAAACGAAAGCAGAAGCAGGGCATTGACAAAGTGAGGCGATTCCTTGATGCGCAGTCCCGGATATTCCACCGGATCCAGGAATTCATATTCCAGGCCGCCGATTTCGGTTTTGTCACCGGGGAAGGCAAGCATGACTTCCTTTTCCTGTCCCTCTTCCACCGTCATATATACATAGACCGGATTTTCATAGGATCCGGATGTGCTGGTCACCAGTGACATCTCACCGTTTTCCTCTTTGAAGTCGGGATAGACATTGTCATACAGCAGGCCGTTTTCTCCGTCCTTGGAAAGAAAATCATTGCTGTCGACATAGAAGCGGTCTTCATGCCCTTCGCCGTCACGGACAAGAATGGCACCTCTTGTCCCGTAGGTCTGCTGGTATACCTTATAGCGGCCGATCCCGGCAGGATGGTTGACGCTGGTTTCCTTCAGGCCGGATTCCCTGCCGTCGGGAAGAATAATATTGACGACACTCTTATAGTCCAGATGTCCTTCATCATCGGTAATTGAAAAGCTGTCGACATAGATCTCGGTGCCGTCATCCAGAAAAATGCTTTCCTTCGGCATGCAGGCACGGTCGATGATTCTGGGCAGATACATTGCCAGTGCCCAGAAGATCACTGTCAGAAGAATTCCCAGATGGACCAGGAACGTACCGTACCGGCCGAAGCTGTTCTTGGAGTATACCGTCGCATTTTCTCCGGCAGTCTCACGGCAGCGGATCCGCCGCAGGTATTTCCGGATCTCCTCCAGTGTCTTTTCATCTGTCTTTTCCACAGAAGGCACACGCAGTGCCGCTTCGATTTCCTTCTCATCACTGCCGGGAATCTTCCGGAAGCGGATGATGGAACAGAGTGTCAGATTCAGGCACAGCAGTAAGGTAACAGCCACAAAATACCAGCTGGTAAAGACATGATCGAGCTGCAGTGAAAAAATAAGTGCATAATGATCCGGATAGGCACGGACATACGTCATCGGCTCTGCATTCTGGGGAATCAGGCTTCCGGCGACAGATATGATGCAGATCAGTCCGAGCAGTATGAGTCCGAATTTCATTGATTTCAGAAATTTCCAAAGTTTATCCATAATATATCAATTCCTTACAAAAAACCGTCCGCTTTCGGCGAACGGTCAGAAGATTGCCAGTAATACTGCTATTGCAGCATTGCATTCGCTTGTTTGATGTATTCTTCCGCTTTGTCAAGGCAGTGTTTTGTCAGCTGCTGGTTATGAACGCCTTCGCTGTTTTCGACATAGACGAAATCCCAGAACCACTGGGCATTTCTGACAGTCATGCGGATATCTTCCAGATCCTGTCCTTCGATCCTGCCTTCGGCAATCGCTGCCGCAAGATCACTGTCCAGCTGCGCCAGTGCTTCACCCAGCTGGTTTTCGCGGTCTGTCGTTTCCTTCTGGATCGCTGCCACTTCAGATGCCAGATCCTTATGGCACTTCGCACATGTATTGTTCAGGAGATCCTGATCATCCAGAGGCGATACCCAGTAATGGCTGGTATAGACCGTTCCGTCGTCAGCTGTCTTCTGCGGCATATGGCAGTCGGCGCATGTCAGGGACATCACAGCATTCGGTCCGCCGTGCGGGCTTCCCTCACCAAGGAATGTTTCGAATTCCGGATGCTGTACCTTCAGCTTGCGGACACCGGTATCTTCATCGACCCAGTCGGCAAACATGTTGCCTTCACTGTCGGTCAGATTATTTTCATATTCCAGCATCAGATCCGGAGTCATATTGGCAAGTCCCTTATAGGCAAAGGAAGTCGCTTTTGTCTCAGGATCGAAATAATACTCGGAATGGCACTGTCCGCAGGACAGATTGGCCGCATCGATCTTTTCGAAATCATCGGCAACGGCGTTGGTCAGATAGCCGTGGGTAACGGTAATTGTACCGTCGCCGACACCGTTGGCATGACAGTGGAAACATCCGAACGGATCTTCAACAGAATCCGTAAAGTCATCGAATGCCATGGCATAGGCACTGTCGCCGTCGTTCAGGACCTTGGCGGTGAAGCTGGAAGTCTTGCAGGTATAGCAGTTGGCAAGCTTGTGCGGTCTGCCGGTTGCGCTCAGATCGGTAATGACATAGGTATGTCCCCTTGCACTTCCGTAGCTGTGGGCAAATCCGTATCCTTCATACAGCTTCTGAATATAAGGATTCGCTTCCGTATATTCGACAACTTCATCATTTTCATCATTCATCCGGTAGGATGTGTACTGCAGCGGATACTGCTCGGCATAGTCATCCGCCTTGACAACCGTAACACCGGTGCCTGTTTCTGCCCTTTTCGCCACAGTAACACCTGTGGCCGCCGGCGTTTCGGCAGCTGCTGTTTCACTCTGTGCCGGAACGGCGGCAGAGGGAACTTTGTCCTTGTTCATATTGCCCGTGATCAGTCCTACGACAACAGAAAAAGCAAGAACGATTGCATAGAACTGCCAGTCTTTTGATTGGATGTGTTTCATAATTGATACCTCATACTGCTTCAACTTTATTGTAGCCTATTATTTTCAAAGAAGCCAAAGGAAAAGTAATAAATGTCAATAATAAAAAAAAGACCTGGCAACGAGCTTACTTCACCCAAAGGGCTATGTCGGCCGCTGA
>CAMNGB010000046.1 GCA_946537835.1 uncultured Erysipelotrichaceae bacterium
CAAGCACGATGAACCGTACTACGATATCGACCTGTATGATCAGAGCAGAGACAAAACAACCGTTACGATCAAGGAAACACAGATCATTGAAAAGAGCTTGGCAGAGTTCTAATTAGTCAGGAGAAAAACAACCATGAGGATCGTCTTTGTAATCGGACCGGGCATGTCCGGAAAAAGTTTCTATATTGCCAGAGTCTTTCCCGATGCGGCTGTGGTGACCATCCATACCTTCGACCAGCATGTCAGTGAAGCGGAAAGCAATGAAGAAATCAACCAGATCGCAATGAATGCCCAGTATTACTGCCGTGAGGAACTGCAGAACAGGATCCGCACGATGAAATCAGATGATGTCCTTGTTCTCGAGCATCCGATGATGCAGAAGCAGGCACGGAAGTTCTATATCGATGCCGTAAGGGCTGTCACCGATACGCCGATCGAATGTGTCGTTGTTACCCCGTCGGAAGAAATGCTCAGCAACCTGCTGCGCAACGAGGAACAGCTGCGCATCTTCTATGAATATGAGAAAGGCAAATTTGAACATCCGGATCTGGATGAAGGATTCACAGAAATCCGCTATGTCCGTCCCTTCCCGGAAGAAAGAATGCGGGAACTATCAGAATCATGATCTGCAGAGCAGAGGCACGATGTGCTTCTGCTTTTTTTTCGAAAGAAAAAGAACCTTTCGGTTCCTATCTGAGACTTCTTCCGCCGTCGACGGTAAAGATACTGCCGGTGCAGTATTCCGCAAAGTCTTCCAGAATATGCACTTCGGCTTCGGCAATTTCTTCCGGTCTGGCAATCCAGTCCATGGGTATATTCGATCTGACATGGGCAACTGCTTCCGGATCATCCAGCCAGTCGGCATTCATCGGTGACGATACGGCACCGATGGCAATGGCATTGCAGGTAATCCGTTTTTTGCATAATGCCAGGGCTGTTTCCTTTGTCAGCATCGCTTCTCCTGCCTTCGATGCATCATAGCCGAACTTGTCAAGACGCGGCACATCGTGATGGACACTGACGACATTCAGAATTGCCGAACCTTCCGGCATGATCTCCGTAAACAGCTTGGTGCAGATAAAGGTGCCGATCAGATTGACATCGATGACCCTGCGGAAATCGGCAATCGTTGTTTCTTCAAACGGTGCCACCGTCTGCAGTCCGGCATTGTTGATCAGAAGATCGACATGTCCGAATTTCTTTTCTGCCAGCCGGCAGATTCCGGCAATCGATGCTTCATCGCTGATATCGCCGCGGCAGGACAGTTCCCTTTCATTTTCATAATCTTCGGCGTTGGGATCGATGCCTATGACATTGCATCCCCTGGCAAGAAGTGCTTCCTTCATTGCCCTGCCGATGCCGGCTGCCGATCCGGTCACCACCGCCGTTTTTCCCTTCAGTTCCATTCCGTTTCTCCTATTCGTTATTGCCGCAGACCATGATCAGAATGGCCTTTTCATATACCAGCATCCGTATCGTTTCAACGGTGTAAAAGCGGGTATTGTTATATTTCCGGAACATCCTGTCACAGATCTGATGTTCACCTTCGATCGTACAGACCTTCTGAAAATCACCGATCTTCATCATGATCCAGTATTCCATGCCTTCCAGCAGCTTTCTGTCATCTCCGAACAGTTCGGCAAAGACTTCGCGCTCCGTCTGACTGCTGTCTTCATAGTGAAACATTGTCTTCAGTTTCAGATCCCGCACCACTTCCTTTTCAAAGGTTTCCGGCGCATAGCAGTATGCATCGCAGAATGACGGTCCCATCCAGTCCGATACGGACGAAGCCAGGTTCAGAATACCGGTAATGTATTCACTGTATTCCGACATGATATCATTCATGGTCTTCACCTTCAAACAGATCCGGGTCAATAAACATCGTTACGATCTCAGAGAGTTTTCCGTCACTGTCATAGCCGCCGAAGACACTGTAATAGCCGTCGCCGTATCCGCTTGCGCACATGACGATCTCTTCTTCGCTGCCGGGAATCTGCCAGCGAAGGAAATCCCCTCCTTCCCTCTGCAGGTCCGGGTGTTCTTCATAGCTCTTTTGAAAGAGCTCCGCAAAATAATCGTTATACAGATTCTTTCCCGGATTATCACGGTTCCACTGATCCAGGAAATTCCAGTATGCCTCGGCTGCCGCTTCATCGGCGATGCAGGCAAGTCCTGCTTCGACGCCGAACCCCGGCATGCCGTCCTTTTTCATGCCATTCTTCATATACCATGTATCAAGGGAACGGTATTCCTCAGCTTCCGGACCGCCAACCTGCAGCTTCATGCCGGCAATGCGGACGCTGTCATAGGGCAGATGCACGATGGCCAGAGTGAGAGGATATGTCCCTGCCGGGATGCTTTCATCCAGCCAGCGCGGATCATCCCGGTCAGGCAGCTGACTCATCGGATCACAGACACTGACTGTTCCGGAAGGAAAGCGGACATTGTCAAAGACAAATGTCTCAGCCCTGTCGCTGTGAAATACCCTGCGGACCGTCTCCTTCTCGGTATGATCCAGACCGATGAATTCCAGATTCTTTTCAAATGCCTTCTGAAGATGGCCGCGGTTCTGAATGTCTGCCGTGACATTCTCACACAGTTCTGTCAGTTCTTCATGGCTCATGGCCCGGATCAGAACAAACGGTTCGCGGACATCAATGACATACGGTGCCAGGGCATTGATGCAGGCATAGAACGGCAGTGTGGCAATGATCCTGTCTTCCTTCAGACTGCAGAAGCCAAGCCGGAAATCATTGATTTCCCGCTTTCCGATCTTATACATCCGCTTCGGATCCATCGGCAGGATGGTATCTGCCCCTTCCGTCAGGGTAAAGACGATCAGCGGTTCTCCTTCATTGCTTTCATAGGCCTGCGGCTGTGCCTGATATGCCAGTTCCCAGGGTCCCTTTTCTTCTTCTGCCGGTTCTTCCTTTTTCTTTTTCAGAAAATCAAACAGTGCCATTGCCTTCTCCTTCCAGCCATCCGAAATGTTCGCAGGCTTTATATATGCCGTCATCTGCGGCCGTCTCTGTTACATAATATGCGATATCCTTCAGTTCCTGTACGGCATTGCCCATGGCAATGCTGAAAGGGATCTGTTCAAACATCCGGATATCATTATACCCGTCACCGAAGATGACGACATCTTCCATACTGCCGCCCAGCAGTTCCGTCAGTTTCCGGATGCCGCGGCACTTGTCGGTCGGTTCGATGCAGAGGTTGTCCTCTTCCCAGCGGTTGACGAAGTTCAGATCCAGTGTTTCGATCTTCCCTTCCTCACCCGGAAAGATTTCCATGAATACCTTGTAGATATCTTTCTTTTCAAAATCATCACTGACGCTGACCGGGATCTGATCAAAGACAAGCTTCTTTCTTGCCAGGATCATCTGCGGTGTGGCATGCAGGACATTGTCCGTCGGATCGCACATGACGGCATAGGGAATTCTCTTTTCATCCAGTTCGGCACACAGGATTCTGACAAAACCCGGATCCATCGGCTCACAGCCGAGAAAGACATGATCCTTCACCAGACCGTTGCCGCCGTCGGTTACGGCATGGGGAATGCCGAGATCCTCCATGACCGGCCTGACCGTATAATACTGCCGGCCTGAAGCCAGAGCCGTCATATGTCCGTTTTCCTTCAGCATCTGCAGTGCCAGGCGGGCCGATTCCGGCACAGATGTATTGATGCCGTCATGGGTTGTCAGGGTGCCGTCAATGTCAAAGAAAATGATTTTGTGTCTCATACGAATATGATAATCGAAAACTGCCGGAGTCTGTCGTTTTATTTGTATTTCCGGAAGAATACAGGGATAATATTCTCTATGAGCAAAAAGAAAAAATTCAGCCGTCAGCCCAAATACAGATCGCTGAAGGAAAATACACCGATCGGATCACAGCAGAGCGTGGAAGGACGCGCTGCGCTGGTGCAGGAAACAGACCGTCTGCCTTCCGCAAAGGGTCTGATCCACCCTGCCATCCTGATGACCGCGTTCCTTTTTTATGATGAAGTTCTCTTCAAAAGGGATCTCGGCAATGTCCAGTGGTGGCCCTCGATCCTGTTCATCCTGCTGTTTTCCGCTTTTTACGGCATCCTCCTGTGGCTTGCCACGTCATGGAGCAGAAAGCCGAAAACATGCCGCACGCTCAGGATCACGGCCGTATTCCTGACCGCTGTGCTGTTTCTGACAAATTACTTTGTCTTCCGGCAGTTCAAGATCCTCTATGATGTCAGAACGATCACAGCCGGTGCTTCCGATATGCTGGGGCAGTTCTTCGGTCCCACCGTGGCCCTGGTCTTCAGTCCCGACGGCATCCTGCACCTGCTGCTGTATCTTGTTCCGGTCGTTCTCTATGCCGTTTCCGCTTCCCGGCTGGATGACGGCAGAAGGACAGATAAGAAGAATCTTCTCAAAGGCTGTATTGCGGCAGCTGCTGCCCTGTGCTGTTCCCTGGCATCGATTGCGGCATCTCCGGCTGCCCGGACTGCCTACTTCGAGCAGTATAATTTCCAGAACAGCGTGTCCGTCTTCGGACTGCTTGACAGCATCCGCACCGATGCCGGACATGTGCTGTTCGGAAAGGAAAGCAGCTTCGTCGATGTGGCGGAAGAGCCGGCAGAGGAATCACCGACAGCAATGAAGATCCGCATTCCCAGCCAGATGATCATTGATTTCAATGAACTGGCAAAGACGGCTGATGAACAGGAAAGCAGACTGGATAATTATGTCAAAGGTCAGACAGCCAGCTACAAGAACGAATATACCGGACTGTTCAGAGGCAAGAACCTGATCATGATCACCGCCGAGGCATTCTCGGGAACGATCATTGACAAGGATCTGACGCCGACCCTGTACCGCCTGGCAAATCAGGGCATCCGCTTCACCGATTTCACCCAGCCTTCTTCCGCCGGCACGACGGGCGGCGAATATGAGATCCTGTTCGGGATGCTGCCGACAAACGGCGGCAGTTCCTTCAAGAACACGCAGGACTATCACAATCTGCTGACCATGGGTGCCCAGCTGAACCGGCTCGGATATGAAGGATGGGCTTTTCACAACAATCCCTATCCATTCTATGACCGTGACCTGACCCACAACAATCTCGGCTATTCCCACGGCTATATGGGATACGGAAACGGCATGGAAGAATATGTCACATGGCAGTGGCCGCAGAGTGACGTCGAGATGTTTCAGGGAACGATGCCGCTGTATCTGGAACAGGATCAGCCGTTCAATGTCTATTACATGACGGTCAGCGGTCACAACGGCTATTCCGAATCGGAAAATGCCATGACGAAAAAGAACTGGGACAGAGTAAAGGATCTCCCCTATTCCGATCCGGTCAAAGGCTATATCGCTGCCAATCTGGAACTGGAAGATGCACTGACCTGGATGGTTGCTCAGCTGGAAGAAAAAGGCATTGCCGATGATACGGTCATTGTCATCTGCGGCGACCATTTCCCCTACGGTCTGGATTACGGTGCCGGTCTCGGCCAGATGCCGTATCTTTCCGAACTGTACGGACATGATGTCAATGATTTCCTTGACCGTGATCAGAACCGTCTGATCATCTGGTCCGGTTCCCTCGAAAAGGAAGAGCCGGTCACTGTTTCGGAGCCTGTGTCTTCTCTGGATATTCTGCCGACCCTTTCCAATCTGTTCGGCACCGACTGGGACTCCCGTCTCTTCCCGGGCCGTGATGTCTTTGCCGAAAATACAACACCGCTTGTATTTGACATGTACTATGACTGGAAGACCGACAAGGGCAGCTACAATGCCCAGACCGGCGAATTCACGCCTTCCGGGGAAGCAGTCAGCCAGGAATATATTGACCGCATCAAAACCATCGTGTCCAACAAGATCACATACTGCGAGGGATACAATGATATCGATTATTTTGCCCATGTTCTGCCGGATCTGGTAAACGATGCGGGCAAATAACGATACAGACTTGACGAAAGATATATAATGATATAGCACGAAAGAAGGTGGATTTTATGACTAAAATCGATGTTGTTTCAGGTTTTCTGGGGGCCGGCAAGACGACCCTGATCCAGAAGCTGATCAAAGATGTATTTGCGGGCAAGAATGTTGTCCTGGTAGAAAATGAATTCGGTGAGATCGGCATTGACGGCGGTTTCCTGCAGGAAGCCGGCATCGAAGTGACCGAGATCAACAGCGGCTGTATCTGCTGCACACTGCAGGGTGACTTCCAGGAAGCCCTGAAGATGGTAGTTGAACAGTATCATCCGGATCATATCGTGATCGAACCGTCCGGTGTCGGCAAGCTGTCCGATATCCTGAAGATCATCAAGTCAGTGGACGGTCTGGAGCTGAACAGCTACAGCACGGTCGTTGATGCCAAGAGATGCCAGATCTATCACAAGAACTTCAAGGAATTCTTTGATGATCAGATCTCCACTGCCGCATGCGTGATCCTCTCCAGAACACAGATGGTTGATGAAAACGTTCTGCAGGCAGATGTCGATATCATCCGTGAACTGAATCCGGAAGCACGCATCATCACCACTCCCTGGGATGAGCTGACAGGCACTGCCATGATGGAAGCCATGGAAGGTTCTTCCTCCGGTTTCCCGGAAGATCTCGGCGAACTGGAAGATGAAGACGAGGATGAACACGAACATCACCATCACGATGATGAAGAGGAACATGAACATCATCACCACGATGACGAAGACGAGCATGAACATCATCACCATCATCATGATGAGGATGAAGAAGAACACGAACACCATCACCACCATGACCACGATGAGGATGAACATGAGCACCACCATCACCATCATGATGAAAAGGATTATAACGAGGGTCTTTCCGAAGGCAACCGCATCCATGTAGGTGAAGATGAACATGATCATCATCACCACCATCATCACCATCACCATGGTGAACATGATGCGGATGAAATCTTCGATTCCATCGGTATTGAAACCATCAACAAATATACCGAGGAAGAAATCCGCACTGCTCTGGACGGACTGGGTGAGAATATTGTCCGGGCCAAGGGTATCGTTCCGAAGGAAGACGGCAGCTGGCTGTTCTTCGACTATGTTCCGGGTGACACGGATATCCGTCCGGGCAAGCCGGCATATACCGGTCTGATCACTGTCATCGGTGAAAAGGTTGATGTCGAACTGATGAAGAAGCTGTTCAGGGTACAGTAATGGCAAGTCCGGTTTACCTTTTTACAGGCTTTCTGGATTCCGGCAAGACGACACTGATCAAGGAAACACTGAGTGATCCTTCCTTTATGGAAGGTGTCAGCCGCACGCTGATCATTTCTTTTGAGCAGGGTGAAGTCGAATATGACAAGCCGTTTCTGGAATCCCACAATGCCTTTGTTGAATATATGGATTCAGCCGATGAACTGACACCGGAACGGATGCGGGAACTGGATACCGTATATCATCCCTCCCAGGTGTTCATTGAGTGGAACGGAACCCAGCCGGTTTCCGAAACACTGCTGGAACATATGCCTGAATTCTGGCCGCTGGTACAGATCCTGACCACGGTCGATGCCACAACGTTTGAAATCTATATCAATGCCATGCGCCAGATGCTGTTTGAGCAGCTTCGCTGGTCGGATACGGTAATCGTCAACCGCTGCACGGAAGATACCAACGGCATGTCCCTGCGCGGCAATATCAAGGCGATCAACCGCCGGGCCCAGATCTATTACGAAGGAAACTTCGGTGAGCAGGTAACGCTGAAGAGCGGCATTCTGCCCTTCGATATCAATGCTCCGGTACTGGATATCAAGGATGATGACTACGGTCTCTGGTATATGGATGCCGTAGAGGATCCTGACAAGTACGACGGCAAGGAAATCATTCTGCGCGGCATGTATGCCCAGGATATTCCCGGATACAAGCAGACGTTTATCATGGGAAGAAGAGCGATGGTATGCTGTGCCCAGGATACCAGCCTGTGCGGTCTGACCGTTACCGGCGTCAAGATCTGGGAAATGAAAAAAGGTGACTGGGTGGAAGTCCAGGGTCATCTGAAAACCGTCCCTCTTGATAACGGCGGCAAGACCGTTGTCCTGTATGCCGAGCGCGTCGCAAGATATGAAGCACCGGCAGATGAATATGTCTATTTCAGTTAAGAGACCGCAGAGGTCTCTTTTCTTCACCTGTTGTTCACATTGCCTTCAGGTTTCTTTCATACATGCATGTTATCTTTCTGAAAAGAGAGGTAATTCATATGGATGAAGAGAAAGCTGTTGCTGAAGAAGAAACAGAAGTAACTCCCGAAACACCCGAAACAGATCCTGAGATGCCTGAATTCAATCCGGAAGAGGCTCCGCAGACAGAAGAAACAGAACTGCCTGCTGAAAACGTTACGGGTACAGCCGTATGAAAAAAGATACCGGTCATGTGTGTCCCCTGCACATATGTCCGGTATCTTTTTTATGATTGAAATGATGCTGTCTGACGGGATGGATTTCTGCATGAAAGCAAAAAAACAGATGCCGGATCAGATCAGACATCTGTTCTGTGATTTACATGAATACCCTGACGAATCTGTTTTCTGCCGTATAGGCTTTCCAGCCGCCGCCCGGTTCCTGGTTCTTCATGAAGTCTGTCCACATGTCGAGCATCAGGTTGCTCAGCATCCAGTCCCTTCTGCCCATCGGCCGCCAGCATCTGTCGAGGGTCGCGAAGACATACCAGAGTTCGGCCGAGTGGAAGGCACCGGCATCATCGCCCGGCAGCTGCTTCTTGAAGTAGTATACAAAGCACGGGCTGTTGGCATTTTCGAAGCGGTTTTCGGCAAAGCTGATGCAGCCCTGATAGAGGGCGGTATCCTTGCCGTCCTGCCCTTCCTGCTTGAAGAGATCGTCGGAGTTGCATCCGATGATATACGGGATGTCATGAATGTGGTCATTTTCGATGCATTCATTGAATCCTTCGTTCATGACCCAGCCGTCAATGACCGGTCCGAATGTCAGTCCCTGTGTTGATTCATTCAGTTTGGGAAGAATGCTGACAAGCTTGTCGGCAGGAACCTTGCGCATCTCACGCATATACTGGCATCCGCACAGTTCCATGATCTTCTTGCCGGTGACATAGGCATCATCGGGATAGCGGTCAGCTGTCAGGCCGTTGCTGAGACCGCCGCCGCTCTGCATGATTGCACCCTGGATCATGCCCTGTGTCAGAGGTGAGGAAATCAGTGTCTGCACGCTCATGGCACCGGCAGACTGACCGAACAGTGTAATTCTTTCGGAATCGCCGCCGAAGGCTTCGATATTTCTTCTGACCCAGCGCAGTGCTGCAATCTGATCGAGAATGCCGTAGTTGCCTACAGACTTGTTGATATCTTCGCGTCTGAGATCTTCATGGGCAAAGAAGCCGAAGACACCGACACGGTAGTTGATGGTTACGAGAATGACATTGCGGCGGGCAAAAGCTTCACCGTCAAATTCCATTTCCGATCCGAAACCATGATCGAACGCACCGCCGTGGATCCAGAATGCGACCGGATAGCCGCCCGGCTGTTTTTCAGCCGGAGCCCAGATATTCAGATACAGACAGTCTTCACTCTGCTTCGGAAGCGGATATTTCTCATCGGTATAGAATTCTTTGCCGTAGAAAGGAGCCTCACTCATATCCGGCTGCGGGCACATCGGGCCGAAACGCAGACATTCCTTTACCCCTTCCCATTTATCCAGAGGCTGCGGCGCCTTGAAACGCAGATCATTGATCGGCGGCTTCGCATAAGGAATGCCGCGGAAAATCATATAGCTGCCTTTGCGTTCACCGGCCAGCAGACCATGTTCGACTTTAACCTGTACTTTTTCCATTTTTAAAACCTCCGTTCCAGAACGGTATATGCTAGTTCGATTATACTACATTTTCATAGCTTCATGAAAAAAGCCATCAATCTGAACTGATGACTTTTCTGAAAATGTCCTGCCCGGCGCAGCCTGTGACCGGGATTCCTTGTACGTGTCCTTTCCGGCATTTCATGCAGCTTCTCAGATGCATTGCGTGTGTGACAGTGCTGCTGTTTTCACCTCAAGGCATTTTATTATCACAGAACATCATCAAACAATCAACCTCACAGGATCATTTGATATTCCTTTTTCACTGTATTCTCTAACAAACCCGGTTAATGCATATCTAATGAAAAAAGAGCCTGCTGGCACAAGCTCTCTTCTCTATTCATTGGGAGGGAAAGAAATAACATGTCTTTTAATGACACTTATAATATACAAAATACCTGTGTGAAAAAAATGTCTGATTTGTGAAAGTTTTGTGAAAGATTATTCTTTCAGTTTCTGATAATAATTCCCAGCAGTTTCGTGCATGCCAGGGCCTGTTCTTCGTTCAGTGTGACACCCTTCAGACCTTCGGTCTGGATCATGATTCCGTCGATTTTTGAGTCGGAAAAATCCAGTCCTGCCAGTTTTGTGCCGAGCATTTCGGCTTCGCTGAAGTCGCATTGCCTGATCTCTGTCTTATCGAATTCACAATAGCTGAAGGAACTCTGTACAAAGATGCTTTCTTCCATCCGGCACAGTTTCCACTTCGTACCGCCGAAGACGCCGTATCTTGCCTGTACTCCCTGCAGGTCAGTGTCCTGGAAGCGGCTGTCGGCAAAGTCGGTTCCCATCATGCGGCAGGACTTCAGGAGAACCCGGCGGAATACCGTTTCCCGGAAGTCACAGTTGGAGAAGTCACAGTGATCGAAGATGCAGTCGACAAACTGGCAGCTGCGCATTGATTCACTGAATGTAATATTGGTGAATGTGCATTCAAAGAAGCTGCAGTCAGAAAAAGACCGGGTACAGTCTTCGTCCCTGAAAGAGACGCCGTCTGTACGCCGATCCTCGATTTCATTCAGTTTTCCGTCTGTGAGATCATACTGAAACTTCGGTGCGCTCATGGTTTTCATGAGCCTATTCTAAACTAGAGAACAACTTCGGCACAAGCCTTGCCGGCTTTTTCCTGGCAGGCTGTGACAGTTACAGCATCACCGCTGTTTCCCTTCACGACCCAGACAACTTTTTTCTTTGCGTTCGCGTTGGCAAAGGTTGTGATATTGCCGTAGAAGGAACCGGTCACGGTACGGCTGTAGCCGGAGAGATTGCCGATCTCTTCACATTCCTTTCCGGAGATAAGTTCCGCACCCTTGATGTTTACGGCAACCGGCTTGCTGACCTTGAGCTTGACTGCTTCATCGCTCAGGTTGGTCGGCAGATAGCCGGTATTGCCGACGACGGCAGTAATGCGGTATACACCGTTTCCGATATCTTCCTTCACCAGGGAATCGATCTTCAGCTTCGGCATTGCCTTGGCAAAGCGGATATTGAATCTGGTATCGTTCTCGCATTCCTTCACCAGCAGGTTTTCCGGCGGATTCTGATGGGTGAACTTGTAATTGAAGCCGCCCAGTTCCACCTTTCCGAATGCCGGATGGTCGTATTCCTGCCAGTCGCTGAAGTACTGCGGGGCGTTTTCCTTGACCCATTTCATGCAGGCATTGAAGCGCTCCAGTGCCTTTTCCGGTGTTTCCTTATCCGGTTCAAACCAGTTGTACGGACAGCCGGCCTTTTCACCGATATTCCAGAATTCCATGGTATAGGCAGGAATGCCCTGGGACTGATAGAACCAGTCATCCAGTGCGCCGCTGTCATAGTTCACCTGATCCTTCATGAAGGAATCAAAGATGTTCATCTTGACATAGCCGAGTTCTTCTTCACCCATGGCAGCGATTGCCTTGAGGGTCTTGATGTCATCGGCAGGTGACTGGGAAGACGGTTTTGTTCCGGGCGGATAGAGGATCATGCCGCCGCTGGTATGACCGATGGCAGCACCGCCGATATTGGGATGGGCCAGGACAAAGTCAACGATTGCCTTTGTTTCGGGATTGCTCAGAGGATACTTGCCGGCACCGCCCTGTCTGGCATCCGGGAACCATCCGTACGGGAAGTTCCGGTTAAAGTCCAGACCCCAGTCGGCTTTCTTCCGTTTCAGGTTCTCATCACCGTCATATTCTTCCAGGTATCCTTCCGGATAGATGTCATAGAATTCCCCTTCCGTATCGGAAGGTGTACGGAATGTCATCAGGGAAGGATCCTTGGGATCTTTCTTCCAGGCACCGTATTCACTCGGGATACGCATCATGCGGATAACGCCGTCCTGATCGATATCCTCTTCCTTGATGCCGCCCTTTTCCGGCAGGTATTCACGGTTGACGGAACGCAGGGTATACGGAGTGCTGAGATAGGTCTCGGCACCGTCGGGGGTGACTCTCGGAATGACGTAGATCGTCATCTGATCCAGCAGCTTTGTGACTTCGGCATCGCTTCCGTAATTGGTCAGCAGATAGTCGATGGTATGCATTGCCGTCATGGAGGCGGTGACTTCGCCGGCATGAATATTGCCGTCCAGATACCAGCCCGGCTTCTCCAGAGCCGCCCCGGTATCCTTGTTTGTCAGAGTCATGACATACTGGTTCAGTCCCATTTCGGTAACGCAGTTGCTTTCCAGTTCGCACAGCTGCGGATACTGCTTGGCGAAGTATTCCAGACAGTTCTTCAGTTCATCATATTTGTAGTAATGGTCATACTGAAATGTTGTCTTCATATGTCTCTCCTCTTAAAGAACCTGTGACAGGAATTCCCGGGTACGGGGATTGGACGGATTGTCGAAGATCTGTTCCGGTGTTCCCTCTTCGGCAACGATGCCGTCATCGATAAACAGCACTCTGTCTGCTACTTTTCTGGCAAAGCCCATTTCGTGGGTAACGATCACGCAGGTCATGCCGGATTCAGCCAGCTGCTGGATGACTTCCAGAACACCCTTGACCATTTCCGGATCGAGGGCTGATGTCGGTTCGTCAAACAGCATGACATCCGGGTGCATGGCCATGGCTCTGACAATAGCCAGACGCTGTTTCTGGCCGCCCGAGAGCTTTCTCGGGTATTCCCGGGCCTTGTCGGAAAGTCCGACCGTTTCCAGCAGCTTCATGGCTTCCGCTTCCGCTTCTGCCTTCGGTATCTTCTTTTCCAGGGTCGGAGCAATGGTGATATTTTCCAGTACGTTCAGATGCGGAAAGACATTGAACTGCTGGAATACCATGCCGATCTTCTGTCTGTGGACATTGAGGTCGGTGCTCTTGGCATCCAGGACATTGCCCTCAAAGATGACCTGTCCGGATGTCGGTTCCTCCAGCATGTTCAGACACCGCAGGAAGGTGGATTTGCCGCCGCCGGAAGGTCCGATGACCGCCACGACTTCGCCTCTGTATATTTTTTCGCTGATCCCTTTTAAGACTTCCAGATCCCCGAAGTTTTTCTTCAGGTCCTTTGTCTCGATCAGAACTTCATTGAACTCAGTCACTGACACTTAACCTCTTTTCCAGTTTCTGCACCACCCAGGTCAGACCCAGCGTACAGATCAGATAGATACCGGCGATGATGAACATCGGCTGCCATGAGAGATATTTGTTGGCAAGGATGGTTCTGGTGTACATCAGCTCATACAGCATGAATGTACCGGCCAGGGATGTTTCCTTGATCATGGCGATATATTCGTTGGCCAGGGCCGGCAGGATATTCTTGATGGCCTGCGGCAGGATGATCTTGGTCATCGTGTTCTTCGCCGTCATGCCGAGTGATCTTGCGGCTTCTGTCTGGCCTTTGTCTACGGAGTTGATGCCGCCTCTGATGATTTCCGATACATAGGCACTGGAATTCATGATCAGGGCGATCAGGACATAGACTTCCTTGGATACGCTGTTCATTGCCGGAATGGCAATCGGCAGAAAGAAATAGGCAATATACATCTGCACCAGAAGCGGCGTACCTCTCAAAACATTGACATATACGACGGCGATCGCCGAAAGGATCTTCGACTTGGAAAGGTTCATCAGGGCAATCAATGCCCCGAGAACGCTTCCCAGCGATACGGCGATAAAGGCATATTTGAGGGTGCCGGCCAGACCCTGAAGGAAGATCGGCCAGTACTCAAACAGTACTTCAAGAATTCCCGGTCCCATCCGTGAAACTCTCCTTATTTGTTCTCCAGAGAAATGATCTGGTCTTCAACATACATCTGCTGCAGCGAGGATGCCTGGGCGATGATGTGCTTGCCGACAAAGTCTTCCAGAGACTTGTAGTTGTCTTTCTGGTCAGCCGGAACAATCAGGGTATGGAACGATACGGAACTGTAACCGACATAACCGGTGGAAAGTTCAAATGCTTCAGCTCTGTCTGCCTTCCAGCCGAAACCGGAGAATGCCATGTCAACCTTGCCGGTATCAACAGCTGTCAGTACGGCATTGAAGTCCATTGTTTCGATCTTCAGCTGAACGCCGAGGCAGTCAGCAACATACTTGGCAAGCATCATTTCCGAACCGTAGACTGTGCCGTTTTCGGTAATGAATTCAGCAGCCGGGTAGTCCGGGGAAGTGGCAATGGTCAGAACGCCCTTGTCCAGAACATTCTTCAGAACGCCGTCGGCTTTGGAAAGATCCAGGTTCGGCTTCTTCAGGTTCGTTGTATCAAGCAGATAGTTCTGGGAGTCATCGACAGCTGTATGGTCGTTTGCCTTAAGAGTCAGCTCAGACAGGTTCTTGTC
>CAMNGB010000047.1 GCA_946537835.1 uncultured Erysipelotrichaceae bacterium
ATACCAATAGACAAACTTATCAGGAGTTTCCCCAGTCTCCTTTTCATGCAGGTTTCACCGTTTTCCCCTGCTTCAAACTTGCCGCCGCATCCGATCCACTTTCCGTGATTTACATCATTTTTCTTCCGGTTTCTCAGAAGCATCAGCCAGCGGCCGTCTTTTCTGAGATATCCGCATGTGCTTCTGATCATTCGCCGAGATACTTGGCAACGTTGGCGTAATGTTCTTCTTCCGTCACGGCATAGTGAATGCCTGTGCCGCCGTATACATCGGCCATGAAGAACATATAGTCGGTATTGATCGGATCCAGAACGGCTTCAAGAGCAGCTGTTCCGGCATTCTCGATCGGACCCGGCGTCAGTCCCGTATACTTGTATGTATTGTACGGGGATTCCGCTTCGACATTGACTTCACAGTCCTGCCAGTTATTGACGTTGCGGTCATAGTCAATGGCATAGCAGACAGTAACGCTGGACTGCAGGGCCATATCGGAATGCAGACGGTTCAGGAAGATGCCGGCAATGGTCTTCATGTCATCCATCGATGTGCCGCCGCCTTCATACTGAACGATCGAAGCCAGTGTATAGATCTGATGGGTGCTGAGTTCGTTTGCCGCAAACTTGTCCTTGTAGGTATCGTAGACTTTCAGTGTCTGATCCAGAAGCTTTGTCGTAACTTCTTCGGCATTGGTATCCTTCATGAACTGATAGGTATCCGGTGCCAGATAGCCTTCCAGGAAAATGCGGACGCCGTCCTTGAACATTTCATCGGTAATGAACGGATATCTTTCTTTCTGGGATTCCAGCCAGCTGCGGTTGGACCAGAGGGCAATCAGATCATCATAGGAAACACCGGTAACACCGCTGATCTTTTCAGCAACATGCTTTGCCCAGTCACCTTCCACGATCGTAACCATGACGACATCCTGATTGGCTGCCAGCGGATCGCCGAGATACTTCAGGATCTTGTCAACATCCCAGCTTTTGTCGAGGAAGTATTCACCGGCATACAGATCGGTCAGGTTGTTGAGGCGGGCATAGACATAGGCTGTGCGGGAATCGGCAATCAGTCCCTCTGCCTCCAGTTTTTCGGTCACATCCCTGACGGTGGAATCACTGTCAACACGGAAAAGAACCGCTTCCGATTTTTCCTGCATCGCACCCAGCGAACGGTTGTAATATCTGTAGGTCAGAAATCCGAACAGTCCTGCAAAGGTCAGCAGAAACAGCACCAGATACAGGAACCAATGACTTTTCGGCTTATCGTAATATTCACTCATTTCATTTCACCATCCCATGCTTCCAGAACTTCCGCTACGAGCGGGTATTCATCTTCTTCCAGCGGAGCCAGCTCACCGTCATCGGTATAGCTGAATCCGAATACATTTTCTTCATCATCCGGATCCTGTACGACAACATACTGTTTTCCGGTTTCTTCATAATCGAACGTAAAGAGAATGACATATGCTTTTTCATTCCCGGCTTCATCGGTTATGACAAGGGTATTTGCTTCATCCATAACTACAAACTCTCTTTCATAACAAAAGGCGTTATGCGCCTTCGTGTTCAGAATGACTGTCCAGCCAGGTCTGCAGAATCTGCACAGCTGCCAGCTGGTCAATCTTTTTCTTTCTTTTTTTGCGCGAAACATCTGCCTCCAGCAGAATGGATTCCGCTGCCTTGGTGGTAAAGCGTTCATCCTGAAGAACGACCTTGATTCCGCATTCCTTCTCCAGTTCTTCGGCGAATTCACGGCACAGCTGTGCCCGCGGACCTTCGTCGTCATTCAGCAGCAGCGGATAGCCCATCACGATCAGATCGGGCTTTTCCCTTTCAATGAGCACAAGGACCTTGTCCATCGCCTCATTGTAATCATCCGGCCGGAAGCGGATCGTTTCCACGGTCCGGGCTATAAAACCGGTATCGCTCTCGCTGACGCCGCAGGTCACTGAGCCCAGATCCAGGCCGAGGTAACGGGTCATTTATGTTCCTCAAGATAGAATCTGACAAGTTCTTCGATGATCTCATGACGTTCCACCGACTGAATAATGCTGCGGGCATTATTATGCGATGAGATATACGCCGGATCATTGGAAATCAGATAGCCGGCCAGCTGATTGATGGCGTTGTATCCTCTTTCGTTCAGGGCTGTTTCAACATGTTTCAGAACTTCGCGGATGTTTTCACGGCGAATTTCTTCGGAATTGAAACTGACAGTTTCCGTCATGTCATAATTTCTACCATTCATAACCTTCTCCACCTTTCCTAATATTCTACTCTAATTTTATTAATAAATACATAGCCGCATTGACTTTTTCGATTCCCGCTTTCACAAAAAAGAGAAACCGTGAGGTTCCTCTTTTGCTGTTATGAGTTGTCAAAGTCAGATCTTTGCAAGTTCGTCCCTGACAGCCTGCAGGGCATCCTTGATGCGGGAAACGTCACGTCCGCCGGCCTGGGCCATGTCGGGACGGCCACCGCCGTTGCCGCCGGCAATCTGGGCTGCCTTCTTGACGATGTCACCGGCCTTGAGACCCTTGGCGATGGCTTCCTTGGAAGAAGCACATACAAATGTCACCTTGCCGTCGGTTTCATTGGAGATAAAGACAAATCCGTTCTTCATGCCGTTGCGGAGCTTTTCGGCATATGCCTTCAGGGAACCGTTGTCCTTGTCTTTCTGCTCGAGGATCAGGGCACTGATCTCACCGAATGTCTCGGCATTGGAAGCAGCAGACTGTGCTTCCATCGCCATTGCCTTTTCATGCTGAACGGCAATTTCCTTCTTCAGTGCGGCATTTTCGCTGATCAGCTGTTCCAGACGTTCCTTCAGGCCCGTCGAAGAATTCATCTTCAGCAGTGCAGCTGTTTCATCGAGATAGTTCTCGGCTGCCTTGAAGGCTTCATAGGACTTCATCTGCGTCACGCTTGTGATACGGCGTATGCCGGAGCCGATGGATTCTTCGGAAAGAATCTTGAAGGATCCGAGCTGGGCTGTATTGGATACATGGGTGCCGCCGCAGAATTCCTTCGAGAAATCACTCATCGATACAACTCTGACGGTATCGCCGTATTTTTCATCAAACAGTGCCGTAGCACCTGTCTTCTTGGCGTCTTCGAGGCTCATCACGTCGGTCGTTACCGGCAGTGATGCGGCAATCTTTTCATTGACGATGCGTTCCACTTCCTTCAGCTGTTCAGCCGTCGGCTTCTCATAATGCGTGAAGTCGAAGCGTCCGTAGTCCGGACCGTTATAGGAACCGGCCTGGGCAACATGATCGCCGAGAACCTGCTTCAGGGCTGCCTGCAGAAGATGCAGCGAGGAATGGTTGGCACGTGTCTTCTGTCTTGCTTCATAGTCATATTCGCCTTCCAGCACATCACCGACATGCAGCGTGCCTTCGACATTCTGAATATGGTGCATCGGCTGCTGATGCGGGGCTTTTCTGACATCGCTGACATCAGCCCGGAACGTATCGCTCCAGAGTTTTCCGGTATCGGCGCACTGACCGCCGCTTTCGGCATAGAAGCATGTCTGATCGAGAATAACATCGCCCTCATCTTCCAGCTCATCAACTTTTACACCGTTGCGGAAGAGACCGATAACCTTGCCGGTGCAGTGGGTTTCGGTATAGCCGGTGAAGACAGATTCCTCGGTAAAGTCCATCAGATCGGCAGACTGTCCGTGCATGGACTGCTGGTCGCCGCGGGCTTCCTTGGCACGCTTTCTCTGGGCAGCCATCTCTCTGTCAAATCCTTCCAGATCCACCTTGTAGCCGGCATCTTCGGCAATTTCGGTTGTCAGTTCCTTCGGGAATCCGTAGGTATCATACAGCTTGAATACGACCTCACCCGGCAGTGTCTTTGTATCGGCATGTGCCTTCAGGGCGTCATTCAGCAGGTTTTCACCGTTTGCCAGTGTCTTGTGGAAGGATTCTTCTTCCGTCTTGACAAGACGTTCGATCAGGGAGACCTTGTCCTGCAGATACGGATAATAGGCTTCCATGTTGTCGGCAACGATCTTCACCAGACGGTACATGAAGGCACCGCTGATGCCGAGCTTGATGCCGTAGCGGACAGCTCTTCTCAGAACTCTTCTGAGAACATATCCGCGGCCTTCATTGGAGAACATGGCACCGTCGGCAATCGCGAATGTGACGGTTCTGATATGGTCGGCAATGACTCTGTAGGCCATCTTGTATTCCGGTTCAGCATAGCTGTGCTTTGCGATTTTTTCACAGGCATGAATGACCGGCAGGAACAGGTCGGTGTCGAAGTTTGTCTCACCATCCTGGATCAGACAGGTCAGACGTTCCAGACCCATGCCGGTATCGATATTCTTCTGCGGCAGTTCCTTGTATTCGCTGCGCGGGATCTCGCCCGGACGGCAGTCATACTGGGAGAAGACGATATTCCAGACTTCGATATAGCGGTCGTTCTCGATATCTTCAAAGAACAGTTTCTCACCGAGGTGTTCGGGATCGTATTTTTCACCGCGGTCATAGAACAGTTCGGTATCCGGTCCGCCCGGACCGCGTCCGATTTCCCAGAAGTTGTCGGCTGTCTTGCGGATATGTTCCGGAATCATGCCGACCTTAATCCATGTTTCCCTTGCCACTTCATCATCCGGATAGACAGTGACATAGAGTTTTTCTCTGTCAAAGCCGATCCATTCCGGGCTGGTCAGGAATTCCCATGCCCAGGTAATGGCTTCTTCCTTGAAGTAGTCACCGATCGAGAAATTGCCGAGCATTTCAAAGAACGTATGATGACGTGCCGTCTTGCCGACATTCTCAATGTCATTGGTACGGATGGACTTCTGAGCATTGGCAATACGGTTGCAGGCCGGTTTCTCGGTTCCGTCAAAATACTTCTTCAGTGCCGATACGCCTGCATTGATCCAGAGCAGTGTCGGATCATCATGCGGGATCAGGCTGGCACCCGGTTCGATCATGCAGCCTTTTGTTTTCCAGAAATCCAGGAACATCTGTCTGATTTCATTGCCGCTGAGCTGTTTGTTTGGCATAAACCCTCCTAAAAAATAAAAAGACATTTTCACATCCGGGAACGATTTCTCGCGGTACCATCCCGGTTCACATGAAAATGTGCACCTTAATTTACCATAACGCCGGTTCGCGTCGCCGATTGGGGCGCTCTGCTGGAGACAGCTTCATCTGCATTCCTGCGAAGACTTGCACCGACCGTCTTCTCTCTTGACCAGTGTCCGCAGACTACTTACTCTCCGTCATAAATTTCTAAACTATAATAACACATGCCTTCAAAGCATACAAAAACAATTTATGAAAATATTTACATATAATAATGAAAAGAATTGCATTGACGCTGAAAATAGGTTGAAATATAATCATATTGTTCAAGTTTCAGGAGGATTAATAACATGAAAAAGCTTACTTCAGCCCTGATTGCCTCCCTGCTCGCACTCGGAGCAGCGGGATGCTCTGCAGCTGATTCTGCCGGCACAGAACAGCCTGCCGAATCAGGCGCTGCTGAATATTCCGTCGGCATCGTGCAGCTTGTTGCCCACCCGGCTCTTGATGAAGCCACCCGCGGTTTCCGTGAGGTTCTTGAAGAAGAATTCGGCGACAAGGTATCGATTCATTTCCAGGAAGCAGCCGGCGACTCTTCAACCTGTATTACCATTGCCAATTCATTTGTAAACGAAAACGTAGACCTGATCATGGCCAATGCCACACCGGCCCTGCAGGCTGCCGCATCGGCAACCAACCAGATCCCGATCCTCGGCACATCGATCACCGAATACGGTGTAGCCCTGGACATCAGTGATTTCAACGGCACGGTCGGCGGCAATATCTCCGGCACATCCGACCTCGCACCGCTCGAACAGCAGGCCGCAATGTTTGACGAACTGCTGCCGGACGCCAAGAAAATCGGCATTCTCTACTGCAACGCCGAAGCCAACTCCGTCTATCAGGCAGATGTCGTCAAGGCTGCCCTCGAAAAGACAGGTCATACAGTGACAGTCTACAAATTTACCGATTCCAATGACGTTGCCACAGTCACCCAGCAGGCAGTCGGCGAAAATGATGCACTTTACATCCCGACCGACAACACTGCTGCATCCTGTACCGAAGCCATCAACAATGTTGCACTGCCGGCAAATGTACCGATCATCTGCGGCGAAGAAAGCATGACAATCGGCTGCGGCATAGCCACCCTTTCCATCAGCTATTACGAACTCGGCAGAACAACCGGTGAAATGGCTGTACGTATTCTCAAGGGTGAAGATATCTCGGCAATGCCGATCGAATATTATCAGAATCCTGTCAAGAAATATGATGCCGCACGCTGCGAAGCGCTGGGAATCACGGTTCCTGACGGATATGAACCGATTGAATAATCGGCCGTCTGAATATTCCAAAGGTGCTTGCAAGAGCACCTTTTTTTCAAGAATCGGAATATCGGAAATATGATATAATCCGTAATTGTATTTCAAAGTAAACAAATAGATCCCGGGAGGATAAACAAAATGAATTCACTGATCCTGATCTCGCGTCTGGAACTCAGTTTCGGCGCACTGCTCAACAGTATGCCCTCCGGCATTGCCCAGGGCATTATCTGGGGCATTATGGCGCTGG
Organism: uncultured Erysipelotrichaceae bacterium; assembly: GCA_946537835.1. Classification (GTDB taxonomy): domain Bacteria; phylum Bacillota_I; class Bacilli_A; order Erysipelotrichales; family Erysipelotrichaceae; genus Bulleidia. The sequence goes on from CAMNGB010000047.1 coordinate 6,614, forward strand.
GCCTGTATATTACATTCCGGCTGCTGGATGTTGCCGACCTTTCCGTTGACGGAACATTTACCACCGGCGGCGCCGTTACGGTCATGCTGCTGCTGGCCGGATGGAATCCATGGGCGGCAATGCTTGTTGCCTTTCTTGCCGGCATGATTGCCGGAACCGTTACCGGTCTTCTGCATACCAAGCTCGGAATTCCTTCCATTCTTTCAGGAATCCTGACACAGTTTGCCCTGTACTCAGTCAACCTTGCGATCATGGGATTTACCGCCAACAAGGCAATCAGTGTCGATAAATATACGATGGCAATTTCATCCCGCAGTATTCCCGCTGCCCTGATGACCGGCATCGCCGTGGCAGCAGTTCTGATCGCTGCCATGTACTGGTTCTTCGGAACCGAAATCGGTTCTTCGATGCGTGCCACCGGCTGCAATCCGGAAATGTCCAAGGCTCAGGGCATCAATATCGATGTCATGAAAGTCATGGGCCTGGCAATCTCCAATGCCATCGTTGCCTTCGCCGGCGGACTGATGGCGCAGTATCAGGGATTTGCCGACATCAATATGGGCCGCGGCGCAATTGTCATCGGTCTGGCCGCAGTCATCATCGGCGAAGTCATCGGTGATGCCCTCCTCGGCAAGCACCTGAACTTTGCCGGCAAGCTGTCATTCATCATTGTCGGCGGCATCATTTACTATCTCGTCATTGTTGTTGTCCTCTGGCTGAAGCTCAACAGCAACCTGCTGAGACTGTTCACCGCCATTATCGTTGCCGTCTTCCTGGCTGTGCCGAATCTTCAGCAGCATGCCAAGAATTCCTTCCGCAAGGCCGGCAAGAATTCCGTAAAGCCGCAGGAGGTAAAATAATATGTCTGTCATGCTGAAAGTAGATCATATTTCCAAGACATTCAATCCCGGTACGATCAACGAAAAAACCGCTCTCAGGGATATCTCGCTGGAAATGGAGGAAGGTGACTTTATCACCGTGATCGGCGGCAACGGCGCCGGCAAATCGACACTTCTGAATGCCATCGCCGGTGTTTGGCCGGTTGATTCCGGTTCCATTACGATCGGCGGCGAAAATGTCACCGGTCTGGCCGATTTCCAGAGAGCACATCTGATCGGACGTGTGTTCCAGGATCCGATGATGGGAACAGCCCCGACCATGCAGATCGATGAAAATCTGGCACTTGCGGCAAGGCGCGGAAAGAAAAGAACACTGCGCTGGCACTGCAGCAAATCCGAACGCGAAAAGTATCATGAACAGCTGAAATCTCTGCACCTCGGTCTCGAAGACAGACTGACCCAGAAAGTCGGTCTCCTCTCCGGCGGACAGAGACAGGCACTTACCCTTCTGATGGCATCGATCCAGAAACCGAAGCTCCTGCTTCTTGACGAGCACACGGCTGCCCTTGATCCGCAGACCGCAAAAAAGGTTCTGGAACTGACAAGGGAAATCGTCGAGCGCGATCATCTGACAGCTCTGATGGTCACCCACAACATGCGTGATGCCATCGCCACCGGCAACCGTCTGATCATGATGTACGAAGGAAAGATCCTTCTCAATCTTGCCGGTGAAGAAAAGAAGAAACTGACAGTCGATGACCTCATGAAAAAATTCGAGGAAGCCAGCGGCGAAGAATTCGCAGACGATCAGACGCTTCTTTCAAAATAAAGCAAAAAAGGAACCTGCGTTCCTTTTTTATTTGTCTCTGGTCTTCCTGCCGCTGGCAGTCCAGATGCTGAGTGATCCGTCCGGGCAGGCAAATGTTCCGATGCCGAGGTCATCGATCACGACTTCCTCAGGACAGTGTCCCAGGACATCGGTCCAGATTTCGCCGGCATGGCGGACACCGACATTCATCTTCTTTGTTCCGCCGAGCTTATCGGTCATGATGACAGCCAGTCCGCTATCCGGATGATCGTCATCACCTTCCATGGTCCATCCGACAACATTGCAGTCATCGAAATAATCCCTCTGGATACCGTACATGCGCTCATGTCTCAGCTTCAGCATCTGATCGATGACATCCCGGAAGTTTCTGCCCTCTCTTGCCTGAAGGCCGTAGTAGTCACCGTAGAAAACACACGGATATCCCTGCGGTCGCAGCAGGATCACGGCATAGGCAGACGGCACGAACCATTCCGCAACCGTACTTTCCAGAGCCTGTCCCTGCTGGGTGTCATGGTTGTCGACAAAGGTCACGGCATGAACCGGATCGCATTCGATCAGGGTTCCCCTGAGCAGTCCCGACATGTCATAGTCACCGTTGGAGAGTGAGGCATGGTGAAGATTGAAGTGCAGCGGCACATCAAACAGTGACATGCAGTCGCCGGTATGGTTCAGGAACTGCGTCAGCACATTGACATCGCCGTTCCAGTATTCACCGACACTGAACAGCTCTTCGCCGCCGTAATCGCGCATGGCTTTCAGCCAGTCCGGAAAGAAATCACTGTCGATATGCTTTACCGCATCAAGACGGAATCCATCCACATGTGTCATGTCCAGATACCATTCGCCCCATTCCTTCAGATGTTCAACAACCCGGGGATTGTCAAAATCGATGTTCGCTCCCATCAGATAATCGGAGTTGCCGTTTTCGGGATCGGTATTCGGACTCCATTCCGTCCCCTCGAAATTGAAGACGGCCTTCTGATGGGCACGGAAGTCATAATCGACGCCGCTGAAACAGTTATGGTCCCAGACAAAGTCAGAGTATTTTCCGTCTCTTCCCGGAAATGTGAACTTCGTTTCCGCCTTGATCATATGCGGCGGGGATATTTCCTGCCAGTGATTGTCGCTGGCATCTTCTACCGCATCGACAAGTTCCATCTTATCGGCACCCATCATATGATTCAGAACGATATCGGCATACGCCTGAATGCCGTTCTCATGCAGGGCTTCAATAGCCTCAATATATTCCTGCTTGGTTCCGTATTTGGTCGGAACCGTTCCCTTCTGGTCAAATTCACCGAGGTCGTAAATATCATATACACCGTAGCCGACATCCTTTACACCGGCCTGTCCCTTATAGGCAGGCGGCATCCAGACAGCGGTAATTCCGCTTTTCTTCAGGTTCGGTGCTTCCTTTTTCAGTTGTTTCCACAGGCTGCAGTCTTCGGGAAGATACCACTCGAAATACTGCATCATTACACCGTTTTCGTTTTTCATGGTTTTCCTCCATCCCGTCTATTTTAGATGCATCTTCTGACAATGTCCATGTTCTGAAAATGTTTTTCTGAAAGAAAGCGCTTATATTTTCAAAAAAAAGAAGCACACGGCTTCTTTCAGAAATCAAACGGGTCATCCATGGTTCTGTATTCCAGGATGCGCTGCTTCAGAGTGGTCTCGCGGGGATGACGCTCGATAATGGAAATTCCCTTGCGGAAGGCTCCGAGTTCACCCAGGAGAATGATCGCCCGCCTCGCTCTGGTCACACCGGTATAGATGAGTTTCCTCTGCAGCATGATGTTCATCTGGTAGGTAAACGGCATGATCACGATCGGATATTCCGAACCCTGTGACTTATGGACGCTGATGCAGTAGGCAAGCGAAATGTTGTTCCAGTTATCCTGGGTATATTCGACAAATGTCCCCTGGAAGTCCGCCACAAGAGTTGTCCTGCGGCTGATGCTTTCTTTCGCATCAACGATTTCGGCCAGAACGCCGATATCACCGTTGAATACATTGTCATCCGGCTGATTCTTCAGCTGCAGGATCTTGTCCCCTTCCCGGAATGTCGTATAGCCGATGCGGATCTCGCGTCTGTCCTCTGAAGGCGGATTGAATACTTCCTGCAGGGCATTGTTCAGAACATCAATGCCGGCCGCACCGTTGTACATCGGTGAAAGAACCTGCACATCATCCAGCGAATATCCTTTCTCCAGGGCATTGCGGACAATTTCAATGATGCCGCTGCGGATATCCTGGCGGCGGCATTCATAGAAGCCGATATCCTGGGAATAACTGTCCTGCAGCTGACCGCTGTTGATGTCATGGGCAAGGGCAATGACGCCGCTGCCGCTTTCCTGACGGTAGATATGATTCAGCCTGATCAGCGGGAATGCCTCAGATGCGATCATGTCGCGCAGCACACAGCCGGGACCGACGCTCGGAAGCTGGTCTTCATCACCGATGATGCAGATCTTTCGCACCGTATGGGATGCCCGCAGCAGGCTGCTGAACAGATAGGCATCGACCATCGAAAACTCATCAATGATGAGCAGATCACCTGCCAGCGGATCCTCTTCATTCTTTCCGAATGTATTGGATTCCAGATCCCACTGCAGAATCGAATGAATGGTTGCGGCATTTGTCTGTGTCAGTTCTGCCAGTCGTTTGGCAGCTCTGCCGGTCGGCGCCGCACAGATCACTTCCCCGTCCGGATACATTTCCCTGAAAAGATGCACCAGTGCCCGGATGATCGTGGTCTTGCCGGTACCGGGGCCGCCGGTGATGATCATGCAGGATTCCCTGAAGAATGTTTCGATCGCTTCGGTCTGCTTTTCGTCATACCGGATGCCGATTTCTTCCTGCATCTGATCCAGGCAGGAATGTACCTGATCGGGATCGGCCGGATCCATATCCCGGTACGGAAAACCGGCCAGAAAGGAAGCGATGAAACGCTCGCTGTCATACTGCACTTTCGGATAGATGCGGTTTTCCTCCCGGATCAGCTGACCGTCAAATACGGCGTCATTAAGAAGCTGTTCAAAATCACAGTCCGCATGATCGCTGATGCGCCGGAAATAGTCTTCAAATGATTCCAGTCTGACATAGGAATTGCCGCTGCTCATGCAGGCATCGCTGCAGGCTGAAACAAGAAGAGCGGAAAGCCTCCGTTCATCATCTCTGGGGATCCCCAGCGAAGCTCCGATCTTGTCGGCTGTCGCAAATCCGAAACCGTCACAGTCACGGATGATGCGGTACGGATCTTCCTTCAGGCGTCTGAGTGCATCCTTGCCGTAAACCTTGTTCAGACGCACCAGATTGCGCATGCCGATGCCGTGAATATTCAGGAAGCGGACCAGTTCCTCAAGGCCGTCATCACTCTGCCGCATCCCTTCCCTGATTGCCATGATCTGCTTTTCACTGAGACCGGGCACGGTAAAAAGTACATCTTCATCCGCCCGGATCATTTCCAGACAGTCTTCTCCCAGGGCAGTTACGACCTTTTCTGCCGTCTTCCTGCCGATGCCGGAAAACTGAATGCCGGAAAGGAAGCGGATGATGCCTTCCCTTTCTTCCGGCAGTGGCTTTTCGCATGCCTGTATCTGAAACTGCATGCCGTAGCGGGGATGCTCGGTGTAGTTTCCGTCAATGTTGTACAGCACATCTGTCTGCACTTCCGGAAGGATGCCGGTCACGGTAATGACCCTCTCCCGTTCGTCATTGATGCGGAACTTTGCGACAGTATAAAAATTCTCTTCATTTCTGAAAAGAATATAGGTGAATTTGCCGTTCAGACGGATCAGATTTTCGTTCACAACAGTCATATAAACACGGAAAGTATCTTTTCCTGAAGATCTTCCCCTTTCCTGTAGATTCTGTCGATCTTGCCGCCGCAGATGACAGTGTCACCGTCATAAATGACCGCTTCCTGTCCCGGTGTCACGGAACGTATCAGCTGCGGATAGGATGCTGTCAGGCTGCCGTCGGGATTCATCTCAATCGTTACCGGATTGTCGGCCTGACGGTAGCGGAATTTGGCACTGCATGAAAGCGGCAGCTTTCTGTCTGCCAGCCAGTTGACGTCAATGATCGTGCAGCTGTCGCTGTAAAGCCATTCCTCATGGGAGGAATCAGTTACATACAGTTCGTTCTTTTCAACATTCTTGCCGATGACGAAGAACGGTCCGATGCCGCCGATATCCAGTCCCTTGCGCTGTCCGATCGTATAATACATGACGCCCTGATGCCTGCCGACTTCCCTGCCGTCGGATATATTCAGGATCTTTCCCGGCTTCATCGGCAGATAATTGCTGAGGAACTGGCGGAAATGCCTTTCGCCGATAAAGCAGATGCCGGTGGAATCCTTCTTCTTTGCGATCGAAAGATCCAGTTCTTCGGCAATCTTTCTAACCTGCGGCTTGTCAATCGAGCCGAGCGGAAAAATGACATGATCCAGAACTTCTCTTCTGATTTCAGCCAGGAAATAGGACTGGTCCTTGTTTCTGTCATCTGCCTTCATCAGTACGGCCCTGCCGTCTTCGATGCCGTTTTTTGCATAGTGACCGGTTGCGACCGTTTCAAATCCCTGCGCATTCGCAAACTTCATGAAGCTGTCGAATTTGATATAGCGGTTGCAGAGAATATCCGGATTCGGCGTACGGCCTCTTCTGTATTCCTCAAGAAAGGTCCTGAAGACATCATCCCAGTATTCCTTGATGAAATCGATTCTCAGCAGCGGCAGACCAAGCTTTTCAGCCGCAGCAGCCGCATCATTGTAGTCCGCCTCCTGCGGACAGATCGGATCATTGAGGGTGGGATTGCCGCTGAAGTCATCATTTGCCAGGGAATCCCAGTTGCGCATGAAAGCACAGGTCACATCATGGCCCTGTTCCTTCAGAAGATATGCAGCGACGGCGCTGTCGACACCGCCGGATAAACCAACAAGTATTTTCATATGGAACAATTATACAAAAAAAGAAGAAGCCGTGCACGGATGTTCACACTTCCGCGGCTTCTTCCGTTTCTCTGATACTTTCACATGCCTTGTAGCTGGGGCAGCTGTTGCAGCAGGCCTTGTCGGCAACCTTGCGCAGTTCCTGCGGCACAAAGATGGCAATTTCCTCTTCGTCGTAGCCTACCTGAAAGCTGTTTTCGTTAAGAATGATGGGACGCTTGAGGACACTCGGATTCTGTCTGATGAAACTGATCAGCTGATCGGTTGTCATGGCATCGATATCGATATTGCTTTCCTGAATGATCTTGCTGCGTTTGGAGATAATATCATCACTTCCGTTTTCGCTGCGCATCAGAAGATGTTTGATTTCATTGTTGTTGAGGAGAGTTTTGAAAATGTTTTTTTCTATAAAGGGAAGTTCCCTGTCTTTCAGCCATTGCTTGACCTTGCGGCAGCTGGCACATCCCGGAGAAGTATATACTACAATCATATTATTCTCCTTTCTATACGACATTATAGCATGTACGTCAATAGGGTTTCGGGATTCTTGAAAACAGCCCTGAAATATGATTTAATGGACTGGCAGTGATCGGGCGCAAGCATCATCTTCTCTCCCTGTTCAGAAAGGCAGCGGCTGATGAGAGCTGTCCATACCGGATGATGCGCTGGAACCCGGGAGCACCGTTTTGTAAAAGAAATGCGGCGGGACCGTTATCCCCTTCAAGTGATCCGCTCACACAGCGGATAAGTCGGGTGGCACCGCGCGTAATGCGTCCCTTCATTGAAGGGCTTTTTTGTTATAAGGAGCAATGTATGAAAAGAATGTTATCAGGCATCAAGCCAACCGGTCAGCTTCATCTGGGCAACTACATCGGCGCCCTGAAGCACTTTGTCGAATACCAGGATGAATACGAGATGTTCGCCTTCATCGCCAACCTGCACTGCATTACCGTTCCGCAGGATCCGGAAGAACTTCATACCAACCTGCGTGACTGTGTCGCCCTGTATCTGGCATGCGGACTGGATCCGAAAAAGGCAACGATCTTCCTGCAGACCGATGTCAGAGCCCATGCCCAGCTCGGCTATATCATGTGCTGCCATACCTATATGGGCGAACTGAACCGCATGACCCAGTTCAAGGACAAGCAGGCCAAGGGCGAACGCAACCTTTCCGGCGGTCTCTATACCTACCCGGCTCTGATGGCGGCTGACATTCTTCTCTATGATCCTGATTATGTACCGGTCGGCGAAGACCAGAAGCAGCATGTTGAACTGACAAGAGATGTTGCCATGCGCATGAATCACAGATACGGCGAACTCTTCAAGGTTCCGGAACCGCTGATTGCCAAGGTCGGCGCCC
>CAMNGB010000048.1 GCA_946537835.1 uncultured Erysipelotrichaceae bacterium
TGCATGTTGTAGGTATCGGATGTCAGTCTGCTTTCTATGGAAGGTATGGTAAAGGCATCTGTCTTTTCACAGGTCAGATACAGTGCCTTGTCAAACAGGTCATGGCGGATATTCTGCGTTACATTGCGGGCAACCTTGGAGGCATTGCGGTTTGCCAGTACATTGAAAATCAGCGCCAGCAGTGACGCAATTCCCATGACGCTGCCCCAGAGAACGATCTGATTCATATCACCGGCCGGAACAATATCGTCGATGATACGGGAAAGTATCTGCGGCAGAAACAGTTCCAGAAAGGTTCCGGTGACCTTGATCGTAAAGCCGAGGGCAATCATCTTCATCCATGGCTGCAGGTATGTCTTCAGACTTTTCATGTTCTTTCATTGTAACTGAACAATTGTTTTTTTTAACAAAAATGCACAGAAAAAGCAGTATGTTTCCATACTGCCTGATGATTACATTTTCTCGGGAGCACTGACACCGATCAGATCCAGTGCATTCTTCATTGTTACCATGACAGCCGATACCAGTCCGAGTCTCTGGTTGGTCAGTTCCGGATTCTCCGGATCGCTGACGCGGCAGCTGTTGTAATAGCTGTGGAATTCACGGGACAGCTGCTGGCAGAAGTTGCAGATGCGGTTCGGCGTTCTGTTCTTTGCCGATTCGGCAACTGTCTTGGGGAATTCGGCAATCAGCTTCAGCATCTCCGTCTCGTGTGCTTCCGTAAGCAGATCATAGCTGTCTTCGCGGGTGAATTCCGGTGTGCCTTCCTTGTGCAGGATATTGTACATGCGGGTATAGGCATACTGGGCATAGTACACCGGGTTGTCGTTGGAACGGGTTCTGGCAAGCTTCATGTCAAAGTCCATATGCGTTGCCACATCCTTGGACACAAAGAACCATCTTGCCGCATCGACGCCGACATCCTCGCACAGTTCACGGATGGTGATGGCATTGCCGGTACGCTTGGACATCTTGACTTCCACTCCGTCTTCCACCATTCTGACCATCTGGATCAGATCGACCTGCAGTGTTCCTTCCGGATAGCCGAGCGCCTTGAGGGCAGCCTTCATTCTCGTCACATAGCTGTGGTGATCGGCACCCCAGAGATCGACCAGAAGCGGATAGCCGCGCTCCACTTTATATACATGGTTGGCAATATCCGGTGTCATGTAGGAAAGCGTGCCGTCACTCTTGACCAGGACACGGTCCTTGTCATCGCCGTATTCGGTGCTCTTGAACCAGAGTGCACCGTCTTTTTCATAGGTCAGATCCATGTCCTTCATGCGCTGCAGGCAGGCGTTGATCCGTTCCCTGTTATTGGCATAGAACAGTGTCTCATGCATCCAGGAATCAATGCGGACTCCGTACAGTTTCAGATCGGCATCGATCTTTTTCAGTTCTCTTGCCTTGCCTTCATTCTTGAAGTATTCGAGGCGTTCCTTCGGATCGGCATCAAGCCATCTGTCACCGTCCTGACGGGCAATGTCACAGGCGATATCCTTGACATCCTGGGCATGATAGCCGTCTTCCGGCAGCGGATATTCCTTTCCGAAGTATTCAAAGTATCTGGAAATCAGCGATTCTCCCAGCATGACGATCTGATTGCCGGCATCGTTGACATAGTATTCTCTCAGCACATCCCAGCCGCTGGCTTCCAGCAGGCGGCAGATACTGTCACCCCAGGCCGCATTTCTGGCATGGCCGCAGTGCAGATCACCGGTCGGATTGGCACTGACCCATTCCACCAGGATCTTTTTCCCGTTTCCGCTGTCATTGTGTCCGTAGTTCTCACCGGCATCGAGGATGGTATTGATCACCGAAGCCAGCGCCGCCTTCTTCATCCGGAAATTGATGAATCCGGGACCGGCAATTTCAATGCTCTCTGCCTCCGGCAGCCTGTCTTTCAGCCCGTCGGCAATCGTCTCTGCAATGACCTTCGGGTTCTGATGCAGAGTCTTTGCCAGACGCATGGCACAGGTTGAGGAGTAGTCTCCCATTTTCGGATCCTTGGGAATTTCAATGCTGAGAATTCCGTCTTCCGCCTCAAATTCATATGTCTCTTTCAGCACTTCTTTCAGAGCGCCGACAATTTTTGCACTGATATCATTCATACCATTCTGCCTCCGTTGTTACAGCCCTCATATTATATACGAAATATTCATTATTTGTGTATCATCTCAAATGCATATGCAGATCGGTTCGGATATGATATTGGTAATCGGAAAGGATTCTATTCTTATGAAAGATGTAATCATCAATACCATTGACAGCCATGCCGATGAACTGACAGATCTGGCGGCAAAGATCTGGAACCATCCGGAAATGGGCTGGAAGGAAACAAAAGCGGTGGAATGGACTGCTCAGGTTCTGCGCGACAACGGCTTTGAAACCGAAGTCGGTGCCTACGATATGCCGACCTGCATCAGAGCCGTATACGGAAGCGGTCATCCTGTTGTCGGCTTCTGCGCCGAATATGACTGCCTGCCCGGTCTTTCCCAGCAGCTCTGCAGTTATCAGAATCCCGTTGTTGAAGGCGGCGACGGACATGGCTGCGGCCATAACCTGCTCGGCGTCGGATGTCTGGGTGCCTGCATTGCCCTGAAGGAGGCAATGATCAGAGACAATCTGCCCGGCACTGTTGTCTTCTACGGCTGTCCGGCGGAAGAACAGCTGCTCGGCAAGGGCCTGATGGCAAAACAGGGTGCTTTCTATGAATGCGACTTTACGATTGCCTGGCATCCCGCTTCCTCTTCCCATGACACCGTCGGTTCCCATACCGGCGTGGAAGGCCTGAAAGTGGAATTCCACGGCCGCACGGCGCATGCGGCAGGAGCTCCCTACATGGGACGCAGTGCCCTGGATGCCCTGCAGCTGATGAATATCGGCGTTGAATTCCTGCGCGAACATGTCACTGACGATGTGCGCATGCACTATACCATTACCGACGGCGGTCTGGCTCCGAATATCGTTCCCGACTACGCGGCAGCCAGATATTTCATCCGTGCCCTCTCCCGCAAGGCAACGGTCGACGCCTATGAAAGAGTCTGCCGCTGTGCCGAAGGTGCAGCCACCATGACGGACACCAAAGCCGTCATTACCCGTCTCGGAGGTCTGTATCCGACCCTGCAGAATCATGTCATCGCCGAAGCGATCCAGGAGGCAAGGGCCGAAGTTCCTCTCAACACATATACCGAAGAAGAACTGAAGTTCGCCGATGAGATCAACCAGAAGTCACCTTCCTATGTCCCCGGCAAAACACTGCCGCTCGACTATGAGGATCAGACACTCCGCACCGATCCCGTCTTCGGATCCACCGACTACGGCGATGTCGAATATATCTGTCCGGGATTCCAGGTCAATGAATGCACGGCTTCTTCTCTCTCGGCCGGCCACAGCTGGATGATGACCGCTTCTTCCGGTCACTCCATCGGTATGAAAGGCATGCTGAGGGCTGCCAAGGTCATGGCACTCGGCACATACAAGCTGATGAAGGATCCTTCCCGCATCGAAGCCGCAAAAGAAGAATTCAGGACATCACTGAACGGCGAGACCTATGTCTGCCCGATCGATGATTCGATTCCCTGGCCCTATCAGTAAGCAGAACGGCTGTCATCTGACAGCCGTTTATTTATTTTCATAGATGTCCCGCTTCAGGGTGCCGATGAAAGGCACATTGCGGTAGCGTTCATCATAATCAATGCCGTATCCGACAATGAATTCGTCGCCCACTTCATAGCCGCAGTAATCCACCTGCACCGGTATGACGCGGCGGGACGGCTTGTTCAGGAAGGTGCAGATCTTTACACTGACAGCCCCTCTTTTCTCCAGTTCTTCTTTCAGACGGGAAAGGGTCCTGCCGGTATCGACGATATCTTCGACAATCAGGATATGACGTCCATCCGGATTCCGGTCCATATCTTTTTTGATCTTTATGACACCGCTGGATTCGGTGCCGCTGCCGTAGCTTGAAACGGCCATGAAATCAATGTTGATTGGTGTCCTTATTTCTCTGATCAGATCGGCCATGAACATGCCTGCTCCCTTCAGAATACAGACCACGATCGGATGCTTTCCGTCATAATCGGCAGTGATTTGTCTTCCCAGTTCTTCCACCCGCTGCCGGATCTGTTCCCTCGTATACAGAATTTCGGCAAAATCTTTTTTTATATAATCCATAAAGACTCCTGCTGCATATACTGCTCAATACCATTGTCGCACAGCAGAAAAAAAAGCCAAAGCCATGCTTTGACTTACTTCTGCGGAATCAGACCGCTGTTCATGCTCTGGAAGCGTCTGCGGCCCAGCAGGAACAGTCCTGTTGCCGTCACGCTGACTTCCGGCAGACGGTCGGGATATTTATCGGAAACTGCCCTGACATATGCCCTTCCTTCGATCAGCACCCGGTCACCTTCCTTGAATTCATATGCTTCATCAGCCCGCCAGTCCTTGGCGGAATAGCTGATGATATCGGTGGATCCGTTTTCTTCGCTGTAGGAATGGTAATAGATACGGCAGTTCAGTTCATTGGTAAATACCTTGATTTTCTTGTCCAGACCGCAGATGGTAAGACGTCCGAATGCCATCTTCTGGTCCTCGTTGGCTCCGAAATCCGTGCGCAGTCTGGCAACACCGTCATATTCGATCGTTCCGATCATTGTTACGTGATAACAGATCACGTTTCCTTCTTTGTCCCTGATTGATTCAAATGAAAAATAATCCTTCTGTCTTGCCATGAAACTCCTGCTTTCTAACAATATGGAAGTATATTAACACAGCTATGTGTTTTTTATGTGATTTTTTTACGGTTTTCAGCTGTTTGTGATGCCTTTTGAGGCATGCTTTTTCAGCCAGGCACGGACTTCATCCATCTGACCTTCCTCAAAATGCAGATCGACACGGTTGCCGCGGGAATGAAAACTGATGAAGTGATCCTTTTTATACAGGGTAATGCGGCCGGCCTTGTCATAGGAAATGAATGAGCCGGTCATGATGATTCCGTCTTCGCTCAGACCGCTTTTCAGCATCATGTACATACCGGCAATCAGTGCCATAAACGCCAGCTGGATCCAGGTAAACGGCGTACGGTAATTGAGAAATCCAGCCGCCCCCAGCAGCATGAACATTCCTGCCACAAGCAATCTTCCGCTCACTTTGGCCGGGATCACAATGCTTTGGGAACGCCACAGCATATATGCAAACATGACGAAGACGCCGGCATCCATTACATAAAATACAATATCGTTCATATCGATGAATCTCCTGTTACCACGGCATTATATACATTATCCGAGGGCAACATCAAGAATCATCATGATGACAAAGCCGAGCGCAAAGGCAATCGTCCCGTTATTGGAATGCCTGCCTTCCGCCATTTCCGGCACCAGTTCTTCAATGACGACATACATCATTGCACCGGCCGCAAAAGAAAGAAAATACGGCAGGACGGCCGATGCCAGACCGGTAAACAGAATGGTAGCCAGGGCTCCGAGCGGTTCCACTGCACCGGAAAGGAAGCCCCAGAAAAATGTCTTTCCCCGGCTCATGCCTTCTGCCTTCAGAGGCATCGAAACAATGGCACCTTCGGGAAAGTTCTGAATGGCAATGCCGATTGAAAGCGCCAGAGCAGACGCAAAGCTGATTCCTGCCTGTCCGTTCAGCCATCCGGCCAGCACAACCCCGACCGCCATGCCTTCCGGAATATTGTGAAGCGTAACAGCCAGAATCATGCGGGCTGTCCTGGAAAGTGTACTCTTCGGACCTTCGGCACTTTTGTCCATATGAATATGCGGCGTAATAACATCCAGCACCAGCAGGAAAAAGATGCCGGCAAGAAAACCGGCTGCAGCAGGAATGAAGGCAAATTTACCCATCCCTTCTGCCTGTTCAATGGACGGCTGCAGGAGGCTCCAGAAAGAAGCCGCTGTCATGACACCGGCCGCAAAGCCGGTCAGTATCTTCTGCAGGCCGCCTGATATTTCGTCTTTCAGTATGAATACCATTGCCGCACCGAGAGTCGTCCCGAGCAGCGGAATGAGGATTCCGATCAGTATGTTGAGCATATATCACCTCCGGTCAGTCTTCGCTAACTTCAGATAATCATACGCCCATAAGAAAAAACTGTCCACTAAGTGAACAGTTCATTTCTCAGTGAAAGACAACAACCTTGCCTTCTTTTGTCGTCTGTATCACACGTGTGACATTGAACCCGGCATTTTTCAGAATATCCGTCATGTTTTCAACCGGGATTTCACCGGTTGCCTTGACAACGACCTCTGTGCCGCGCTCTTCGCTGTGATAGACGGCAACCGATTCCAGGTTTGCGTCATTCTCGGCAAAGAGATTGGCAATATGGGCAAAAATGCCCGGGACATCTTCACAGCTGATCACAAACTTCGTTCCCTGATGATGATAGCCCATCAGTTCGACAAATGCCTGGAACATATCCTTTTCGGTGATGATGCCGACGACCTTCTTATCATCGTCAACAACCGGAAGAACGTTGATGGCATTGTCCAGCATCACCGAAGCAGCTTCCTCAAGGAATACATTCGGAGTGATCATCTTGACATCCGTGATCATGATATCGCTTGCCTTGGTGCGGGACAGAAGATAGTTCAGTTCATAAATTGAAAGCGACGTCGAGTTCTTTCCGGATGTTTCCGAAACAAGCCCTTCTGTTACCAGTCCGATCAGTCTGCCGCTGCCGTCAACGACCGGCAGACGGTGGAAGTGATTGCTGCCCATGATTTCCAGTGCTTTCAGCACCGAAGTATCGGCTGTAATCGTCTTCGGATCTTTCGTCATATGGTCTTTTACGTACATATTATGATTTACCCTCCCAGATAAGCCTTTCTTACCTGTTCACTGGCAGCCAGTTCTGCACCGGTGCCTTCCAATATTATTTTACCAGTTTCCAGAACATATGCACGGTCGGCGATTGCCAATGCCATTTTGGCATTCTGTTCGACCAGAAGAACCGTTGTTCCCTGGCGGTTGATATCTTCGATGATGCGGAAGATTTCCTTGACCAGCAGCGGTGAAAGTCCCATGGACGGTTCATCCATCAGCATGATCTTCGGTTTTGCCATCAGTGCCCTGGCCATGGCAAGCATCTGCTGCTCGCCGCCCGACAGGGTTCCTGCCAGCTGGTTTTTGCGTTCGCGCAGACGCGGAAAGAGTTCATAGACATTTTCCATATCTGCCCTGATGCCTTCCTTGTCACGGCGGCAGTAGGCGCCGAGTTCCAGATTTTCGGCAACTGTCTGCTGGGCAAAGACACGTCTTCCTTCCGGAACCTGTGCCAGGCCCATCGGAACGATCTTGTGCGGTGCCGTCTTTGTCAGATCCACACCGTCCAGCAGAACCGAACCGGAAGCGGGCTTGAGCAGTCCGGAAATGGTCTGCATTGTTGTTGTTTTGCCGGCACCGTTGGAGCCGATCAGGGTCACGATCTCACCGTCATTGACTTCAAAGGAAATGCCTTTGATGGCTTCGATCATGCCGTATTTCACTACCAGATTTTCTACTTTCAGCATACGGTCACTCCCCCAGATAGGCTTTGATGACATCCGGATTGGAACGGATTTCGTCCGGAGTGCCCTGTGTCAGCATCATACCGAAATTCAGTACGGTGATCCGCTCGCAGATACCCATGACAAGCTTCATATCATGTTCGATCAGCAGTACGGCGATATGGAAATGATCGCGCACAAAGCGGATGGTATTCATCAGTTCTTCTGTTTCCTGCGGATTCATGCCGGCTGCCGGTTCATCCAGAAGCAGAAGTTTCGGACGGGTTGCCAGAGCTCTGGCAATTTCCAGACGCCTCTGTTCACCGTACGGCAGGTTGCCGGCAATCAGATCTGCCTTTTTTTCAAGGCCGAAGATCTTCAGAAGTTCCATTGCCCTCTCGCTCTTTTCCTTCTCTTCCCGGTAATACTTGGGAAGACGGAAGATGGCACTGACATTGCCGTAGGTGATCTCGTTGTGCATGCCGGTCAGAACATTGTCGAGAACACTCATGTTCATGAACAGACGGATGTTCTGAAAGGTACGGGCGATGCCTGCCTTATTGACATCGATCGTTGTCATCTTGGCGGTATCCTGTCCGTTCAGCTTTATGGTTCCGCGGGTCGGCTGATAGACTTTTGTCAGCATATTGAAGACCGTTGTCTTGCCGGCACCGTTCGGTCCGATCAGACCGACGATTTCATTCGGATACACGGTCAGGTTCAGGTCATTGACGGCTGTCAGACCGCCGAAATCAATACCGAGATCCGTTACTTCCAGGACCGGAGCCTGATTTGTTTTCTCACTCATCTGCTTCCGCTCCTTTCTTCTTCAGCCTTGTCCGCAGCATCTGCATGCGCAGACGCAGGAATTCATTGTTGGATACAAGCATGATCACAATCAGCACGATCGCATAGATCAGCATGCGGTAATTCTGCAGGAAGCGCAGCATTTCCGGCAGCACGACCAGCAGTGTTGTTGCGATGACTGTTCCGGTCATATTGCCGAGGCCGCCCAGAACAACATATACCAGCAGCAGAATCGAGTTGTTGAAATCAAACTTCGTTGCCGCAAAGGAAGAATAGTTCAGGGCATACAGCGCACCGGCTGCACCGGCCAGACAGGAAGCTGTCACAAATGCCAGTGTCTTGGCCTGGGACACCTTGATGCCGACGGATTCGGCAGCGATCCGGTTGTCGCGGGATGCCATGATGGCACGGCCGCTGCGGCTGTACATCAGGTTATAGACTACCGCCAGGGCAATCAGCACCAGAACGAATCCGGCCGTGAATGTCGAGGCGATGCCGACCCCGGTGGCACCCATCGGGCCGCTGATCAGAAGTCTGCCGCCCTGTTCCATCTGGATCGTATTGTTGACGAAAGCGAAATGAAGTCCCTTGCTGTCGATGCCGACATAGCTGTTGTTCAGCAGCGACATGATGATCTGTCCGAATGCAAGTGTAACGATTGCCAGATAGTCACCCTGCAGCTTCAGGACCGGAATACTGATCAGCCATCCCATCAGGGCAGCGATCAGAGCTCCGGCAGCCATGCAGATGATCAGGCGCAGGATGTCGCCGACACCGGCTGCCTGAAGGACTCCGGAAACCACAACGGCACTGAAGGCACCGATGCTCATGAAGCCGGCCTGGCCGAGATTCAGTTCACCGGAGATGCCGACATTCAGGTTCAGGCCGATGGCTGCCACGATATAGGCAGTGACCGGAACCAGCAGAGACGTAAACAGACGGCTCAGATGACCGGTCGCAGACAGCAGTGTCAGTATGACATAGGCGGCAATGACAACCAGGAAACTGATCGTACGGCTGCGGACCTTGGGATTGAATAATGTATTGATAACCTTGTTCATTCTGCAGTCCTCACACTTTCTCGCTGATCTTGTGACCGAGCAGTCCGGTCGGCTTGATCAGCAGCACGATGATCAGCACCGCAAAAACGATGGCATCAGACAGTTGGGTGGAAATATATGCCTTGGCGAATGTTTCGATGACCCCCAGCAGAAGACCGCCCAGAAAAGCACCGGGAATCGAACCGATGCCGCCGAAAACAGCCGCAGTAAAGGCGCGGATGCCGGGCATGGATCCCAGTGTCGGATAAACGGACGGATAGGTTGCACAAAGAAGCACGGCAGCGATGGCCGCAAGACCGGATCCGATCGCAAAGGTAATGGAAATGATCTTGTTGACATTAATGCCCATCAGTGTTGCGGCACCCTTGTCTTCCGAACAGGCACGCATTGCCTTTCCGGTTCTGGTCTTGTTGATGAACAGCATCAGGCAGACCATGATCAGAATACAGGTCAGGATCGTAACGATTGTCAGATAGGAAACTGACAGCTGGCCGCCGAACAGTGATACGGCACCGGGCAGAATTGTCGGATAGATCTTTGTATCCGAACCCCACAGCAGCTGGGCACCATTCTGCAGGAAATAACTGACGCCGATGGCAGTGATCAGGACCGCCAGACTGGATGCCTGGCGCAGCGGCTTGTAAGCCAGCCGCTCTACCGTCATGCCGAGCAGTGTGCACACAAGAACGGCAGCCGGAACGCTGACCGCAAACGGCACACCGGCAACGGTCATGGCGAAGAACGAAACATATGCGCCGACCATGATGACATCACCGTGGGCAAAGTTCAGCATCTTGGCAATGCCGTAGACCATACTGTACCCAAGGGCAATAATGGCGTAGACACTTCCCAGGCCGAGACCGCTGATCAGGTATGAAAGAAAAGCCATATAAAGAACTCCTCCTTATATATAAATAAACAAATAAAGGTTACCAATATTAATTAACATTGGCAACCTTTCTCAGCAAATGCTCTGGCTGCAGATCAGTCTGCTACGCTTACATAAACGCCGTTCTGAATAACGACTGCCTTCGGGTCCTTGGAAACTTCACCCGTCTTGGACCATGTCATGGATGTGCCGGTAATGCCATCGAATGTCATGGATGTGAACTGGCTGACCATTGCAGATGTGATATCTGCAGCGGACATATCAGCTGTTACGCCGGCAGCGTCGCATGCCTGCTTGAGGGCATAGACACAGTCATATGCGTCAGCAGCGAACTGGTTCGGAACTTCGCCGTATTTTTCCTGATACTTGGCCACAAAATTCTTTGTCTTTTCATCCGCTGCATCGGCAGAGAACGGTGTCAGCATGTATAAGCCTTCAGCCAGGCTTGTATCGAAATTCTCAAGCGAGAGAATGCCGTCCATACCGTCGCATCCGAAGAAGGTCGGTTTGTAGCCCTGCTTGTTTGCTTCAACCAGGATCTGAGATGCCGGCTGATAGTAAATTGGAAGGAATAAGATATCAGCGCCGGCATCAGCAGCCTGCTTGACCTGTACAGAATAGTCTGTATCGGAATTTACGAAAGCTGCATCAGAGACAACGTCAAGACCCTTTGCCTTTGCTTCAGCCATGAATGTGTTATAGATACCTGTGGAATAGTTGTCATCACTTCTGTAGATGACAGCGATCTTTGTGCCGAGTTCTGTATGTTCTTTCAGATAGTCGGCAGATGCGGTACCCTGGTTCGGATCAGTAAAGCACATCTGGAATACTGTACCGAAAGGATTTGCATTGTTTTCAGCATCTGCGTAGATGACACCTGTAGAGGAAGCCGAC
The DNA here is from genome assembly GCA_946537835.1 of uncultured Erysipelotrichaceae bacterium. GTDB lineage: Bacteria > Bacillota_I > Bacilli_A > Erysipelotrichales > Erysipelotrichaceae > Bulleidia. The sequence goes on from CAMNGB010000048.1 coordinate 11,163, forward strand.
GGTGTCAGACCGAAAACGTTGTCCTTCTGATAGTAGGGAGCAACTGCCTGACCGGCACCGGATGTAACTGTCAGCATTGCAACCTGCATGCCCCAGTCCATCAGAGCGTTATAGGCGGAAACTGCCTTTTCCGGATCTGCCTGGTCATCCTGTGCGTTCAGAGAGAATTTGACGCCGTCCATGGCGTTAACTTCTTCGACAGCAATTTCAGCAGCGTGCTGAACAGCCAGACCGTAAACGGAAGCGTCGCCTGTCAGCGGGCCGGAGAAACCGAGTTTGATTGCAGCGGCATCGCCTTCTGCAGGTGTTGTGGAAGCTGTACCGGATGCACCGCCGTTGCTGCAGGCCATCATGCCCATAGCCATAACAGCGGCTAATCCTCCCTTAGCAAATTTACTGAACTTCATTTTTCTTCCCTCGCTTTTCTAGTTTAGTTGAATGAAATCATTATATTTGCAGTGTTTTTCAATTTCAACACCAAATTTACACATTTCTTTCAAATTTCATGAAAATATTTCAGTTTCTGAAAACATTTACATTTTTGATGCCGATCAACCGTTTCTGAAGGTCTGTTTTTACGACATGCATTGCAATATGTCGGGTTTTCCGGACTGCGGCATAAAAAAAGGCCTGCGCAGGAATGACTGCATCTGCAGGTCTTTTTTCAATAATAAGCGGCGTTCAGATCGCACGGATGCGACACATTCACGCACATCCCCGGCCTCCTTCCATTATTGTGTGAAGCCATACACACATTTCGGCGAGAATGCTTGAACTTGCGGGGAATGCACCCGCAATTCGTACTTTTATTATAGCAGAAAAATTCAGATGACAAGCCCTGTCCGGTTTCCCTTTTTCCGCGCCATTGTTTATGATATTGGTATGACAAGGAATATCGGCATTGATACCGTCTACATCCCGCGCATCAAGAAGCTTCTGGACAATAACGAGGAAGCATTTTTCCGGCATACCTTTACGGAAGCCGAAAACCGCAATGCCCCGCAGAATTTCCGGAAGGCAGAATACTATGCCGGAAGATTTGCGGCCAAGGAAGCCGTATACAAGGCACTGGCTCCGCTTCTGAAGAAAAAGCATTTTGACCTGCGGATCGTGGAGACACTGCATCATGAAGACGGATCTCCCTATATCCATATCACCGAAGAGATCGAAGCACTGATGAAGGAAGCAGAGGTATCAAAAATCCTGCTCTCGGTAACCGGTGAGCAGGATTATGCAACAGCGTTTGTAATTATCGAATGACCTGCGGGTCATTTTTGATTCTGTCTGATCAAAGCCGAGATCCATTTTCCGGATTCGCTCAGTTCTTCTTCGTTCCAGCCGGATATCTTTTCGCATTCCGGTGAAATCAATGCCGATGTCTCATCTTTGTTGGAGAGATTCCATACGGCAAACGGAATCTGATTCCGGTACAGAAGCGAAAACCAGGCATCGGCACTGTCATAGTCGATACTGCCGCTGCCGCTTGCCTCCGAGATGCCGCATTCGCTGACAAATACCGGGACGCCGCTGTCATATGCCGTCTGAAGCCTTTCCCTCAGTTCATCCTTATGTGTGGAAACATAGAAATGCATGGCATAGAGAACCCGGTCATCTTCGATCTGTGAGCCGATGACTTCCTGAATATCCTGCGACCAGGTATTGGTGCCGACAATCACCAGGGCATCACTGCCGTTGTCACGGATCACCTTCAGAATTCTTTCTGCATACGGCCGGATCACCGTATCCCAGGGACTGTTCTGCGGCTCATTGCATATTTCAAAGATGACATTGTCAAAATCCCTGTATCTCTGAGACATTTCATCAAAGAAGCGGACTGCCTCCTCTTCATTCATCGTCGGATCATTGTCAGAAAGAATATGCCAGTCAATGATCACATACAGACCGAGCTCACTGCAGGCCTGCACGCCTTCATCGACAAGTCTCTTCAGTTCCTGCTGATCACCGCCGCTGCAGTAGCCGCCGTATTCGGCAGTATATACCGGAATACGGATCAGATTTACACCCCAGTCATCCCGCAGAGTTTCAAATGTTTCCTTATTTACATACTGCGGAAACCAGGCAATGCCATGCAGGCTGATGCCCTGCAGCTGCACCGGCTCACCGTTTTCATCGGTGATATGCGTACCGTCGAGATACAGCTTCCCGACGATGTTTTCAGTCTTTGCGGGTGTGACCTGCACCGGTTCACGCACCGTTTCCTGTTTTGTCATCTCCCCGTTTTTGAGAGTGATGGTTTCATTTCCGGCTGTAACGGCAATCTCTTCGATGGATACTTCCCCGCCGGCAATGATCATGCCGCAGTCAGAATAGCTCTGATGCGCGGCAATGTTCCGACAGTAATCCTTCGGCGTCAGAAGAAAGGAAGTTCCTTCCGAAACACTGCTGTCAGCATTCCACAGATCCCGGATTTCAGCCTGTTCCGATGCCTGCAGCCTAACCTGCCAGCCGGCAAAATCCGTTTCGCTCTGATTGACGACCTGCAGTGCATACTGACGGACCTTTTTCCCGTTTTCCTCCCAGCTGTTTGTTTCCTTCAGCCGTGCAAAGACAATACTGCCGGCAGTATTCCCGTCTGCCGTTTCAGACACTGTTTCCGCTGTCTCTTCAGGAGGGGTTTCTGCTTCTTCCGCGGCGCATCCGAGAAGTCCTGCCGCCAGGAATACGGCAGTCATCAGCTTTGCGATTATTCCTGTTCTTCTAGCCATGGCTCGATTACCTCTGC
>CAMNGB010000049.1 GCA_946537835.1 uncultured Erysipelotrichaceae bacterium
TGGACTCGGTGATCTTCTCCATCAGTTCGTCTTCGTTGACACCCCAGTCATCACCATTCTTGGCATGGATCATGCCCTTGCCGATACGGCCGTCGGCACAGCCGATGCCGATATTCTTGTTGGATCCGCCGAAGCCGCCCATGGTATGACCTTTGAAATGCGTCAGTACAAACATGGAATCATAGTCGACCATGGTCTTGCCGTGGGTCATATGATCAAACCACTTGCCGCCCTTGACCGGCAGATCAACCGTGCCGTCTGCGTCCATGATGTCAACCGGGCAGAAATCCCAGCCGTTGTACTTCAGGGTGTCAAGATGTTCTTCGGTTGTATAGCGGTCACCTTTGTAGAATGTATTGGTTTCAACAATCGTGGCATTCTTCAGGGTTTCTTCACCTTCCATGACTTCCTTTACCCAGCTTGCAGGGGTAAAGTTCGGACCGCCTTTTTCACCGGTGTGGAGCTTGATTGCTACCTTGCCGCAGATATTGGCATTGACCTTTTCATAGGCCTTCATGATTCCGGCCGGAGAAATGTCACGGGTGAAATAAACGATGGATTCGTTTCCGGTTCTTTCCTCATAGGGAATATTCTTTTTCCTTGTTGTCATTCTTGACCTCTTTATGTTCTTCTGAACATTCTTTCTGAATGTATTTTAGCATAATTGCATCAGCGGCACTATTGCCATGCCTCGTCCAAAAGATCCCGCAGACAGCAGGATCCTTGTATTTCAGAGACCGGTCAATAACTGACCCGGTCTCTTCATGTTTTGGTTGTAATTGCTTATTTGATAATGACCTTGATTCTGCAGTCAGACAGCGGATATGCAGAGCAGGCATGTACATAGCCATACATCTTGTCTGCCATTCTTCTGCCGTCGCCTTCGGAAGGAACGAATACATCTCCTTCAAGCAGCTTGCAGCGGCAGTATCCGCAGGCACCGCTGCGGCATCTGGTATTGTTCGGAATGCCGGCACGTTCCATGGCAACTGCCAGTGATTCCCGGGAAGAAGCGTCAATGACATCTTCATGAATGCCTCTGACAACCGTCAGCCTGAAGGTCTGTGCTTCGCATTCCGGATATCCTTCGGCTTTGGTGATGTCCACCGGTGCTCCGAACACTTCCATGCGGATCCGTTTTTGCGGAACCTCCAGCTTTGCCAGTTCGCCCCTGACAAAGTGATACATCGGCAGCGGTCCGCATACAAAGTATGTGGTATCGCCTTCGCTGTATTTCTGAATCAGTTCAGCCGTCAGGAATCCTTTCTCGCCGTCATATTCCTCATCGCCGGAAATGACATTGACAACTTTTACCCTTTCACTCTGCACGCTCTCCAGAGCATCCTTCAGAATAATATCCCCGGAAGAAACAGATCCGTACAGAATTGTCAGGTTCATATCCAGAGTTCCGTGATTGATTTCCCTTGCCATCGAGACAAACGGGGTAATGCCGGATCCGCCGGCCAGAGCGACAACATTCTTCGCATCGCGCATCGGTTCCCAGAAGAACTGTCCGAACGGCATTTCGACGGTGAATTCATCGCCTTCCTTTACTTCATTGTAGAAATAGTTGGACACAAATCCGTCTTCCCTTCCTTTGCGGACCGTGACTTCAAAGAACGGATCTTCACTTCTCGCCTCAAAGGGAGCACTGGAAATCGAGAACGGTCTGGTTGTCAGCGTACTGCCGATCTGCAGTTGGAAAGACACATACTGACCGGCCTGGAACGGCGGCAGCTTGCCGTCTTTGGGTACCAGTCGGAATGTCTTTGCGGTCGGCGATGCATCCGTTACGGATGTCACCGCAACAGCGAACGGATCGGGATGGATCTCTCTGGCAACTTCCCGGATCGGATCGCTGTAAACATTCAGATAGCTGCCGCTTTTGATCAGCTTTCTTCTGGCATTGGTAACACGGGAGGCACCTGTGACATCTTTCAGAAATCCTTTGACTTTCATTTTCCGGCCTCCTTCATCCATTCCAGAATTGCCTTGGTGGCGATCCTGCCGTTGTTGATATTGCAGGCCATGCCGTCACCGACCAGCTGATGGCTGGCGCAGCCGACAAGACCCTTGATATAGAATTCCTTGTCCACGTCTTCCAGACGTCCGACAACGGAGTTGTCCATCGAATGCTGGTAGCCGTAGATGCCGCCTCTGTAGTCGCTTGTATAGTGGGACATTGTGACCGGTGATTCGATTTCGATTTCCTGAATATGTTCCATCAGGTCAACACCGAGATGTTTCGATACCCTGCCGATCATTTCTCTTGCGACCGTGCGCTTGAATTCGAAGTATTCGTCTGCCTTCAGATCCAGGAACGCTTCCGGCAGCGGCAGGAAGGTAATGGAAAGCGATGTCATGCCCTCCGGCACGCAGTCCGGATTGGCATAGTTCAGACAGATCGTTGTCAGATAGTCCCAGTTTCCGATCTTCTTTCCTTCTGCCCAGAAGACATCGGTATCGAACGGAATATCGGAAGAGAAGACAGAATAGTCCCTGATATTCAGTTCTTCCGGCGACTTGTCCAGAAGCAGAACAACGCTGAAATTGGTAACGCTCATCGGCATTGCATTGGCATACTGTCTGGCTTCCTTGGGAACTTCCGACTGCGGTTCAATCATTTTGCCGTAAACGGTATTCGGATACGGAGCACTGGCAATGTAATCGCAGTGAATCTCATCGCCTCTGCTGGTTCTGACACCGTAGACATGATTGTTTCTGACAAGGATCTTCTCAACATTCTGGCCGTATTCAAACTGAACACCCAGTTCTTCGCACTTTTCGGCCATGGCCACTGCCATCTCATGCGAGAAGCCTCTGGCAACATAGGATCCTCCCTGCATATAGTCTGCCATCAGGAAGGCATAGATCGTAAACGGCAGGCTGCTCATCGGCTGACCGACATAGATCCAGTAGGCACTGAGGATCTTCTTGACGTTCAGCGGCAGATCAAAGGCCGTGTCCAGCACTTCCTTCGCACTGTAGCCTGCGGTCTTGACCAGCGGTTCATGCTTCAGAAGCATCTCTGCCTTGGAAAGCGTATGTTCATTGAGGAACAGCACCGATTCATAGATGCTCTTGCACAGTTCCAGAAGACGGTTGATCTCATTCTTTGTGCCGGAATAGATCTGATCGATTTCATCGGCGCATACCCAGGTTCCGTCTTCCCTTCTGCCGGCATGCAGGGTAATGTCGATGCCGTCCGGATGAGAAAGCAGGCGGTAGGCTTCGGGAACCCGGAGCCAGTCGATGACGACGCCCATTTCATCCAGATATTTGCGGATATACAGCGGGTCTTCCTTCGGTCCCAGGGACATCATCTCATGCAGGGTGGCTTCCATTTCCATGCCGGAGCGGACAAAGCTGGTAGCCATGCCGCCGGGCAGGTTATGGCGTTCCAGAATCAGAACATCCTTGCCTTCCTTTGCCAGACTCATGGCTGCGCTCATTCCTGCCAGGGCACCGCCGATGACAATGACATCATAATGGTCTTTATAGAATTTCATGGTTTTCCTTTCCTGAAAAAGCCTCTCATCTGCCGTCCGCAGACAAGAGGCATTTTTAACTGATCAGAAGAAACGTTCGACGAGTTCGCGGGAATACTCGGCAGTCTCATCCATGTCGCCGAAGCTCATGACTTCGCCGGCATAGAATGTGTCATACTTGCCCTGCATTGCTTCCACATCGTCATACCATCCGGCCGCATAGTCTTCCGTGAAGACATGCGGGAAATAGTACCAGGACTGTTCATTGACGACATTGCTGGCCGGGTTGTGCATCGTCTTCAGGTCGTTCAGGACTGTCTGCTTGCATACTTCATACGGAATTTCTTCGGAATTCTTATGCTTGCGCAGTGCATATGTCGTGATGACCTGATCCTTGGTATCTCTCCATCTTCTGTAGTAAACCATCAGATGGCCCAGACGTTCCGGTGTCATGTTGTCGAATACATAATAGGAGATCTCCGGATGATTCTCCGGCTCGGTCTCTACGGCCAGAACATCATAGCGTTCATATTCGATCTTGGAGAAGTACTTCTTCTCGTCTTCGCGGGCATCGGCATAGTCCGGGAAGTACTGCAGCGGAGCCGTAACGATCAGCTTGTCAAATTCTTCCGTCTCACCGTTGACTGTTACATAGACCTTGCCGTCCTTACGCTCGATCTTTGTAATATTGCTGTTGAGGCGGGCATGATTCTTCAGCTTGTCATTCAGGCATTCCCAGATATACTGTGTGCCTTCCTTCCATGTCCAAAGGTTAATCTTGACGAAGTTCATGCATGTCTGGAAGTCCAGATATTTCAGAACATAGGCAGCGGGAATTTCATCAAAGTAACCGTATCCGAAGGATGTGAACGGTCCGATCCAGATATCCTGGGTCAGCTCGACACCGTTCTTCTCACAGAATTCCTTGAACGGCAGCGCCAGGTCTTTCAGGTTCTCGTTGATGCCGGAAACAGGTTCACGTTCCGGTGTAACGGCATAGCCGTCATATCTTCCCTGGGCAACGCCGCGGTGACCGTTGACATCATAGCCCTTGTATTTTGTCTCAAGAATTTCACCGAGCTTCTTGACTTCGCTCTTCATCTTCAGAAGACGCGGAATCTTGGTCAGGTTCTTCTTCGGCTCAAACGGCTCAATGACCTTGCCGGTCTTGTCCTTGTAGTTGCGGTTCAGCTGCGGACCGTCGTGGGTAATGCCGCAGAATTCTTCAACATCATGAACGGCATAGTAGGAAGGTACACCCATGATGGCGCCCATTTCATAGCGTCTGCCGTTGTAGTGCGGAGAATGGCATTTGCCGCCGACGTGATCATTTCTCTCTAAAATTGTGTAGTTATCGTATCCTTTCTGTTCCAGATACATACCTGCAGAGAGACCGGCAGGTCCTGCACCGATGATGCAGATTCTTGTATTCTTATCCATTTCAGAAAATACTCCTTGTACGTTTAATTATACTACCTTTCATATTTGCACAACCACTTTTTGTGAAACATTTTGCAAGTATGCTATACTCATTTTAAGGTAAATAATATGCGCTATTCCGGGTTCCGCCACCTGCTGGAACATCTGGCTGAAAATCATCCTGATGATACGGCATTCATCTATGAAGAAAACGGCATCTGCCGCATGACCTACGGCGAATTCTATGTCGCTGTTTTACTGCGTTCCCAGCAGCTGCAGGAGTCAGGAAAGACATGCCTGGCTGTCTTTGCGGACGGCTCTCTGGCATCCGTGATCAAGATCTTCGCATCGGTTCTCGGCGGTCTGCAGACGGTGCTGATCGATACCTCCGTTCCGCTTGAGCAGGCAAAGGAACTGATCCGCTATGCCGACTGTGACACTGTCTACGGACGGCCGGAACATATCGAAGCCTGCACGCCGTATCTGACAGACGGAATTCTGGACGGCACCGGCAGGATCCTGTTCTTTACCAGCGGCACAACCAGCCGCGCCAAGGCTGTCGTTCTCTCTGACTACAGCCTGATGCAGAGTGCCTGGAACGGATCGGCAATGCTGCCGCTGAACCGGGATGACATCCTGCTTTCCCTCCTGCCGCATGCCCATGTCTTCGGCTTCGTATGCACGCTGCTGTGGCCTTTGTTCAATGCTGCACCGATTGCCCTCGGCCGCGGTGTGCGCCATTACATCGATGACTGTCAGTACTATCATCCGACCGTCATCAGTGCCGTTCCTTCCCTGCTGCAGTTTCTCCTGAAACAGAACTGTCTGAATGACGAACTGCGGCTGATCCTGGTCGGCGCCGGCGACTGCAGCGATGATGTGATGCAGGCAGTAAAGGACAGAGGCATTCAGCTGTCTTTCGGCTACGGCCTGACGGAGACAAGTTCCGGCGTTGCCATCAGCACCGGCGGCGATCCCAGGGCTCTGGACATCTGTCCCGATGATACGATTACGATTGCCGATGACGGCGAGATCCTGATTGAAAGCAGAACCTGTATGATGCAGGGATATTACAAGCACTCCACCGATACGATCAACACCGTGCAGAACGGTGTGCTTCATACCGGTGACCTCGGATATATCGATGAAGACGGCAGACTTCATCTGACCGGACGGAAAAAAGACATTCTTGTTCTTTCCGACGGCAATAAGATCTATCTGCCCGAATATGAAGCAGAACTTGCCCGGGCAGTCGGCGATGAAAAAATCGCCGTAGTCCTGAAAAACGGGCGTCCTGTTCTGGTTATGGAAAAAAACGCTGACAGAAATGAACTGCAGCCGAAAATCAACAGTTTCAATCAGACGCAGAGCCGCGGCCGGCAGATCGCAAACGTGATTGTCATCGGCCGTCCGCTGCCGATGACCGCCACCGGCAAACTGCAGAGATGGAAACTCGAAAAGGAGATCGGAGAATTATGATTACACGCGAAGAAGTACTGGCAAAGACAAAGAAAGTGATCATGGACAATGTTCCGGAAATGATCAAGGGTGAACTGACGGAAGATACCGTTCTGAACAACGAAACAGCCATTGATTCCATGGGCTTTATTCTTGTTGTCACAAAGCTGGAAGGCATGTTTGATGTCCATATTCCGGATGAGAGATGGTCAAAGATGATCACTCTGCGCGATATTGTCGATACCGTCATGGAGTATCTTCCGAAGGAAGAAAAATGACCGTATACCAGACAGAATACAGACTGAAAAACAAAGATGTAAACATGTACCGGAAGCTCCGCACATCAACTCTGTTTCAGATGCTGCAGGAGATTTCCATTGCCCATACCGAAGAACTCGGCGCCGGCCGCGAGAAGACCCTGGATCATGGCTTTCTCTGGGTCATCATGCAGCAGCACCTGCACATTTATGACCTGCCGGGATATGATGATGAAATCACCGTATCCTCATGGCCGGGAAAAACCATGCATGTGCTTTTTCCCCGCTACTACCGCATCACCGGCAGGGACGGCAGGCTGCTGGCCGAAGGCAGTGCATTATGGGCACTGATCGACAGGGAAAGCCGCCAGATTATTTTTCCCGACAGAAACGGCATCTTTGTGGAAGGAAGCGAAAACGGCAGCGAATTTCCTCTGCCGAAGCGCATCGGCAGTGAAGAGACCGATCATGAACATGTCTTCGAGGTGCCGTTCAGCTACTGCGACCTCAACGGGCATATGAACAATACCCGGTATTTCGATCTCTTTGACGATACCGTCAGCGAAACACTCCCCCTGCCGGCATCTGTCCGGGTCGAATATCACCGCGAAGTCCGGTGTCATGACCTACTGCATCTGCGCTTCAACAGAAAAAACGATTCCTCCTGGCTGGAAGGAACCGTAGATGATCAGTTATGTTTCCGCATGAAAGTCGCCCGCGAGTCATAGACTCTGTCCTGCGGCTTTTTATCTTGCCTTTTCGATTTCTTCAAACAGGGCCCTGCGTCTGGCGTAGCGGTCCTGTTTTTTCAGATCGTTCACAATGCCGTCAATGATCTCTTCACCGTTTCTGAGCGTAGCCAGAGCCCGGATATACTGACAGGCATGTTCATACTTTTCCCTGCTGTCGGCTGTTTCCACGATCCTGTAAAACTCTCCCGTGAATACATCCTGCAGTTCCTGATGATGGGAGGCATCCAGCAGCGGTGCATGCTGGATCATGCCGAGAATGTCATTTTCCTTTTTCAGAAGGGCAAATAGTTCATCCGGGCGGTTCAGCTGTGCCAGCGTTTCCTTGACAATATGCGGCTTCTGCTTCAGCAGCCGCGGCAGGACAATATCCCGGAAATGCGGACTGTTTCTGAGCCTGTCAAAGGCAGCGCGGTTGAAGTTATAGACATAGTCATAGTAATCTGCCAGTTCATGCACGCTGCTGTCCCCCATCCTGTCGGCGAACTGATGCAGGACGGCATGCACAGCCTTGCGGTTGAAGATGCTGCGGGACATCTGGTTCCTGAAAGCACGGTACAGATCTGATACATGTTCTTCATGATCAAGGACATATGACGCATACTCAGGATATCTCAGATGCTTGAGCAGATCATACGCCAGATCATCCCTGTTCCATTCCCGTTTCAGAACATACAGTGCCTTGTATACATTGTTGAGAGGATGGCAGTCAGGATGATGCACTTCCTCTTCCAGAAAACCGGCATGTTCCTCAAGGCTGACAATGAATCTGTTTTTCTGCACTTCAGTATCAAAGCGGCAGATATATTCAGCCATCCATGGTGCATCGGCATAGGAATACAGCCTGACATCCCGGAACTGTTTCAGCATCTCGCCGATCAGCACGTCATCATGACAGTTTTCCAGTTCCTGATGAATGTCCTCACTCAGAACCGGCTTTGTGAAATCGGTATAGCTGCCGGCATAGTACGGTGCCTTCAGTGTCAGCATCCGGTGCAGTTCATCTGCCCTTCGGACACTGCTGTTCTGCAGGGCATTCTGATGCAGCTTTTCCAGGTACTGATGATAGGTTCCGAGCGGATTCTGCTTCAGCACCTTTCTGAGAAGCTGTTCTTTTTCTTCGGAATTCATGGACGCAATGAACTCATCCAGCAGCTCATCATAATTGGCCGGCAGGAAATCCCGTTCATCTTCCTCGATATCAAGATCATCTTCGCCGAGATACCTTCCTTCCGTATAATCCTCATAGGCCTGTGCCTGTTCGGGAAAGGCCGCAAAGAAAACAGCTGCCATATGCTTGCACATATTGCCTGAAGCCGCATGCGGGCAGGAACATTCGGAATCATAGGGACGGGCAAGATCGATTTTTACATCATAGGGTCTTGAATCCGTACCTTCAACGGAAGCGGTAATGATATCACCGTTCACCCGCTTGAGATCATGCACATAGTCACTCTCAAAATACTGAAAGGCCCGCTCGATTACGTCCTGCTTGAAAAAACTCAGATATTCGTCATACCTTGCCATACCTTCATTATAAACAGAAAAGAGGCCGAAGCCTCTCATAAACTCATCGTGCATAACGGTATCTCAGCACAAGCATCGCCGTCAGCAGCGAAACGCTCAGGACATTCTGCCAGAATGCGGCAGTACTGTGATCGGATGTATCCGGGGTACTTTTCTGTCGGACGGCTCCGCCGGTACCGGATCCGGTGCTGCCTTTTCAATGACCGCAAATGAAGACGTCACTTCTACACCGTCATTGAAGCCGACCTTCAGTATATGTGAACCGGTGTCCAGTGTATCCAGATATTCCGGCCGCAGAGTCACGATGACACTGCCGGAAGAAAGATCATACTGATCCGGGATCTGATCATCCACTGTCACTGTCCGGGTGCGTTCCAAGGCTTCCTCATCATGCCGGCTGCGGCTGATTTCAAAGGACAGTCCCTGACCGGATCCCTTTGTCCATTCCTGATGATCCTCACTGACCAGTGCATATGTGATCTTCGGCAGGTCGATATCATCCTGAGAAAGAATGCTTTCACCCCGGTCATCGGCACAGATGATGCCGGTGTGATTGGTCCAGTATTCCGTATTTCCTTCTTCCTGCACGGTAGGCTCCTTTTCCGGCACTTTTACAAGTCCGGGAACTTTCACCGATGCGAATGCGGAAATATCACTTTCATCATCCCACAGCTCTTCTTCGCCGATCAGAGCACCGCCGATTTCATGATCATCAAGGTTCAGCGGACAGCTGACTGCCTTTCCTTTGTCAGATGAAGCGTCCAGACGGCTGTGTCCATGCATGATAATACTGCCTTCGGGACAGTCGATTCCTGTCTGTCCTCCTTCGGCAAGCAGATCGGACGGTTCACTGCCGCCGGCTTCATCCAGAATGACAGAGCCGTGATTCAGGCGGATGCCCGCAGTATCACCGATGCCGGTGAACAGCGTTTCGTCTGTTCTCAGGTTCCCGTTTTCCGATATCAGGGCACTGTCAGTGCACAGGCCGATATTGACATCAGAATCCGCAATGCTGATATCTCCTTTCGCATATATGCCTGCCATCGGGAACGGATCCTTGCCTTCAGCTCTGATTTCCGAGTGCACGATATCAAGGCTTCCGGCAGATACTGCCCTGGATGATTCTCCGTTGGTATTGAACATGACCGATATTTCCCGCACGGTCAGATGACCGGTGCAGGAAATCCCGTCAGCGGCAGAATAGACACTTATGAAATCCCCGCCCTGAATTCCTTCAACTGTCAGTTCACTGCACCTGGCTGAAACCGGAACAACACCCGGTTCATTGCAGACCAGCTTGGCAAAAGAATTAACATGAATATTCAGAGTATCTCCCTCAAAATCGATCAGGCTGCCTTCTGTCATGCCTTCGCCGGTAATCTGACCGCTCAGCTTCAGTGTATTTGTCTCAAAATCAATGGCTGCCGTTCCGTCACCGAGAATATCCGATGCATTTTCCGGTGTCACTGCGATCCCTTTGACCGACAGCTTAAAATCATCGGCATGCACGGCAGTACCCCGGGCAATGATCAGGAAGGCTGTCAGAACAGCCTTGTATAATCCAATCAGTCGTTTCATTTTTTTCCGCCTTCTACTATACATCGGATCAGTACCGGATACGATCCGGAGGCATCAATCAAAAAAACTGTCAGAGTCCGGGTGAACTCTGACAGTCATCATTCCTATTTCTTTCCTTTGTTGAGCAGAATCTTGATTTCACGCTTGGCCGCATAGGGAGCGATCATCTTCATCTTGTCCTCAGCCTTGATCATTCTCGATGCATCCGGCAGGTCTCTTGTCAGATGAATGGCATCGAATTCGCACCTTGTCGTGCAGAGTCCGCAGCCGACACATCTGTTCAGGTCGACATAGGTAGCACCGCAGCTCAGGCAGCGGGAAGCTTCCTGCTGTACCTGTTCTTCGGTAAACGGCAGACGGTTGTCATTGAACTTGTTGTCCTTTGTCGGAAGCTTGTGTCCCGGCACCTGTCTTCTGCTGGTGTCATAGGACGGGAATACGACATCGTCCTTATCGAGTTCGATGAACTGTCTCAGGTCACGGCCGATCGTCAGCGAGTTGCCCGGGTGAACGAAACGGTTCAGGGAATCGCTGGCCATCTTTCCGGCTGCGATCGCATCGATTGCAAAGCGCGGTCCGGTAAAGACATCACCGCCGACAAAGATATCCTTTTCACCGGTCTGGAAAGTAACCGGATCGGCTTTGGCAGTGCCGTTGCGGTTGAATTCGACATTCGTGCCGTCCAGCAGACTGCCCCATTCGATTGACTGACCGATGGACATCAGGATATTCTCTGCTGCAACAGTCATGGTATCTTCTTCGTCATACTGCGGGTTGAAGCGGCCGTCGGCATCCTTGACGGATGTGCACTTCTTAAAGACAATGCCGGTCACCTTTCCGTCCTTTGTCAGGATTTCCTTCGGACCCCAGCCGTTATTGACAGTAATATTTTCTTCTTTTGCCTCAAGCACTTCATCATCCGCGGCCGGCATTTCGTTTTCGCCTTCCAGGCAGACCATGGCAACTTTGCCGTCGGTCAGTCTGACAGCCGTTCTGGCAACGTCAACTGCGACATTGCCGCCGCCGATGACAACGACATCACCTTTCAGTGTCTCATTGTGATTCAGGTTGACTCTTCTCAGGAAATCAACACCGGTTTCAACACCCTCGGCATCTTCACCCGGAACACCGGCAAGTCTGCCGCCCTGGGCACCGATTGCCACATAGAATGCCTTGTAGCCTTCGTGTCTGAGATCCTGGATGGAAACGTCCTTTCCGACTTCGACGCCGCAACGGAATTCGACACCCATCTGTCTGAGAACATCGATCTCGGCATCGATGACATCCTTTTCCAGACGGAAGCTCGGAATGCCGTATGTCAGCATGCCGCCGGGTTTTTCTTCCTTTTCGAAGATCGTGACCGGATAGCCGTTGGTGCGCAGGTAGTAGGCACAGCTCATGCCGGCCGGACCGGCACCGATGATCGCGATCTTGAATTCGTCGCCCCAGAAGCCGCCGTCGCGGTCATGTTTCTCACAGATCGGAATGTATCTGTTTTCTTCCTTCAATTCCTGAGCAGCGATGAACTTCTTGATTTCATCGATGGCAACCGGCTGGTCGATCATGCCTCTCGTGCATGCTTCTTCACAGCGTCTGTTGCAGATGGCACCGCAGACTGCCGGGAACGGGTTGTCCTGCTTGATCAGTTTCAGGGCATCCATATATCTGCCCTCTTTGGCCATCTTGACATAACCCTGTACAGCCAGGTGCGCCGGACATGCGGTCTTGCACGGAGCTGTTCCTGTATCGTAGCAGTTGACCTTGATATCGGCACGGTAGTTCGGATTCCAGTTGTCTTCTGTCCATCTGACTTCATCCGGCAGCTGGGTCAGAGGATATTTGACCGGGCCGTCCTTTTTGCACAGTTTCTGACCGAGTCTGGCAGCGCCGACCGGGCATACTTCCACGCACTTGCCGCAGGCAACACACTTTTTGGTGTCGACATGGGCACGGTATGCGGAACGGACGGAGTTCGGGGTATTGTACAGCTTGGCAAGTCTCAGGGCATTGCAGGATGCCGGCGAGCAGTTGCAGATGCCGACGATCTTGTCTTCGCCGTCGATATTGGTGGTCTGATGCACATAGCCGTGTCTTTCGGCACGTTCCAGCGTCTCAATGACCTGCTCATAGGTGCGGTAATGACCGACACCGCGCAGTACCATGAATTCGGCCAGATCGCCGACACCGATACAGAAGTTGCCTTCGATATCACCGCAGTTTTCACCGCGCCATGTCTGCTGGCGGCGGCAGGTGCAGACACCGATGCTGTACTTGTCATATTTGTTCAGCCAGTGCGAGATCTTTTCGATCGGCAGAGCCGTGCTTTCGTGCTCGATTGCCTTCTCAACCGGAATGACATGCATGCCGATGCCGGCACCGCCCTGCGGAACCATCGGCGTGATGCCTTCCAGCGGCAGCTGGGTCATCAGGTTGAAGAATGTTGCCAGACGCGGATGCTGTTCAACCAGTTCGGTATTGATCATCATGAACTCAGCTGAACCCGGCACAAAGATCGGTACATTGTATGCCAGATGCTTGTCGGCATTTTCGCGGTTGCATTCAACAAGGCCGATCCACATCAGGTGCTGTACGACTTCCTGCGCATGTTCGACGGTCATGTTGTTGCGCTCGGCGATTTCTTCGATATCAAGATTGCTGCGGGTCTTTTTGAACGACAGCATCAGCTTGACTTCTTCCTTTGTCAGGATCTCATCAAGCATCCAGTATTCCGGATCCTCATAGGTCATCGTACCGGTATACTTGACAAGATAGCGGTCGGTGATCATGTTTCCGAGTTTCAAAACCAGCTTTGCCTTTTCCGGGTCAGCCGGAACATAGTTCGGATCAATTTCCATGTTGCGGCGGTCCCAGTCATTGACCATTCTGTTTTTCTGTTCTTTCAGCATATTATTTCCTCACACACTTTTTCAGTAATAACATCATATCAGAAACCGATTTCCCTTAGAAACAGGCATTCCGACAAAGTTTTCAAATTGTATGGAACATTCCGTTTTGCTTCAGATTCATCGTATAATGAAGGAAAGAAACAGGAGAAAACACATCATGTATTTTGAAAAATCAAAAGGTTTCCCTGCGGATTTTCTGTGGGGAAGTGCTTCCGCCGCCTATCAGGTGGAAGGCGCCTGGGATGAGGACGGCAAGGGTCCTTCTGTCTGGGATACTTTTGTAAGGATCCCCGGCAAGACATTCAAGGCTACGACCGGTGACAAGGCAGTCGATCATTATCACCGCTATGAAGAAGATGTCCGGCTGATGCACGATATGGGGCTGAAGGCCTACCGTTTCTCCATTGCCTGGACAAGAATCATTCCCGACGGCAACGGCGAAGTCAATGAAAAGGGCATCGACTTCTCCGACCGTCTGATCAGCGAGTGTGTAACATACGGCA
>CAMNGB010000050.1 GCA_946537835.1 uncultured Erysipelotrichaceae bacterium
GGTTGGACAGCGTGCAGCGTCCGGAATAGTTGACGCACATGCCGCCGTGGATAAAGGCTTCGGTTTCAGCCGGACATTTTTCGGTGATCTGACGGACATCTTCCATCGTGCACTCGCGGCCGAGAACGACTCTGTCAGCACCGAGCCTTTCGGCAAAGAAACAGGCAGCGGAGGCATTGGTCACTGACAGCTGGGTCGAACAGTGCACTTCCAGAGCAGGAGCACACTCCCGCACCAGCCGCATCACTGCCGGAGATGCGACGATCACGGCATGAACACCGGCATCCTGCAGCTGCACAAGATATTCCTTCAGTCCGTCAAAATCCTCATCATGCGGAATCATATTGACGGTCACGTGGATCCGTGCTCCGTGTTCCTTTGCAAAGGCACAGGCTTCGCGGATGTCATCCATCGTAAAATTGGATGCCCGCGAGCGCAGCGAAAAGGAACGGCCGCCGATATATACGGCATCCGCCCCGTACCGGATGGCAGTCAGACAGCGCTTCAGATCGCCGGCCGGTGCCAGCAGCTCCGGTTTTTTTACGTTTTTATTTAACGGTCTTAATCCCATAGTATCCGTCCGTCAGCGGCATGCCGCCGTATTTCTTTCTGAATTCTTCCTTTGCCTCTTTTCTGCCGGCAAGTACAGCCTTTGCGGCACTCAGGGCATCAGTGCTCATCTCTTCCGGCAGGAATACGCCGTCGAAGACAAAGCGGGCAATGCCGGCTTCGGCAAAGGAAACAATCTCATCCAGGGAGTCCAGAATATAGTCACTGTAGATCATGGCCGCATATTCATTTTCATATGCAGGCATTTTCTCTTCTCTTTTTTCTTCTCTCATGTAAAGATGCCGGCGGTTTTTCAGATCCGTCATTCCGGTCTGCATGCCGTAGGCCGACAGCAGCGGCCGGGCCGATACGCTCATCATCTGATGACCAAAGACCGGAAGCGAGCAGCCGGGAACTCCGGATGCGATAGTTCTGATTTCATCTGCCGTCAGCAGCTGTGAAACGGTCACGGAAGACAGTCCCAGATCATGATAAAAGCGCACATCATGAACGTTTGTCATCAATGTGCCAGGATCATAGATCAGCCGGTTCAGACACCTCTTTTCCGATGCTTTCTGCAGCAGGCCGGGATCGGCACAGATGATCCTGTCAATGCCTTCTTCCAGCAGCCACAGCATCTGGTTCTGAAAGGAATCAGCTTCCGGCTGCGGAAACAGGCGGTTCATCAGCACCGACACCTCCATGCCCATGGCATGAACCGTTTCGGATACCCGGATGATCTCGTCTGATGCAAACTGCCGCAGAGCACTGAAGGACCCGTTCTGAAGAGCCAGAATCACTTCATCTGCACCGGCGTTCTTCAGCACTTCAAGCCTTGTCAGATCTTCACATGTCACAGCTGTTTTTATCATGTCTATCATTCTATCACGCATCCCATCCACTTCCAAACTGTTGACAGACGCTGGGATTATGTTACTGTATGCATGTAATACGGCGTCAAGTGCTGTGAATCAGGGATCTTCACGGACGAAAAGCAAAAACCTGCTTGCGGTTGATATTACATATCCCATTATGTGAAATGTGCCTTCCCGGACTTCATGTGATGGAGAAAGGAGAAGGTTTTTATGTTCAGAAAAGAAACATGGATCAAATCTGCATCTTATCTCAAAAACACAAAGTACCTGGCGATCATGGCAGTCTTTATTGCCCTGCATGTGGTCGTCTCCAGCATGTATATTCCGGTGGCAGAGAATCTGCGCATCAGTGTTGCCTTCCTTGTCACCGGCATTGAAGGTGCCATCATCGGCCCGGCGGCCGCCCTTGTCAGCGGTGCCCTCGCCGACCTGATCGGCTTCATGCTGTTTCCGAGCGGTCCGTTCTTCTTCGGCTATACGCTGACAGCCATGATCGGCGCAATGATCTGGGGCATGTTCCTCTACAATCAGAAGATCACCGTTCTGAAACTGGCATGTGCAAAGATCATTCTCAATTATTTCGTCAATGTCCTGATGGGATCCCTGTGGTCATCCATGCTGTATTCCAAAGGCTTCCTCTACTATGCGGCCAACAGCCTGATCAAGAACACGGTTCTGCTGCCGCTGGAAATCATTGCCCTGGTGCTGGTCTTTTCCGTCATGATCCCGATCCTGAAGCACCGCAGCCTGATTCCTCAGGAAAATACCGTTCCGATTCCATTCAGATGAACCTCCGGGTTCATTTTTTCTTTTGTGCAGTCTTTGTGCTGCGATACGGTACGTTCCTTTTCCGGAAGTGCTATAATTCCTTATATGATTCGTGAGCATTATGATCTGGTAAAAAAGAATACTGCCGGCAAAGCTGCTCTCTGCATCGTCAGCAAGCACCGCAGTACGGATGAGATCCTTTCCTATTATGAAGCGGGAGAGCGCATCTTCGCTGAAAACCGGGCGGATGAGCTTGTGGCCAAGGCGGAGGCACTGCCGAAGGATATCGAATGGCATTTCATCGGTCATCTGCAGCGCAACAAGGTGCGCAGAATCCTGCCGGTGACGGCCATGATCCAGTCCCTTGACAGTATCGAACTGGCCGATGTCATCGAAAAGGAAGCAGCCTGCATCAATAAGGTGATGCCGGTGCTGGCAGAATTCCATCTGGCCGGCGAGGACACCAACAAGAGCGGACTTCCCGCCGATCAGGCAGATACCTTGTTTGAGCACTGCCTTGCCCTTCCCCATGTAAGGATCGAAGGCATCATGGTCATGGGACCGCATACCGATAATGAAAAGCGGATCACGGAAGTATTTGAAGAAGCACGGAAGCTGTTCCTCTCACTGCAGGAAAAATACGGCAAAGAGATCCGTATCCTGTCAATGGGCATGAGCAGCGATTATGAAACCGCCCTGCGGTGCGGATCAGGCATGGTACGCATCGGCACCTATCTGTTTCAGGAATAAGGAGGAACGTTTCATGGCTTTTGTCAGAAAGAAAGCAGATCTTACACCGATCGTCGATACCGTCTTCAGCATCGTCGCCGCAGCGGCAGAGGACAAGGCTGCAAACGGTCCGGAAAATGTCACCGACGCAACCATCGGATCGCTGTTCGGCGAAGACGGAAAACTCGTTGCATTCGATACGGTCTTTGATCATTACGATGCCATTGACCACCGCATCAAGGCAGCCTATGCGGCCAGCTTTACCGGCAACCCTTCCTACCGCGAAACCGTCTGGGACTGGGTGCTGAGGGATAAGGTGGATCTCTGCGGAACCGTCATTGCCGCAACCGGCGGCAGCGGTGCCGTCTCCATTTCCGTTACTTCCTTTCTGGATGAAGGCGAAACCCTGATCATCCCTGAAATTGCCTGGGGCAGCTACAGTCTGATGGCGCATGAGAACGGAATCAGATGTGAAACCTACAACATGTTTGACGGTGATGCATTCACCCTTTCCGATCTGAAGGACAAGGTAAACAAAGTCATGGCGGAAGAAGGCCGGGCCGTCGTTGTTGTCAATGACCCGTGTCACAATCCGACCGGATATACCATGACAAAAGAGGAATGGCAGGAACTGATCGAATTCCTGAATGAATGTTCGGAAAAAGGTCCCTGCATTCTGATCAATGACATTGCCTATATCGACTATTCCTATGATCCCGGACATTCCCGTGACTATATGGAAGCATTCAATGAGATCAGTCCGGGTGTCATGATATCGGTCTGCTTCAGCTGTTCAAAGACCATGACAAGCTACGGTCTGCGCTGCGGTGCTGCCGTTATCCTTGCCCGCCGGGCTGAAGATGTGCGGGAAGCAGAGATCGTTCTGGAAAAGAAGGCCCGCTCCATCTGGTCCAACATTCCCAATGCGGCCATGGAAAACTTCACCTGGACCATCCGTGAAAACCGGGAAGCGTTTGAAGCTGAAAAGCAGAAATATATCGATCTGATGAAACAGCGGTCTGATATCTTCCTTCGGGAAGCAGCCGCATGCGGTCTGGAAGTCTATCCCTACCGGGAAGGTTTCTTTATCACTCTGAAGATGGAAAACAATACGGTCCGTGATGCCGTACATCAGGCCTTTATGGACAGACATATCTATACCGTTGCCGTCAATAAGGGCATCCGCGTGGCAGTATGTTCGCTGCCGCTGAAGAAAGCCGCAGGACTGGCAGCAGTCATGAAAGAAATTGAAGAAAGTGTATTGAAGAGGTAAATTATGCCGGCAGCAACCACCCATGTCGAATTCGCAAAAGACGTCTATCGTGAACTGGATCCGATGATTCAGGATCTGATCACCAACCGGAACATGTTCCTGCTGGGCTCACAGGGCCCGGATCTGTTCTTTTTCTCAAGAGCTTCCCTGCTTCCGGGGACACTGAAAAAGTACGGCAACCTGATGCATGACACCGGGGTTGCCGAAACCGTCAGCTATTTTGACCGCTACGGCATGAAGGATCCCGATCTGCGCAGCTATTGTCTCGGCTTTCTCTGTCATTATGCCCTTGACCGCACTGCCCATCCCCTGATCTGTGCGGTTGCCCGCAGGAAACATGAAGAAACGGGAATCCACGAGGGAGAAGCGCATGTCACGATGGAGGGAGATATCGATGTCTGGGTCCTGAATCAGAAAAACCGCGATATCTGGTCCTATAATGTCTATGAAGATCTGAAGGTCGACAAAGAATCACGGCGCAAGCTGACCAATCTTTATCACGGACTGTTCAAAAGCGTCTATCACCTAGATATCAAGAAGTCCCTCATTGATGAAACGATCCGGCAGATGTCCTTCTGGACGGGATTTCTGAAACCGGGCAGAACCAAGAAGTCTCTGATATTCAGCACTGAAAACCTGCTGCGTCTGCCCCACTCCTTCAGCGGCATGATACTGCACGGACACGATGACCGCACCGTCATCAACGAAGCACACACTGCCTATCCGCTGGCGCATGATCCTTCCCGTACGATCAGTGCCTCCTTCCCGGAACTCTACCGGGAAGCGGAAGATCTGGCAAAGAAGCTGCTGGTTTCCCACAGCGATGAAGATTTCACGCTGAATTTCACCGGCAGACCATACTGATCACTGCATGGCATGTCTCGCGGCATGCCTTTTTTTCTGCAATGCATGAATTGTCATCATTCGTGGTACAATAGCACTTGAAATGAAAAAAAGAAAACCGAAAAGAAAGGGATCCGGCCGGATCTGGCTGATTCTGATTCCCGTTCTGCTGGCAGCGGCAGCTGCCGGCTTCCTGATCTTCAACCGTCATGAAGTCAGGATCGAACTGAACGGTGAGGAAACCGTTGATGTGGAATACGGAAACAGCTATCAGGATGAGGGTGCCGAAGCATATTATCACGAGACTCTGATTCCCTTCCTGCACAAGGAACTGGAACTGACCACCGAAAACAATGTCAACGAAAAGGTGCCGGGTCATTATACCGTCACCTACCGGGCGTCCTTCCGCAATCTCAGTGCCGAGGCAAAGAGAAAGGTCAATATCGTCGATCCCGAGCCGCCGGTCATAACGCTTGTATCGGACCCTGAGGGATATACTCCCTTCGGACATAAATATGAAGAGGAAGGATACAGCGCCAGCGACAACTATGACGGTGATCTGAGTGACAAGGTGCAGCGCACGGCCTATAAGGACTGTGTGAAATATACGGTCAGTGATACCTACGGAAACAAGACCACGGTGACGCGTGAGATCATCTATGACGACCGCAGGGGACCGGAAATCACCTTCCCGCAGGGTGAAGCGGAAGAAACGGTCTTTGTCGGCGGTACCTGGTACAACGATTATCAGGCTGTCGATGATGTTGACGGTGATGTCACCGCTTCCGTCAAGGTCGACGGTTCGGTTGATACCTCATCGGCCGGTGACTACACCCTGACCTATACCGTGAGTGACGAGCACGGCAACAGCAGCGAAATATCCCGGCTTGTCCATGTCAAGGAACGTCCTGCCAACAACGGCGCTGCCGGTGAAGACAGCAAGACGATCTATCTGACGTTTGATGACGGTCCCTATGCCTATACCGAAGAACTGCTGTCTATCCTGGCAAAATACAATGTCAAGGCAACCTTCTTTACGACCTCTGCCTATCCGGCCTATGCCTACTGCATGGCACTGGAAGCCCAGCAGGGTCATACCGTTGCCGTCCATACGGAGACGCACAACTATGCCTATGTCTACGCTTCCGAAGACAACTACTGGGCAGACTTCAGCCGTCAGAATGAGGTGATTGCGGCACAGACCGGATCCTATTCCAATATGTTCCGTTTCCCGGGCGGCTCTTCCAATACCGTTTCGATGAACTACAACTCCGGCATCATGTCCCGTCTCAGCCAGCAGGCAGCAGCCAGGGGACTGATCTACTTTGACTGGAACGTATCCAGCGGTGATGCCGGCGGCACGACCGATACCGAGCAGGTCTACCAGAATGTCATTGCCGGCATTCAGGCCTGCAGCAGGTCCGGTGTTCCTTCCGTTGTCCTCCAGCATGACGTCAAGTCCTACTCCGTCAATGCGGTCGAAAAGATCATTAACTGGGGACTGGAAAACGGCTATCACTTTGCGGCACTGCAGCCGGGCAGCTATGCCCCGCATCAGAACATCGCAAACTGATCCGGACAGAAAAAAAGGCGTATTCAGACGAACACGCCTTTTTTGTTATTCTTCAGGACTTTTTTCCAGGAAGATGTCATAGCATTTCCGGATACATTCCAGCGGATCGGGTGTGCACTGTCCGTAGTTGAGGTGTTCCCCCTCTTCACTCCATTCACAGCACCATGACAGCTTCTGATCACTCAGCATCGATTCGCCGTATTCGATCGTATAGTATGACCTGCGGCTGAAGTCTTCCCTGTACATCATCAGGATCTGCCGGCAGTCCCCTTCCTGTTCCGGTTCCGGCATGACGATACTGATGCAGTAAACATCCCCTTCCAGATGCAGGGCAGCAATATGAAACATGTCATCGGTATACGGGCAGTCAATGCCGTTTTCCCGATAGACATGCCGTACCATGGCAGGATAGACATCGCTCCTCTCGGCAAGAACGGCAGTAAATGTCTGGCCTTCCTGAAAAAACCAGTTTCTTGTCAGCTGATGTTCAATAAAATACCGGATTCCGCTCTCTCTGCTCATACATGCCTCCTTCCTCAGAAATGAAAGAACAGCACAAAGCTGTTCTTTGATCAGTTATCGGAAATGCCCCAGGCCGGAATCTGACTGCCGCGGCGGATCAGAACGGTTTTCTGATAGTCGGTCTGATTCAGAAAGCGCAGCACATCATCGGTTTCCTGTTCGGAACAGCCCACCAGAACCTTGACATCAAGTTCCCTGGCAAGAATGTCGGCTGCCACCACAAGAGCCGTAATGATATTGCGGTTGCCGGTGCCGGCATAGACGGATACACCGTCGCCGCTGACACTGTGCGTATCATTGACATAACCGTAGTCCGTCGGATAGATCAGATTTGCAAAAACAGGATGCACATCTCCTTTTTTGCGGAAAAGCGTAATGCCGCTGGACAGAAACAGCGCGTCGACTTTCTGCCAGAAATATGCATTGTTCTCATATTCAGCCATATTGTAAAACCCCTTTGTAACTATGAAGATTATATCCTGCAGGATATCCAATGTAAACAATTTCATTAAAATGAAAACTTTTTCAATTAAAGCTCGAGAATCCTTGTCCGGCAGGCTTCCAGCAGTTCTTCCGGTTCGTAAATGCCGGCAAGATTCATGACGTGCGTCACGATCATCAGGCACCCGTAGGAATCGCTGAGAGCGTTGTGATGGTCCAGTTCGACATGCAGGTAATCGCACATGTCATTGAGCCGGTGATGTTCCAGCTGCGGGAATACCCGGCGGGACAGTTCAACGGTATCGAAATACCGCAGATGCGGAACCGGCAGGCCGCTGTGCAGGCATGCGGCTTTCAGGCACGACATGTCAAAGCGGGCATTGTGGGCGGCAATCAGGGCATCCTCAAAAAACGGTTCCATTTCCCTGTATACGGTCCGGAAATCCGGTGCCTCCCTGACATCGGCGGGACGGATGCCGTGAACGGCAATATTCATCGGCGAAAAGCCGCCGAGATCCCTTTCGGGCTGGATCAGGGAATAATAGCTTTCCGACACTGCTCCGTCTTCCATGGTGCTGATGCCGACAGCACAGACACTGGCCATGGAACGGTTGGCAGTTTCAAAATCAATGGCGCAGATTTTCATTCCTTGATATGCTCATATGCCATGCGGTAGATATTTTCGATATGCTCGTCAGCCATGGAATAATAGACGTTCTTGCCGATCTTGCGGGTCCGCACCAGCTTGGTCTTCTTCAGCGAAGCCAGCTGATGGCTGACGGCACTGGTGCTCATTTCGAGAAGTGCCGAAAGATCGGATACACAGAGTTCATGGGTAAACAGAGCACTCATGATCTTCAGGCGGGTGCTGTCGCCGAACATATCGAAGATCTGGCTCATATCGTCATAGTCGCTTTCGCACAGCATTGCCCTGCGGCAGAGTTCGGTTGCTTCGGGATCGATCAGTTTCATTGTTTTATCCTCTTGATTCCGCTGTTTTTGACTTCTTTTCCTTTCGCATACTGGTCCATGTAATACTGAATGCTCAGACGCGAATACATTTCCTGTATCTGGGTGCTTCCGTCGGTCAGAAAAATCACCAGCTGATCATAGGAGGCATGCCATTCATACCGCCAGGAAACAATATCTTCCCAGTAGACCATGTAACAGCGGGTACGGTCGGTCTGGTTGTACAGCACCAGATAATCATCGGTAAATTCACACAGCTTCCTGTCCGGCATGATAAACAGCGAAAAAAGCGCCAGCAGGATCATGGTCATTGCCGCCAGAATCAGGTACGGCTTCATAAACAGCATGGCCAGCCCTACCAGCAGAAAAACAACCATCAGTATTGTCGGCTTGACATGTACGGTATGGCGGACTGTCTTATCGGCGGGAAGATTGCGGATACGGATCGACTGTGATCTCATATGTGTATTATAACATGTGCTCCGCAAAGGACGCATGCGAGGCAAATCTTTGTTATACTAGATGGCAGAAATGAGGAAGTCATGAATCCAGTTACATTTGAAGTTACCCATATATGCAGACAGTCAGGTGCCCGGACGGGCATCCTTCATACCCCGCACGGTGATGTCGAAACACCGATGTTCATGCCGGTCGGCACCCAGGCCACCGTCAAATTCCTTTCACCCGAAGAGCTTTATGATCTCGGCGCCGGTGTCGTTCTGGCCAATACCTATCACCTGTGGCTGCGGCCCGGTGAAGATGTCGTTGCCAAGGCCGGCGGCGTACAGAAATTCATGAACTATCACGGACCGATGCTGACGGACAGCGGCGGCTTCCAGGTCTTTTCGCTTGCCGATACCAGAAAGATCAGCGAGGAAGGCGTAACCTTCAAGAATACCCTGAACGGGGACATGCTGTTTCTTTCACCGGAGAAGTCGATTCAGATCCAGAACAAAATCGGTGCCGATATCATCATGTCCTTTGATGAATGCATTCCCTTCCCGGCAACCCGGGAATATGCCGAGCAGTCAATGCTGAGAACGCTGCGCTGGGCAAGGCGCGGTCTCGATGCCAACCAGCGTCCGGATGAACAGGCCGTCTTCGGCATTGTCCAGGGCGGCGACTATGAAGACCTGCGGCATTACTGTGCCGAAAAGCTGGTGGAAATGGATTTCCCCGGCTATGCCATCGGCGGCACTTCGGTCGGAGAAGACAAGGAGACCATGTACCGGATGGTCAGATGGTCCCAGGAAAAGCTTCCTTATGACAAGCCCCGCTATCTGATGGGTGTCGGTGCCGTCAATGATCTGCTGGAAGCAGTTTCCATGAACATCGACATGTGCGACTGTGTGCTGCCGACCAGAATCGCCAGACACGGCACGCTGATGACGTCCCAGGGCCGCATCAATATCCGCAAGGCAATGTACAAGGAAGACTTCACACCGCTTGATCCGCAGTGTGACTGCTATTGCTGCAGAAACTATACAAAGGCATATCTGAACCATCTGCACCGCACCGATGAGGGCTTCGGCACCAGACTGATGTCGATTCACAACACCCGCTTCCTCGTGCGTCTGATGGAAGATGCCCGCAGAGCCATCCGCGAAGACCGCTTCAATGACTTTAAGGAAGAGACCCTGCACAGCATGAAATTCGACGAAAGAGGCTTCTGATGAAATATACAAAAACAAGTGATTTTGATTATGAACTCCCCAAGGAGCTGATTGCCCAGACGCCGCTGAAGGACCGTACGGCTTCACGGATGCTGGTGCTGCATAAAAACACGGAAACATTTGAAGACAGGCATTTCTATGACATCCTCGAGTATTTCCGTGCCGGCGATGTCATCGTCCGCAACAATACCCGCGTCATTCCCGCCCGCCTGTTCGGCACCAAGGAAGAGACCGGTGCCCATGTCGAGCTTCTTCTGCTCAGACAGGAAGAGGATGATGTCTGGGAATGTCTGGCCGGCAATGCCAAGGTCATCAAGCCGGGAACAGTCATCTCCTTCCATGACGGAAGGCTGAAGGCACAGTGCACCGAGGTCGGTGAAAAAGGACTGCGGAAAATGAAGATGCTGTATGACGGCATCTTCAATGAGATCCTGGATGAACTCGGCAATGTACCCCTGCCCCCGTATATCCGTGAAAAGCTGGATGATCCCGAGCGCTATCAGACGGTCTATGCCAAGGTGCGCGGTTCTGCCGCTGCTCCGACTGCCGGTCTGCACTTTACGCCGGAGATCTTCCGGAAGCTGCGCGACAAGGGTGTCATCATTGCCGAAGTGACCCTGCATGTGGGACTCGGAACGTTCCGGCCGATGGATACCGAAGTCATCGCCGAGCATGTCATGCACAGCGAAGTCTACGAAATGCCGCAGGAAACAGCTGATATTCTGAATCAGGCCAAGGCGGAGGGAAGACGCATCTTCGCCGTCGGAACGACATCCGTCAGGACACTGGAGTCGGTCTGGAACCGCTTCGGACGCTTTGAGGCCTGTTCCGGCGAAACTGCCCTGTTCATCTATCCGGGCTATGAATGGCATACCATTGACGGCATGCTGACGAATTTCCATCTGCCCAAATCAACGCTGATCATGATGATCGCATCCTTTGCCGGATATGATTTCACCTTTGCCGCCTACCGTCATGCGGTTGAAGAGAGATACCGCTTCTTCTCCTTCGGTGACTGCATGCTGATTACAAATGAATGACCGGGAAGAATACATCGCCTATATCCGCGGCCGGAAATCCTCTGACAAGGTCAACTATCACCGCCTTGCCCTGAAGGAAATGGAAGAGCTGAAGCAGCGGGAAACAAAGCCTTCCATTCTGCTTCATGCCTGCTGTGTGGTATGTGCCTGCTGGCCGATGGATTTTCTCAGTGATGTATTTGATGTGACGCTGATCTACAACAATTCCAATATTTATCCTTCCGATGAATATGACCTGCGTCTTTCAGAACTGAAGCGGTATCTGAAGGAGAGATGGAATGACAGGATCCCGCTGATCGTCACCCCGTATGACAACGAAACCTATAACCTTTCCCTGCAGGAAAGAAAGGATGATCCGGAAGGCTGGAAGCGCTGTTTTGCATGCTATGAGAAGCGCATGGACGAAGGCTTCCGCTATGCCGACGAACACGGTTTTGACTACTTTACGACCGTCATGACCTTTTCCAGACAGAAGGATTCACAGAAGCTGAACCAGATCGGTCTGAAACTGCAGGAAAAGTACAGGAACACGAAATACTTCTGTTCGGATTTCAAAAAGGATGACGGACAGAGAAAGTCCAATGCCATCTGCGATGCCTGGAATCTTTACCGCCAGGATTACTGCGGATGCATCTATTCCTTCAATGCACGGATGAAACAGAGGGAGGCAGCCAATGAGCCAGAATCAGTATAACCGCAGAAACAATGAAGATCCCCTTCATCAGGAACTCTGGGATGATTACATGGATTCTCTTGATGAAGAGAAAACGGAAAAAGATCACAGCAAGCTGAGTTCACAGGTCGAACAGGATCTGAGCAGCTATCAGCGCCAGAAAAGATCCAAATCACGCCCGGCACTGATCGCCGGCATCTGTCTCGTGGCTGCTCTTGCCATTACCGGGGCAGCGGTCGGCATCTATTCTGCTGCCAGCCGGGATGACTATTCCGGATCATATGTATATGAAGAACCGTATGAATACGAAGTACCCCCTGAGGAAGAAACGATATATGTCGATGAGTCCGAGAAGGTCGGACGTGATCTGACAAAGCCGTATTTTCTGATCGACCAGAGGTTCTATCAGCTTCCCGTACAGTATTCCGAACTTGACTACGGCGAAAGAACCGTCAAAAAAGAAGCCTTTGCCGAAGAAATCACAACGGTCGGCAGCACACCGGTGACCCTGACCCTGCAGAACGAATGGGGTGAAAGCGACATGCAGCTGCTGGTGGTTTCCCCGACCGGAGAAGAAGTGCCTCTTTCCGAAGCCGTTGTCATCGGCATCTCTTCCAACAGCTATGAACTGGATATTCCGAATTACATCGGCTACGCATCTTCCAAGGAATATGCTTTGGACTATTTTGACCGTCAGGGGATCGAGTATAATCACTATACCTACGGCGACATGGAAGAATACACAACCGCCCAGCCGGCACCGGAGGATTCCGGCTACAAGTATTACAATCTTTCGCTGCAGATGCAGGATGAACGCGTCAGAAACGTCACCCTGCTGCTGAGCAACGAAGACCTGCACTGACAGACAGAAAAGAGGGATGGATCCATCCCTCTTTTTATATTCCGCAGTTCAGATATTGCCGCAGATCATATCCTTGATCAGAGCACAGCACTCCCGCAGGAAGTTGTTCGGCATATAGACTGCCTTTGATTTTCCGGCCAGTCCGTATACATGCCGGAAGCCTGCCTTTCTGGCCAGAGCCATGCCGCGCCATAAATGAAATTCATTGGTTACAATGGCTGTTCTGTCATGTTCGGGATCACAGAGTTCCCTGCTGAAGAGAGTGTTTTCATACGTGCTTTCAGACCTGTTTTCTTCAAGGATCCGCTCTGCTTCAATGCCTTTGGACACCAGATATTCCTTCATGGCCTTTCCCTCCGGACACGGTTCGTTGGAACCCTGTCCGCCGCTGACGATACAGCGGGTGCGGGGATTTCTTTTCAGATATTCCGCCGCCGCATCCAGGCGGTACTGCAGCACCCGGCTGGGTCCGTAAGGATGTACCAGGGCGCCGAGGACGATCAGCAGATCCAGGTCTTCCGGTGTTTTCAGATGAAAGGCACTCAGAATTCTGGAGCCGGCAAAAATCAGAAGCACTGCCGCTGCCGCAAGGATGACACCGCCGATGATCAGAAGCCATGACGGCACTGCCTGCCACAGTGAGGCAGCTGTCAGATATCCCGCTGCTGCGAATGCCGCCGCAATCACATACCAGACAAGAAAGAACGGCGAGCCGTTTTTCGGATCACTGAGAAACAGCGCATATAGCAGACAGAGGCCGGCAGTGATATACAGTGCCGCACTCAGCATGTCTTCTTCTCCTGCAGGTCAATGGCCATTTCATGCCATGTCTCATTGCCCCATGTCGAACCGGAAAGACCGCAGTCCCTGTAGCCCATGCTTTCGTAGAACGGGATCTTTTCTTCCAGGCATGTCAGCAGCACCTGTTCCCTGCCCTTCTCCTTTTCCCGTTTCAGAAACGCTTCCATCATGGCGTGGGCAAGTTTTTTATGACGGTACTGAGGAAGCACCTCGACACCGGCCAGAAACATTCTTCTGCCGTTTTTTTCATACATGTCAAAGCCGGTAAAGATATCATC
>CAMNGB010000051.1 GCA_946537835.1 uncultured Erysipelotrichaceae bacterium
AAAAATCTACAAATTTTTTAATAATTTTTCTGGCTTTTTGATCGCAGGCTTCATCCCACCCTTTCATGGGATCTGTCTGTACCAGATAATCGAGCAGATGCGTCATATGAATATCATCAAAAATCAGGAAACCGGCAAAGTCCTGATGGGCCAGCAGATAGTCCATGATCAGATCTTCCCGCGGTTCATCGGCTTCCAGGGACGTTGTATCGCAGAAGACAACATGACTGCCGAGCCCTGCTTCCTTCAGATACTCACGGCAGTAGGAAAGACCGCCGTACCGCCATGAAGAGGAAATGACGATGCTCACAGGATAATCTGCCGCAAAGGCATTCAGCCTTGCCACGCAGTCCCGGTCAAAAAAATCAAAATGTCCGGTCTTCTCGGCCTGTTCATATCTTTCGCTTCCGGGCGGCGCAAAGACATTGACGACACCGTCAAAATCGAGGAACAGATAGATTTTCCCCTGTCCGGCGCTGCGGTTATGCACCATGACCGAACGGATCATACTGTGATCCAGCAGCCACTGTCCTTCAGTTCTTTTCTGCATATCTCACTCCTTTTTCCCGGCTTGTCCTGCGGCGGAACCAGTCGTATGCCCGGGCCAGTGCAGCATTCACGAACGGAATGACCGCAATGCCGGGAAGAATCGCCGCAAGATCCTGCAGGGCATAGCCGACACTGAACAGCTCCGGCACAAATGTCAGCACCAGCACCAGCAGAACAGCCATGGCCGCAAGTACGGCAACGCGGATCCAGGTCGGCGGATAATAGACACGGAACAGTGTATATAAGTAGATAAATCCCGTCAGTGCCACAAAAATGCCGTAATAGCGTTCGATCGGCAGATGGAAGATAAATCTCAGCAGCAGGCAGACAATGGCTGTCAGAAAGACTGTAACCGCAGCCGGAACGGCATTGCGGAATGCCGGTGTAAAGAACTTTCCCTTCACTCTTTCGAAGCTCGGCTCCATCTGCAGGAAGAATGTCGGAATACCGACTCCGACGGCCGAAATCAGGGAAAGGTGTACCGGCAGGAACGGATACTCCTGACGCAGCACGATAACATAGACGGAAAGCAGGATCGAGAAGACCGTCTTGACCAGATACATGGATGCGGCACGGGAAATGTTGTTGATGACCCGGCGTCCTTCATCAACGATATCCGGCATATGGGCAAAATCATTGTCAAGCAGCACCAGATTGGCACTGTCCTTGGCAGCCGAAGAACCGGCAGCCATGGCAACACCGACATCGGCCGTTTTCAGAGCCGGCACATCATTGACACCGTCGCCTGTCATCGCTACCGTATGGCCGTTTGCCTGCAGGGCTTCGATCAGCGCTTTCTTCTGATCCGGGGTTACACGGCCGAATACCGTATGTCTTTCGGCAAGTGCTGTCATATTCCCTTCGGCCTGTGACATGTCCACGTAGTGTTCGGCACCGGGTATGCCGGCCTGCAGGGCAAGCGAAGATACCGTTGCGGCATCATCGCCGGAAATGACTTTCAGAGATACATCCTGTTTCCGGAAATAGGACATGATTTCCCTGACGTTGTCGCGCAGCACGTCACAGATCGTGATCATGGCGACCGGGTCGAGGTCTTCCGGAATCTCTCCTTCCGGAATTGTCTCTGCCGCCGAGCGGGCCAGAATCAGAATTCTTTTTCCCTCTTTTGCGGCTTCCCTGAGATGCCGGTTTGCGGCCGGACATCCTTTCGGAAACAGGAAATTCACTGCACCGAGATAAAACGTGCCTTCGCCCATGATATGAGCGGCAGTATATTTTCTGGCACTGGAAAACGGCAGATAGGAATCAATATGGAAGACTTCTGATTTCCCGAAGTATTCCGTCAGTGCCTTTGATGTGGCATTGGGCTTGTCCTCCGCCGCCATGAAGCTGCAGAGAACCCCTTTGGCATAGGTTTCGGTATGATCGAGCAGCGGCCGCAGCCTGTCCACTTTCATGCTGCCCTGGGTCAGCGTTCCGGTCTTGTCCAGGCAGAGCACATCCACTCTTGCCAGGGATTCAATGGAAAAGAGATCCTGTACAAGAACCTGGCGCCGTGAAAGCCTCATTGTCGATACAGCCAGAGCGATGCTGGTCAGAACCACCAGACCTTCCGGAATCATGCCTACAACTGCCGCAACCGACTTCAATGCGGCATCCTGCCAGCTCAGTCCGAGCAGCCAGTACTGTGTCGCAAACAGAATCAGACCGGTGGGAATGATGGCAACGGAGATGATTCTGAGCAGCCGGTTCAGGTTTTCGCTGAGTTCCGATTTGACCTTGCTGTACTTGCGTGCTTCTTCCATGATGCGGGCAGAGGCACAGTTCTTTCCGACCCGCACAACTCTGGCCGATGCACTGCCGGAAGTACAGATGGTACCGGCTGATACTTCATCGCCGCTGTAATGGGAGACATGTTCCGATTCACCTGTCAGCACGCTTTCGTCTGCTTCCAGATATCCGTCCAGCAGCTGACAGTCAGCCGGTATCTGCATGCCGCTTTCCAGACGGATCAGATCATCCTGAACGATATCGTCGGCAGGAATTTCCGTCCACACCTCATCACGGCATACCGGGACTTTTGTCGCAACCATGATTTCCATTCTCTCAAGAAGTTTCTTGGCCTTGATTTCCTGGTAGATGCCGATCATGGTATTGGCTATGATCGTAAGAAAAAACATGCCGTTCTTGATATGTCCGGTAATCAGAACAATTACGAACAGAACGGCATTGACAATATTAAAATACGTCAGCGTATTGCTGCGGATGATCTCTTCATAGGAACGGGTCATATGAAGATCGGTTTTGTTGGTCAGGCCCTGGGAAACCTTCTCCTGTACCTGCTGATTTGTCAGTCCCTTATACATAAGCCTGTTTCTGCATGATCATCGCTGCCAGCTGTTCTCTCTGCCGCTGCAGTGATTCCTCCGTTTCATCGAGAGTCATGCACCCGCCGGCAAAGACAAGTGCATTCTTATAATCTACACCGGCTGTTCTGGCAGCCAGGAATGCCGCAAAATAGATTTCGCTTTCAGCATGTTCCGCAAACGGGGCGATGTAGGATTCGCTGCCGTCATAATAATATGCACCTTCCCCGTTCTTCAGAATGATGACCGGTGCCTGGGTGCGGGCATGCAGCTTTTCAGCCGCAGTATCGATCCCCTCTTCCTTTCCGATCAGGAACAGGGCGTCCGCTTCATTCAGAAGCAGAACCGGATTCAGTGCATACAGGGAAGACAGGGCTGCCTCACCTGCTTCATCGATGCGCATGCCGCACTGAAAATACAGCGGCAGTTCCACTTCTCTCAGCATCTCCATCAGATCATCCGCACCTTCGCCGCAGAACATGTCTCCGCAAAGAGCTATGGCAGAGAACTGCTTCGGATCGATTTCCTGCATGATGTCCGGATCAAAGTCATATTCCGTACCGGGTACGCAGTAATACTGATAATTTCCTTCCGGATCAACAATATGATATGTGCATCCGGCAATGCCGGGGTTGTTCTGCTTTACTTCCAGGCCTTCCTGCACACATGCATCATATGCGGCGGTGCCGTATACGCCGCTGCCGCAGTCAGAAAGAAGTTCATAGGGAAAACGGAACAGACTCATCATCAGAGCGGTATGGTAGCCCATGCCTCCGATCCGCTGTTCATAATCTTCCACCTGCATTTCCTCATTGCCGCGCGGAAGTGTTTTTACGTAGCTGACAATGTCCGTAACAACCGGACCGATGATCATTAATTTATCCATAGCCGTATTATACCAAACCGGCGGGCGGCTTCCGTGATGAATTTCAGTGCAGCAGTAAAAAAGGCCTCCAAAGAGACCTGTCAGTCAAGAACGGCAAGAGATACGCCCTGAATCACTTCCGTACGGTTTCCGGTATCGCAAAGCGTACCGTCCTCAAGAATTTCAAAGACACAGATGTCATTGGTAAAGCGGTTGGCGCTCAGCAGCCAGTTTTCAAAGCGGTAAATATCACGGGGATGATCACCGCCGCAGGAAATAATCTGCCTGACTGCCAGTGTTCCGGCATCCACGGCAGTTATGATATTTTCCGTTCTGGTCGATACATAGACTGTCTTTTCATCCGCACTCAGACGGATGGCAGCTCCGTCCGTCAGATGTGTCTTCCCTTCCGGCAGAACACTGACCGACTTTGTGACAGTCCAGGTTTCCGTCTCGATTCTGAACAGTTCATTGCTCAGCTCACTGGTCAGATAAAGAACGGAACCGTCTTCTGCAAACACACCGTGGCGCGGTCCGGTGCCGGCCGGGAAGGAAATCGTTCCGAGCGGTTCAAGATCGTAGCTGAACATCCGTACTTCATCCAGCAGCAGGCACGGGACAAGAATGCAGTCAGAATGAAAGATCACCTGATGGCATCCGGCCTTCTCGCGGATCAGGACGGTTCTGATGACTTCCAGTTTCCCGTTCTGCCAGGAAAGAACGGTAAAATGTCCGGCATGATAATTGGCACAGTAGATCCTGTCATCATGCCAGCTGACAAAGCAGGACGGCTGATCTTCAAAGACAGCTCTGTCCAGCACGTTTCCGCTGCTGTCAAGCACGGCGATGCCGCAGCCTTCCTCAAAGGAAGCGGCGGTTGCGACAAGTCCGTTCTGAACGCTGATGTATTTCGGATCGCTGATGCGGCAGAACAGATCCGAAGCAGATACCTTTCCGTCTTCAAAGGCAAAACGGTAGATGCCTTCACTTCCTTTTTCGGTATATGTCCCGCATAAGAATGTATGCTTCATTTTTCCTCCTCAGGCATTCTCTTCTGCCGCATGGGCAGCCAGATATTTTTCTTCCGTGTCCTGCCAGATATCCTGTTCCTGCAGGCCTTTCTTCTCTGCATAATACAGCAGTGCAGCCGTGATCAGGCCCAGCAGCACCCATACGAGAGGACCGCCCTCAATACCGAATCCCGGATCAAAGAACAGACCGGAAGAAGCCGCTTCCAGCTTGAAGACAGAATACGGAGAAACAACACCGCTGTTGGGCAGTCCGTAGAATATATTCTGCGTAAAGTTCCAGGCAGTATGTACGAACATTGCGCCCCACAGGCTGTTATATTTCCAGACCAGAACAGAAGTCAGAAAACCGAAGAGCATGCACTGGGCAATGCCGAAGAAATTGGCACCCGGGTTCGGAATATGCATGGCACCGAAGACCACGGAATTGACAATGACAGCCACCCACGGACTCCGGTAGCGGCGGCGCAGTTTCTGATAGATATAGCAGCGGCAGACCAGTTCTTCCGAGCCCGACTGTACAAACACGGCAAAGAACAGCAGCAGGAACCACTTGACATCGAAACCACTGAAGGAAAGCGCAATATCCCTGAACAGTATGGAGACCAGCGCGCAGAAAGAATTCGCACCGAATCCGATCAGGAGCCCCAGCAGGACCCATTTCAGAGTATTCCCTTTCATTTTCGGTGTCAGAGTTTTCAGAATCGGACGGTTTTTCGGCAGCAGCAGAAACAGAAGCACTACCGGCCATACGCCGACCGTTGCGAAATACATTTTGAAGATTTCCATTTCCGGAGTCAGTCCTTCACTCGGAAACATGCCCCTCGATATTGCAAGACCGACCAGCTGACCGAGCACTGACATTACAAACATCAGCAGAGCGCTGCAGGGAATGAAATCGGCAAGAGTACCGATCGGACGGTAAAACTGCTTTATCGTTTCAACAAACTTGTTATTTTCTTTCATTAACACCTCACATTCATCTGAATATGAATTCCTGTTTCTGCCATTTATTATCGCACATACCGGTACTGT
This sequence comes from uncultured Erysipelotrichaceae bacterium, assembly GCA_946537835.1. Classification (GTDB taxonomy): domain Bacteria; phylum Bacillota_I; class Bacilli_A; order Erysipelotrichales; family Erysipelotrichaceae; genus Bulleidia. Next base: position 5,805 of record CAMNGB010000051.1, read on the forward strand.
CAGGAAACAATAAGAAAAGGCATGACCTCTGGTCAGAGAATCATGCCTGTATTCACAATGATCACTGCAGTTTTCTGCCGATATTCATTCCGGTCCGGATAAAGCGGAACATGCGGACGGCAGCCTTGTAGTACAGTTCTTCCGCCCTTTCAATGGCATCTTCCAGCGGCATCGGTGCATCAACGGAGGTGATCAGCGATTCAATTCCGCAGTCAAATATCTTCTCGGCATCCTTGCCCAGTCCGCCGGAAAGTCCGATTGCCGGCACGCCCTTCCTGCGGCAGTGTTCGCCGACACCCTGCATGACCTTGCCGAAGCAACTCTGCCAGTCGGTACGGCCTTCGCCGGTAACGACCAGATCCACCCCTTCCAGGCGTTCGTCAAATTTGATCAGATCGAGCACGGTTTCAATGCCGGATTTCATTTCACCGTTCAGGAATACCATCAGTGCCGTTCCGAGACCGCCGGCTGCACCTCCGCCTCTGATCTGATCGGGATCGATTCCGAACTGCCTGATGATCAGATCGCGGTAATTGATCATGCCTGCTTCCAGACGATCCTGAATTTCCGGTGTGGCACCTTTCTGGGCGCCGAATGTATAGGTGGCTCCGTCCTTTCCGGTCAGCGGATTGGTAACATCGCACATGACCGTGATTTTCGTATTTCCGATACGCGGATCAAGACCGGAAACATCGATGGTGCGGATCTTTTCAAGATCGGCACCGACACCCGCCAGTTCGTTCCCGTTTGCGTCCAGGAACTTTACCCCCAGCGCTCTGGCACAGCCGATGCCTCCGTCATTGGTGGCACTGCCGCCGATAGCGATGGAGATATCGTCAAAGCCTCTGTCCAAAGCATCTTTGATCAGCTGCCCTGTTCCGTAGGTGGTGGTGTACAGCGGATTGCGCAGTTCCCTGGGAACCAGCGGAAGCCCGGATGCGGCAGCCATTTCAATGACGGCTCTGTGATCATCCAGTCTGCCGTAGAAGGCTTCAATCTGTTCTGAAAGCGGACCGCTGACAGGAACATGGATGATTTCACCGTTTTCGGCAGCGACAACAGCTTCCACCGTGCCTTCGCCGCCGTCAGAAACAGGTACACCTGATGTTTCGCATTCACCGAACACCTCTGCGGCAGCCCTGGAAAGAAGTCTGACTGTCTGTTCACTGGTAAGACTTCCCTTGAAGGAATCAGATGCAAATAAGAATTTCATGGATTCAAACCTTTCTTAATGAAGAATCATGCTCAGCAGGGCAATTTCAATAATTGCCGCAATGCCCATCACAAGAGTATTCATGGTCTGGGTCTTGTAGCCGCGCTCAGGAGACATTGCACCGAAGTTGGTAACTACCCAGAAATAAGAGTCATTGGCATGAGATACCGTCATGGCGCCGGCACCGATAGCCATGCAGACAAGAGTGATCTGCACCGGTGTGGTAAAGCCGAGAACCGGCAGCAGCGGTGCAACGATTCCCGCTGTCGTTGTCAGGGCAACCGTTGAAGAACCCTGAGCCGACTTGAGGATCGCAGAAAGCAGGAACGGGAAGAAAATTCCCATTGCCGAAAGAATTGTTGCATGCTGGGAAATGTAATTGACCATATCGGAAGAAGCAATTACTTTTCCGAGAACACCGCCGGCCGCAGTCACGAACAGGATCGGACCGACTGTCTTCAGGGTGTCGTTGCAGATGTCATAGAATTTATCCATTTTCTTGGCACCGGCAAGCTGGACGGCCGCAAAGGCGGTGCCGACTGCCAGGGCAATGATCGGTGTGCCGAAGAAAGCAATCAGATTGGCAAAGCCGCCGGACATTTTCGCCATGGAGGCAATCGAAGAAAGAGACATCAGAATAATCGGAACGATGATCGGTGCCAGGGAAGAGAATCCGCTCGGCAGATGATCATATTCAGCAACAAGTTCTTCGTATGTCTTTACGGTTTCAGCATCAGCTGCTTCATCATCGGCTTTGACCCTCTTGCCGATAAACTTGGCATAAAACAGACCGGCAAGGAGCGGGAAGATCGAGCAGACGACACCCAGTCCCATCACCAGCAGCAGATTGTCACCGATTCCCAGCGTCGAAGCGGCAGCGATCGGTCCCGGTGTCGGCGGGATGAAGACGTGAGAAATATACAGTCCTGAAGCAAGACCTACAGTCATGGCAACGGACGATTCCTTTGTTCTCTGCACGATTGCCTTGCGGATCGGATTCAGAATGACAAAGCCGGAGTCACAGAAGACCGGAATCGATACGACCCAGCCCATCAGTTCCATGGCAAGAACCGGATTCTTTTCACCGACCAGTCTGATGACCATATCGGCAAGTTTCAGTGCCGCACCGGTTTCTTCAAGAATACTGCCGATGAGCGCACCGAGAATGATGACGATGCCGATGCTGGAGAAGGTTCCGGAGAAACCGGCACCGATGACATTGGCAAGACCGCTGATTTTGGTTCCGTCGTCGAGTGTCTTGTCGACAATCGGAATGCCGGCAATGATGCCCAGCAGAAGTGAAATCAGCATGATTGAAACGAACGGATGAATTTTGAATTTCGAAATCATGACAATCATGACAATGATTGCAAGCACGAAAACGATGATCAGAGGAAACCCAGTCATTATATTTTACCCCCTTGCATTTCCTTACACTCATCATACCACCTGAAGGAAATACAAAGTTGAAAATTTCTATTTTTTATCAGCTGTTTCTTTCCAGCCGGTACAGTGTCGCACCGCTTCCTCAGTTCCAGCGGCTGACAAGCCTGCTGAGTTCCTTGAGGAACTTTTTCAGTTCACTGTTTCTTGCGTCTTTTCTCTTTTCGATCAGGCGGATCAGCTGCTTTCCCTTTTCCATCAGCTCGTTGTAGTACCTGTTCTGACTGTAGGTATCCTGTTCTCTTTCCTGATCCTTCCGGATCTCGGTTTTCTTTTCTTCAGCACTCAGGGCTTTATCCGGCTCCTCCATGCTCAGATATCGGTTGTAAAGCAGGTCGAAAACATAGCCGGTATACGGTGCCGAAGCTTCACAGCCGTACCTGCTCTGCAGGAGCTTTGCATAGGCATCCGCAACACTGTCTTCACCATGCACGACAAACACCTTTTTCGGCAGATCGGGATTGTCGGTCAGCCAGTGCACCAGTCCTTCACAGTCGGCATGGGCACTGACATCCTGCAGCTGGACAATCTCCGCTGCCACATGGATATCTTCCTGGAAGATCCTGACATCCTTTTCCCCGTCGATCAGCCTTCTGCCCAGTGTATCTTCCGCCTGGTATCCGGCAAAGGCAACCGTGCATTCAGGCCGCCACAGGTTATGCTTGAGGTGATGCTTGATACGTCCGCTGGTACACATTCCCGATGCCGAGATGATGACCGACGGCCTGGTTGAAGTATTGATCAGTTTTGATTCTTCGGCATCGATGACCATCCGCAGATTTCTGAAGACAAGCGGATGATCGCCTTCACGGATGATCTGCATTGCTTCTTCATCGTAATAGCCGAATGTATTGTCGGCGAAGATCGCCGTGGCTTCCTCTGCCAGCGGACTGTCGACATAAACATCAAAATCGGTATAGGATACCAGATTGTTTTCCAGGATTTCCCGTATAAAATAGAGAATCTCCTGGGTTCTTCCCACCGCAAAGGCAGGTATGACAACATTGCCGCCTCTGGCAAATGTTCTGTTCATGATATCGGCAAGCTGTTTTACCGGGTTCTCGGTCTTTTCATGAGAACGGTCACCGTAGGTGCTTTCGGTAATGACATAGTCTGTTGTTTCGCGGGGCGAAGGATCATTGACGATCGGCATGCCGGTATTGCCGAGATCGCCGGTATATGCCAGTGTCCTTGTCTTGTCGTCTTCCTGCATGGTCAGATAGGTAATTGCACTTCCGAGAATATGGCCGCCGTCTTCAAATCTGGCAGTGACACCTTCTGCCGGCGAAAATGTTTCCCCGTACTGAACCGGCTGAAAATACTGCATGGCAATTTCCGCATCCTTTACGGTATACAGCGGCTTCACCTGTTTTCTGCCGCTTCGCTTGGCCTTCCTGCTGGCCCATTCTGCCTCTGTTTCCTGAATATGCGCGGAATCCTTCAGCATGATCTCACACAGCTGCCGGGTGGCATCCGTGCACCAGATTGCGCCGTGAAATCCGTCTCTTACCAGTTTCGGCAGAAGTCCGGAATGGTCGATATGGGCATGCGACAGCAGAACCGCATCGATCTGTGAAGGCGGAACCGGAAGGTCATCGTTCACATAAACATCCCTGCCCTGCTCAAGTCCGCAGTCAAGCATGATAAACTTCCCGTTTATCTCAAGCACATGGCAGCTTCCCGTTACCTCGTGATCTGCGCCGATAAAATACAGTTTCATTTGTTTTGTCCCCCTCTGCGGCAAAAGCCGGCATTGCAATGATCAGTAAGTCTGTGTTACCTATATGCCTATTATAATCCGACAGCACGTCGGAAACCAAAATGCCGTTTGAAAAACCGGTGAATTCACACCGGTTTAATGATCTGTATGAGATTGATTATGCCTTTTTCAGAGTGATCCTGACATCACCTGGTTTTTCCGGAACCGCATATTCTTCCGGATCTGTTTCATAGCCTTCCGGTGCCTTATGGACATGGACGGTATACTTCTGTCCTTCTTCGATATTGAAGGATGCAGTCCCCTCTGCATCTGTCTTTCCCATCACGCATGTGGTATCGGAGCAGAACTGAACCATTGTACCGGCAACAGGATTTCCTTCAGCATCACAGACAATGATGCGGCAGGCATTCTCTTTCTTCTCTTCTGTACTGCCGGTCTGAACGGGAGCCGGAGCGGCAGTCTCACCGGCAAGAAGGCTGTCAATCGTTTTTTCATAGTCGGAAACATCCGCCGGCACACCGATCACCGGATAGGTCATGATCTTTCCGGTGCTGTCGACAAAGAATGATGTCGGGAAAGCTTCCACCGCCAGGTCATCCGTCATTCCTTCATACGGCAGAATATTGAGATAGGAAAGATTCTTTTCGGCAATCAGTGCCCTGCACTCTTCCGTCTTTTCACCGGCATCATCGCAGATTCCGATGACTGCGGCATTCTTCTTTTCCAGACGGCGGTGAATATTGCCGAGTTCTTCCAGTTCATTTTTGCACGGTCCGCACCAGGTCGCCCAGATATTGACCATCGTAACGTCATGGGCAGAGAAAAGATCCTCACTCTTTACGGGTCTGCCGTCAATGTCCTTGGTCTCAAAGCGGATCGTTTTGCCGATAAGCTCGGCACCGGGAATCTGCGGTGCGAAATATTCGGCGTTTTTCAGAGCTTCAATCAGTGCCGCCTGGAGGGTCCTGAATTCTTCGGCAAATTCGGGTGTCAGCTCCTTGAGATATGCTTTTTCAGTGCTGTCACCGGTAAGGGCATAATACGTCAGATCTCCATGTTTTCCGACTTCCGTGAACTCCTCTTTTTTTGCTTCCCCCATCTGCAGCTTTTCAGCGATCTCTTTCGGTCCCTGTCCGCCGCCGATGCCGGCAACTGACATCAGCACGCCCATCGCATCACCCATTTTCAGTGCATCTTCTTCACTGACATTACCGCCTTCGGATCTGCGGCTGAAAGCTTTCAGTTCTTCTGAAGATAAGGCAATGTAGGTATACACCAGAACATAAAGACCATCACCTTTGTCGCCGAATTCCATCGGTGAAACCAGTCCTTTCGGATGGTCGAACACGTCAGGATATGTCAGGCGGAATCCCATATGGTAAAACGTTTCTTTTCTGCCCATGATTGTTCCTCGCTTTCTGAAGTTACGGATATTATACATTGAAAATCAGACGCAGAGCATAGTATCTTCCCTTTCTCCTGCAGCCTCTGACAGGAAATGATCCGCTCTTTCCGGAAGCGGTATAGAACGCATCGCCGGTTCCCTGACGCTCAAGGAATACCTCACTCTGATTCTCAATGCCGCCGGCGGAATACAGCGAACTCTTCAGTTCTTCCCATTCATGTTTTGTATAATCCGGCTTGTTGTTGAAGAATCCGCACAGTCCCGACCTGCTGCTGACAAATCCCATCTTCAGGGATTTCCACCAGTCATCTTCCGTAACATCGGCATCTTTCTTTACGACTTCGATTTTTCTGATCTTTCCGTCTTCATCTTGTTCGATGCAGCAGTTGTATTCCCCTTCTTCGGTCGGAACGGAAAGCTTTTTCCAGTCGGTCCAGGAAAATGCCGGATCCGAGATATCCGTATCTGTTCCGAGCCTGATTGTACCTACGATGTTCAGCATATGCTTCACCTCACTTTCTGAGATGATTTTACGTTTGACTGCTTTAGACGGCTGTACATAATCAGGCACAGTGTCCGAAATGATTCTGAATCACTTTATTCTCTGCATGTTCCGGCAGAAGGACCTGAAAGTAACAGAAAAACCGTCTGTATCATCCATTCAGGATCCGGGACGGTTTTCATGCACAATTGAGTTTTATCAGCGGAGCAGCTGTATGCCGCTCCTGTTCCGGCATTATTTCACATTGATTGATCCGGAGCCGTTTCCTTCCGGCGTCCGTCTTCAAACCCGAGTTCTTTCATAAGGGCGTCTTTTTTATCTTTCCGGCCGCCTTTGAAATATTCACAGGCATGCATATCCCTGCCCAGATAGTCTTCCGGATATGTATTCAGAGCCATTGCCCGGCAGCCGCCGCAGCAGGCCTCACGGTATTCGCATTCCCGGCATTCACGGTTATGTTCCATGAAATCGCTGACGCGCAGATTGACAGTTTTCATGTAATATGAGCTGTCGTTCAGGATGTCTTCCAGCGGTGTTTTCAGAAGGTTCGGGAACTGCGCTTCAATGGGCATGCCGATCAGCGACATGCAGGGAAGAACATTCCCCTGCGGGCTGACATACATGCTTGTACGCACGATGGAGCACATCAGTGATTTTCCGAATTCACTTTCGGGAATATCCTTCTCGTTGACTGCCCGTTCCCGCTGACGGCTCTTATCGTAATGGAAGAAGCCTTCCATCATCAGGGAAAGCGGTGCGCCGTCCTCGAAGTACTGAGGAATGTAATCCAGATAGATCTGAAATGTCTCCTGCAGTGTGAGATAATGCAGGCCGGAAGCTCATGATCAGAGTTTTCTTTTTAATTCAGGAAATTGTAAAAAAATGACTGCTGCAGCATGAGTGAGATTATAATAAAAAATGAAGAATTTCTGTCTGCAGATACAAAAGGATTGACAGCCGCATTCCTCTGCAGGCAGCGCTCTTCCGCAATCCATACCTTCACGAATGCATGCCGCCATCCGCAGGCAAAAAAAGGTACAGCCAGGAACGGGAAAAGAGCACTCTTCTGCCGCTGTTTCCTGCTGAACATCCGCATAGCGCAAGTGCGGATATTGCCGAAAGTGCGGCGCATATGATACGTTTTGTTGCTGACTTATTCATCGGATTCCTCTTTCTTTTCACGTTTCTTTCTTCTTTGTTTTCGGTTGTTTTCTTCGGACTTGAACAGTTCGACGGCGGCGTCGGTCAGCTCATCCGACCATTTTCTGCCGCTTTGCATGATTTTTGCCCAGGGACAGAGTGTTTCATAATCTTCATCGAATACGATATGATACGGCGGTCCGCAGCGGTCATCCACCGACATGTAAAGATGTCTGCCTTCATGCATGATCCCGGAAGCCTCCCCTTCGGCCATGTCATCTTTAAGCTGCTCATATTGTTCTTTTGTCAGTTCGTACAGATGATACGCCTGGATTCCTCCGTTTTCGCCAAAATACCGGCCGGTTTGCTCATCATAGCAGGCTTTCCAGCCGGAGCCTTTCTTAAACTGCATTGTCAGTGTTCCCTTTCTCAAAAGATATCGCTTAACCAATATTCTAATCCGCCATCAGAAATGTGTATATATCCCGGCACGTTATGCAGCAGTTGTTACACTGTTCCGGCACCAATCTTCCCATCATCTTTGATACTCCGAGAAGATT
>CAMNGB010000052.1 GCA_946537835.1 uncultured Erysipelotrichaceae bacterium
CTTGACGTGGAAGGGGTCATGGGTTCGAGTCCCTTAGCGCTCACTTGATAACCGCCTGAAATGGCGGTTTTTTTCTATTCGTAGAAAAATTCGTAGAAAAACTTCAGTCCTTTTTCTTGTATTTCCTGTTCCGTGATGCTTGAAAGTGTTGATATATGAAGTTTCATTCGTCTTTTCGGCGAATTTACTTATCATGCTTTCGCGAAAATACATCCTCGGGAAGCCTTCGTTGTAGCCAAAGAAGGTTATCCGGAAAGTACAATCGGTGTCGTAGTCAGCCTTTATAGTTCTGGCGAAGCCTGTGAAGTTGAACTATGGGATGAAACAGAATGCCCTGTGGATGTGGTCACATATTTATTAAATGAAATTGAGCCGGTATCATAACTGATAACAGAAAAAAATGTTTTTGTCTGTCTTCTCTCCTGTACAATAATAGGAGAAAAGGAATACAGTTTATGATTGATCATGATCGTAAAAAGCAGCTCCTTCTGAACATTGAAAAACTGAATGCCTATACGGAGATCCAGAACACAATGGGAAGAATGATCGCTGCCGTGAATTTCAGGCTGAACAGCGAAGTACTCAGATTTTTTGCGCTGGATCAGGAAGATGTGTCATTGGAGTACGCGGATGAAGGTGTCTTCAGCGGAAGAGAGGCAGTTGAGGCAGGTGTTGCGCATCTGCTCGGCAGTGAGGTCAGAGCAGGAGAGATGATCGATCTGCAGCTGACGACGCCGATCATCGAAGTTGCTTCCGACTGTCAGACTGCCCGGGCTGTCTGGTGGTCGCCGGGCGCCGCTTCGGTGCTGCAGGAAAACGAAGATCCTCAGGCACAGTGGGTATGGGGAGACTTCGCGGTCGATTTTATCCGGGAAGGAGATGACTGGAAGATCTGGCATCTGCATTACTTCACGGTCATCCGCTGTGACTATCAGAAAGGCTGGGTGGAGGATACATCCCTGATCAACCGTCCCAACACACCGATGCACGCAATGTCGCAGCCGTCGACATATCACAACCCCTATCATCCCAAAGCAGTCCGCTATGGCATTCCTGCCGCTCCTTTCCCGTATGATACATGGGAGGAGAAAGACCGGTACTGGATGCTGCGGAATGATAAAACGAGGTGAATGACGTGAAAGTGACAATGGAAGATATCGATCTGTTGACGGAAGAAGAATTCCTGGAAGCGGAAAAGACCGTAAACAGACTGATCGCTGTATGGGAAGTGAAGAATCTGCGGGGAAGAGCTGCAGTCTTCCATGATGATCAGCATATCGGCCAGCCCCGGAAGGAACTGAAGGCAATGGATCATCCCTCGTTTGACAGGGAAGGGGAGATCGCCTTCCGCATGAAGACGGTCGTTGATTCCCTGGAAGGAAACATGCTCATACATCCGCTGACCACACCGGTCATTGAGGTGAACGAAGACTGTACAAAGGCAAGAGCCGTCTTCTGGTCGATCGGCATTGAGGGACTCTCGAAATACCGGGAAACGCCGATGGCGATCCTGTCGCTCGGTATGGTGCCGGGAACGCATGTGAAGATGAACGGCGAATGGCGGATCCTGGCCGGAAACTGGCAGCGGACGACGAAGAATGAATACACTGCCGGCTGGATCAATGACATGCAGGTCACCAACACCAGACCGCCCCTGACAAAGGAACAGGACAGAAACTTCCTGGGAAAATTCGCCTATCAGAAAGACGGGATCAGAAGACCTGTGCCCTGTCCGCCGCAGAAGGATACATGGGAAGCGTTTCCTGATGAAACAGACGCTTCCTGGCAGTTTGCATACATCAGAGAAGAATAAAGGAGAAATCATGGAGTACAAATACCCGCATCTGTGCAGTCCCATCACACTGGGCAGAACAACTTTCCGCAACCGCATGTTTTCAGCGCCGATGGGCGGCACTGACATCACGAATGACGGCTGCATCGGTCCCAAATCCAGAGCGTTCTATGAACTGCGTGCCAAAGGCGGTGCCGCAGCTGTCACGGTATCCGAATGCATGGTGCATCCGGCAACCGACGGCTCACATGCCTATCATCTTGATGAATCGATTCTGAATTCGCTTGCCAACGCGACGTATGCCGCAGACGCGATCCGCAGGCACGGTTCGATCCCATCCCTGGAACTGTCGCATTCCGGCATGTTCGCGGGAACGTATATGACGGACAAGTCCAAACAGAAATCAATGGCGCAGTGGGGACCGTCCGACACCGTGAGAGCGGATGGCGTTCCGGTCCGGGCACTGACAAAAGAAATGATCGATGAGATCGTACAGGCTTACGCGCATGTCGCGGGTCTTGCGAAACGGGCAGGCTTTGAGTTGCTGATGATCCACGGCGGCCACGGCTGGCTGATCAACCAGTTCCTTTCCCCGCTGTTCAATCACAGAGAAGATGAATACGGCGGATCGCTGGAAAACAGATGCCGCTTCGCGATCGAAGTGCTGAAGGCAGTCAGGGAAGCGGTCGGCCCGTTCTTCCCGATCGAATTCCGCATGAGCGGCTCCGAGTTTGTGGAAGGCGGCTATGATCTGGACGAAGGCGTGCGCATTGCTCAGATGATCGAGCCGTATGTCGACCTGATCCATGTCTCATCCGGCACCTATCAGAAGACATTCGGCATCACCCATCCGTCCATGTTTACGGAACACGGCAGAAATGTCTTCCTGGCAGCTGAGATCAAAAAGCATGTTTCCAAACCGGTCGCGACCATCGGCGGCCTGAATGATCCCGCGCAGATGGAAGAGATCATTGCCTCCGGCAAGGCGGATGTTGTCTATATGGCAAGAGCTCTGCTGGCGGATCCGTTCCTGCCGAACAAAGTCATGGCAAACAAAGACGAGGATATCGTCAGATGCCTGAGATGCTTCACCTGCATGGCAGAGCGCGCTTCCACATCAACAAGACGGTGCACGGTCAATCCGCTGATCGGCAGAGAAGATGAAGGCGATGTCGTCTATCCCGCTCCCATCAGGAAGAAAGTGCTTGTCGCGGGCGGCGGTCCAGGCGGACTGTACGCAGCCTATACTGCCGCAAGAAGAGGCCACCAGGTCATCCTCTGCGAAAAAGAAGACAAGTGCGGAGGCATTCTGAAGAGTGAGCAGGCACTGCCGTTCAAGTATGAAATGTATCAGCTCTCCGGAACATATGAGAAACTGGCAAGAGAAGCAGGCGTTGAGATCCGTCTCAATACGCCTGTCACAAAAGAATACGTTGAGAAAGAAGCGCCTGACGCACTGATCATCGCGGTCGGTTCTGAACCGCTCGTCCCGCCGATCGAAGGACTGGACGGGGACAATGTCGTCATCGTCAACAACTATTATCTGGAAAAAGACAAAGTCACGGATGATGTCGTTGTCTTCGGCGGCGGCCTGGCAGGATGTGAATGCGCCGTGCATCTCGGCATGGAAGGAAAGCATGTTTCCATCGTTGAAATGAGAGACAGACTGGCGCCGGACGCGAATGTCAGACATCGTCCGCTTCTGATGGCTGAGATCGACAAATACGCGAAAGTCTATACGAACCACCGCGGACTGTGCGTCACAAAAGAAGGCATTGTATGCGCTGATGCGGATGGAAAGGAAGTACTCATTCCGGGAACGACTGTCATCTGCGCGCTCGGCCAGCGCTCGCGGAAGAACCTGGTCGACGAACTGCGCGGCACTGCTCCGTTTGTCAGAGTGATCGGCGACGCGGAACGCGTCTCCACGATCACGAATGCTGTATACTGGGGTTATCACGCAGCACTTGATATCTGATCTCATGTCAGCGATCTCCTCATAAACCGGTATGAGGAGATCTTTTTTGCACTGAGCCAGTTTTAAGCGTCATATATTCATCCGGAACTGTCATGTATAGTAAAATTGAAGAAAACAGAGGAGCGGAATATGAAACTGATCGTAAAAGGGGATGATCTCGGCTGGACGGACGGCGTCAATGCCGGAATTGAAAAAGCCGCGAGAGACGGTATACTGACCGCAGCCGGATGCATGCCGAATATGGAAGAACCCGTTCCTGACATCCGGCATTCAGAATTTTTATCGGAAACTGCGGAACCTGTTCCTGCCATGAAAACATGCAGCTGAAGAAAGAACGTATGATCCTGCTCTGAACAGATCGCTGAAAACTGAATTGCCCGGATAAAAAGATCAGGAAACCCTGATCTTTTCTCTTTTTTACATTGACTATCATTCTGTCATTCAGACATAGTCACGGAGGTACCGGCAATTACATCCGGAAGCTGTTCCATGGAATCAGCGCGCCGCTCTGCTTCCGGCACATCTCCGAATCCCCAGGAGACAAAGATAAACGGAACCCCTGCTTCTTCGCAGCACTCCTTATCCCGTGCGGTATCACCGACATAGACGGGATTTTTCAGCTCATAGTCATTGATCATTTTCCGCAGATTGTCCGGCTTGTCCAGCATCGTATCTCCGTAGCAGAGATGGCCTCTGACAAACGGCTCAATGCCGGCATGAGCCATGACCGCTTCAATATATCCTTTGCCACAGTTGGAAAGAATAAACAGTTCATGATCCCTGCTCAGTTGTTCAAACACTTCATATACACCCGGATAAAGATCTGTCCCGTTTCTACGGATCTCATCATTTTCTTCCTGTTCCATGATTTCGGCATGATGCCTTGCTTCTTCCAGCGGCAGATCCGGCAGGACTGCCATTGCCCACTCATCCATGGTCTTGCCCATCAGTGAAGCCGCAAGTTCTTCATTCAGCGGCGTATAGGGAATTCCCAGAGAAGAAAGGTACCGGTTCCATGAGGCAATGATGGGGCGGGTACTGTTTGTCAATGTTCCGTCGATATCAAAAATTACTGCATCATGCCTCATATGCATTTCCTCCGTCCTGCTTCTGTTTCAGATATTATACATTGAATCATGGATCCTGCCGGTCTGTATGCTGAGTTTTTTATTACAGAATATAGTGTTTCTGCAGTACAATTGGCCCCGGGTATTTCCCGTGAAAGGTATATCTATGAAAAAGAAAGCAAATATGAATATGACGGCGCATCTGATGTTCAGACTGCTGCCGATCCAGATACTCTTGGCGGCCTGCTGATGCCGGGCGGCTTCATGACAAAGGACCCGGTGCTCTGGCCTTTGTTCCGGCAGTTTCTTCTGGGACAGGCAATCGGTGTTCTGCCACTGATTCTCGGCAGTCAGCTGTCCTCGTTCCTGTCGCTTGTCAATCAGACAAAGCGGGCAATAATTGCCAGTCTGATCTATATCGCCGTCAATGTTGTGCTGAATTATCTGTTTTTGCAGGTCATGCATCTGGAAGCCTTCGGCCTGGCACTGGCTTCGTCTCTGGGCATGTGGGTATTCTTCCTTGTCCAGCTCCTCTACTTCCTTAAAAAAGATGCCGAGCTGCATTTCTCACTGGCTCATCCGGCATGGAGTGAACTGGCCGGTATCGCTAAAACCGGTGTGCCGGGTGCCATGGGCAGCCTGCTTCAGACAGTGCGCGGACTGATTGTCAACGGTCTGATCCTGAGCTATGCCGGCAATGCCGGTCTGTCTGCCTTCAGCACAGCCAATTCCTTTCTCGGTCTGTTCTGGGCTATTCCCGGCGGTATGCTCAATGTTTCAAGAATGCTGTTCAGTGTCTCTGTCGGCGAAGAAGACAGGCAGACGCTGGCAGATATCATGCGCGTCGTCTTGTTCCGCTTTGTGCCGCTGATGGCAGCCGTATCAGTTGTCATCATCTTCCTTGCCGTTCCCTGCACGCATCTGTATTTCCGTGATCCGTCCGCGCCGGTATACGATATGACGGTATGGGGATTCCGCATTCTGCCGCTGTGCATGCCTCTCAGCATCATTGCCATGCATTTCAGCTGTTACTGGCAGGCATCGGACCGGAACATTCCCGTTCATGTCATCGCCGTCATGGACGGAGCCGTCACAATCTGTGCCCTGACTGCCGTCATGATTCCGGTGATGGGCATAAACAGCGTCTATATTGCCAATGTACTGAACGGCGTTGTAACGGCAGTCATCATCTTTGCCTATGCCTGGATCAAAAACCGGCATATTCCCCGCAATATGGAAGAGCTGATGGTCATCCCTGAAAACTTCGGTGTCCCTGAAGAAGACCGCCTGGACATGAGCGTATCTTCCATGGAAGAAGTCGTCGGTATCTCCGATACTCTTCATGAGTTCTGCCTGCGCAAGGGTCTGGACCGCAGACGTTCGTTCATGGCTTCCCTCTTCCTGGAAGAAATGGCAGGAAACGTTGTTGCCCATGGTTTTACCAAGGACAACAAGCAACACTCTGCCGACATCCGTATTTCCTATAAGGACAACGGCGTCATACTGCGCATCAAGGATGACTGCATCCCCTTCAATCCGTCCGAACGCCAGGCAATCATCGATCCCGATGACATTGCCAGAAATGTCGGCATCCGCATGGTTTACAGGATCGCGGAGAAAGTCGAATACAGTAATATTCTCGGCATGAATGTACTCACAATCAGAATCTGATGACATCAGATTCTGATTTTTGTTTTATAATTCTTTATGTTTCTTCAGAAACAAAAGAAAAGAGACTTCCGCTATGACAGACAATAAGAATTTATCCAAACAGAAACTGTTTTCCGAAGTGCCGGTACCGAAAGCACTGATGACCATGGCAGTTCCCACGATCATCAGCCAGATCATCAATCTGATCTACAACATGGTCGATGCCTTCTTCATCGGCCGTACCGGCAATTCCTATATGATGGCCGCAACTTCCGTGACCCTGACAATGATCATGATGAACGTTGCCCTCTCCAACCTCTTCGGCATCGGCGGCGGTTCCCAGGTTGCCAGACTGATGGGCCAGAAGCGTGATGCCCAGGCAAGACAGATCAGTTCCTTCAGCTTTTACGGCGCAGTCGCAATTGCCCTGATCTATTCGCTGCTGATTGGTCTGTTTCTGGATCCGATCCTGACATTCCTCGGAGCTTCCAGTGCCACCATTGACTATGCCCGCAGCTATGCCCTGATCGTCATTGTTCTGGGAAGCCTGCCGGGAATTCTTTCCATGGCCCTTGCCCATCTCCTGAGAAATGCCGGATTTTCCTCCCAGGCCAGTTTCGGTCTCAGCATGGGCGGCATTCTGAACTGCTTTCTGGATCCGCTCTTCATGTTTGTAATCCTGAAACCGGGCAATGAAGTCACCGGTGCTGCCATTGCGACAACAATCTCCAATGTCATTGCCTGCCTGTATCTCATATGGGCATACCGGAAGGCAGGAAAGGAAGCACCGCTTTCGATGAATCCTGCCCTGCTCAAAGGCATCGTCAAAAGCGATGTCCAGCCGGTATTCAGCGTCGGTGTCCCTTCCGCCCTTCTGACCGGCCTCTTTGACCTGGCCAATATCTGTGTCAATATCCTTGCGGCGGGACATAATGATCTGGTACTTGCCGGCATGGGCATTGTCATGAAGGTCGAGCGTATTCCCAATGCCGTCAATGTCGGTATCTGCCAGGGGATGCTGCCGATCGTTGCCTACAACTATTCTTCCGGGAACCATCAGCGCATGAAGGACACGATCAATGCCGGCCGCATGACCGGTCTGGCCGTATCCTTCTTCTGCATCATCTTCTTTGAACTGTTTGCCTCCCCGGCCACAAGAATGTTTCTGAGCACCAATACCGCAGATGCCGAAACAGCCATGAAGACCGTCGCCTATGCGGCACTGTTCCTCAGGATCCGCTGTCTGGCTTCGCCGGTGCAGATGCTCAACTATCATACTTCCTACTGCATGCAGGCAATGGGAAAAGGAAAGGAAACACTGATCCATGCCTTTGTCAGGGAACTGGTCTTCTATATCCCGATGATGTTCCTGCTGGACAGACTGTTCGGCGAAACCGGACTGGCATGTGCCCTGCCGATCGGCGAAGGACTGGCCGCAATATTTGCACTCTATCTGCTGAAAAGGACCATCCGCAGCGCACAGACTGCATGATGATTCAGACAAAAACAGAATTCTGCCGAATTCTGTTTTTTGATATTACTGTCTGAATTCCTTCAGTTCTTCCCGGTATTCGATATTGCCGTGCATCAGGTTGTAGATCATGACCCCGGCACCGTAGAAAACCTCCCAGAGATTTCCTTTCAGCTTTGTGATTTCCGGCATATATCTTTCATCAATATAGCGCAGAAGATAATCTCTCAGTTCATTCGTGTCGGTCAGAAGATCACAATATACCGCCAGCGTATCCGGTCCGACCGTACAGATCATCGGCAGGGTGATCTTGGCAATCAGTTCGGCAATTCCTTCCGGTGTTCTGGCAAGATCGAATCTGTCTTCACTGAAATTCAGGATCTTCCGGTAGTTGTTGCATTCTCCGGCAATATCTCTCCTGCCGATGATGAGATGGCCGTTCAGCACAATGCCGGCACCGCCGACGGTTGTGCCGAGCGGATGATAGTAGGCAATCAGGTTGCCGCAGTCACGGTGATTGGCATAATAACCGACAGCTGCCGCATTGGCATCATTGCACAGGATGAAAGCCCGGTGATATTTCCTTGTGAATTCACCGACGATATCCAGGTCATTGATCTTGGCAACCGGCAGGGTCAGACGGCCGTTGTGCACAACGCCCGGTGCCACGATTGCCACCCCTCTGATCTGCGGATATTTGATGAACAATACGTCAAGCACGTCTTCGATATCGCGGATATCAAGATTTTCCTTGATGACAACACCGCGCTCCAGCGGTGCTTCCTGATCGGCACCGCGGTAATGAATCTCATACCTTCCGCTGCGGCGTATAACGGCAACGATGGCAATACAGCTGTCCCATTCCGGATCATGCACATCCTCATGCACTTCTTCCATCTTTTCATGTTCTGCCAGTGCTTCCTTGATCATGTCGATCATCTTATTGACATTGTAGGTCGCAAACACATCGGTCGGAATCTGCAGCAGGACCTTGTCCTTCAGAACTTCCTTTGCCTTCTTCATCAGATAGCCGATCTGCGGTGCCAGCAGGACGACATCCTGATCCTGGGCTGCCTCAAACAGTTCAACGTACGGAACAGCCGAGAAATCATAATCCAGCCCGAGTGTTTTGGCGGCATCATTCAGCTTGTCCGCAAAGAACGAAGTCGTAAAGCCTGACGTGCAGCTGAGCAGTACCTTGGTACGCACCTCACTGCCGGCTTTTTTCAGGGACTGGATCATTTCCCTGAACAGCTGCTCGGCATGTTCGAGATCCTTGAGTTCAAAATGCAGGAAGAACAGCGGCTCTTCCGATTTCGGACTGTCAATTGTAAAGGATACAATTTCGTATTCCAGATGGTAGAACTGCACATGCGCCGTGGCCGATTCTGTCACAAAATCCACCTGGTCATCACTGATTTGTTCGATTCTGTAATCGGGATCTTTCTGTTCCAGGATCCATTTCAGAAAAGCTTCATACATTTCATGATCTGTCATAATTTACCTCTGCTGTCTGACAAAAATAACTGCTGTATATGATATGCGTTATACTGTATCTGTAAAACAAATATAACAGATTCGCATAGAGGTATATATGATAAAAAAAAGAATTCTCTGCTACGGCGATTCCAATACCTATGGCTACATTGCGGCAGGAAACGGCCGGAGATACGGTGAAAACATCCGCTGGCCGCAGCGCCTGCAGAAACTGCTCGGTGATGATTTTACGGTCATTGAAGAAGGCCTGCCGGGAAGAACAGCCGCTGAAGCAACTGCCGATGAACCGTGGAAAAACGGAAATTCCGTTCTCAGAGCCGTCCTCAGCACCCACCGGCCGCTGGACATGGTAATCATCATGCTCGGAACCAATGATCTGAAGACCGGATTTGAACGCAGCGCCGAGGAAATCACTGCCTCCGTCAGGCTGATTGCTGAAGACACATTATCTTTCCTGGAAATGAAGCAGAATTATACGCCGCAGATCCTGCTCATCGCCCCCTCCCCGCTCAGCGAAGCAGTACTCCGTGATCCCGGCTGGGATTTTGATGCCGTATCGGTTGCTGTTTCAAAGCAGCTTGCCTCAATGTATGAAAAGACAGCCTCAGAAATGAATCTCATGTTTCTGGATGCCGGAAAATATGCCCGTCCGTCGGATGATGACGGCATTCATCTCGACCCGCCCAGCCACAAAAAACTGGCTGAAGCAGTATACGAAACAATACGGGACTGGCAGCCGGAATCATCCCTGCCGCACATGCAGTTCCTGGAAGAATGACAAAACCGCAGAGTTCAGTTCTGCGGTTTCTTATTTCAGTCAATGAGTCCGAAATGACGCAGGCCGTTGGCAATGCCGTCTTCGTCAATATCGGTTGTGACATAGTCGGCTGCCTTCTTAAGGGCATCGATGGCATTGCCCATGGCAACACCGATACCGGCAAAGCGGATCATATCGATATCATTCTGGCCGTCGCCGAAGGCCATGGTCTCAGCCTGATGCACATGATAATGATCCATGAACTTCTGTATGCCGGCTGCCTTGCCGCCGTGAATGGAAATGATATCGATTCCCGTATCATTCCAGCTGGTAATGCTGCAGTCATCCAGCAGATCATCCAGCATCAGTCTTTCCTTATCTTTAACAAAAGCCAGACACTGATAGATTTTTTCACCCTTGTATTCGCCGATATCCGGAATCGTTCCGCTGGTGCTCTCCTGGGTATCGATCACCAGCTCATCAACGTGATTGATATACCGGTTCTCTTCACCGACCAGAACAAACGGAATCTTGTTGGCGCTGAAGATTCTGACGAGAATCTGTACTTCGTCATCATCGATGGCATTGCCAGCAAACATCTTTTCATTTTCATCCAGACAGATATTTCCGTTCAGTGTCAGATAGCCGTCAAAAGGAATCTGATATACCGGCAGTTTTCTCAGTTCACGGATGTCGCGCCCGGTACAGATCACTGTCTGTATGCCCTTCTTTCTGACTTCTGCCATGGCATCGACTGCACTCTGCGGAATGCATTTTGTCTTATGGGAAAACAGGGTTCCGTCGATATCAAAGAAAATCACCTTGATTTCATGATCATGCACATCTTCAGGGTCAATCGCAATGACATCGCTGAATCCGGTCAGTTCAAATACATCTCTGACGGTTGAATTCAGTCCTGTACCTTTAAACGGAATGTCATCCGGCAGTGCATGCCGCAGGGAAAGCAGCACCCGCAGGCCGGCAGAAGAAATATAGTCCAGTTCGCTGAAATCAAATATGATTTCCTGATAGCCGCCCCTGCCGGCAGCCTTTTGAACCAGTTCATTGAATTCATTTGCATTGGACGAATCAATCCGCCCGTCCACATCCAGGATCAGTGATTGACCGTCCATTCGTTCTTTTACTTCAAGCATATAAACCTCCGGAAGGTAATACATAACAATGATACCTTCTTTTTCTGTTTCGTAAAACAAAATTGACGCATCGCCGGGACAACTGTATCATTCTTATTGCATGAGATCATCGTGCTGATACGGAGCCTGTATGAATAACGAACAGAGAAACGCCCATGTGCGCAGACAGATACTGTCTGCCCTTCTGGAAATGCTGAAGACACAGGAAATCGATGAGATATCCGTCATCTCCCTGGTAAAGAAAGCCGGGGTAGGCAGGGCATCCTTTTACCGCAGCTATGAAAGTCCTGCCGATGTACTGCGGCAGGAAGAAGAAAGACTGATGGGAGAATGGGAAGGACAGTTTGAGAACGATTCTTCTGCATCCTTCAATGCCGTTCTGATCAGCCTTCTGAATTTTTACCGTGCGCACGGTTCCTTCTATCAGGCACTTTACAGAGCTCATCTTGAAGATACTGTCATGTATACAATTGTCGACTCATTCC
Source organism: uncultured Erysipelotrichaceae bacterium (assembly GCA_946537835.1). Taxonomy (GTDB): domain Bacteria; phylum Bacillota_I; class Bacilli_A; order Erysipelotrichales; family Erysipelotrichaceae; genus Bulleidia. Next base: position 11,852 of record CAMNGB010000052.1, read on the forward strand.
CCATTGACGAAGACATCCCGAATGCGGATGCCTACCGTCAGTCTTCACTCGCCTTCATGATCTACGGATGGATTCACGAATGGATCCGCCGCGGTATGCAGGAAAGCGGTGAGGAACTGGTGCGGATGATCGAACAGTCACAGAAAAACAGACGCTGAAAACGGAGGCAAATATGATCAACACTCCCAAAGAGATTCTATCCATCTGGATCAACAACGGAAAAAACAAAGCCGCATTATCACCTCTGAAAATGATTCTGCTGGGAATCCTGGCCGGCATGTTCATCGGCTTCGGCTGCCATGTCTTTGTACTGGCAACCGTATCGGAAGTCACGGCTGTTACCAAGCTGATCGGTGCCGCACTGTTCCCTGTCGGCCTGATGATGGTCATCTTCTGCGGCGCCGAACTGTTTACCGGAAACAACCTGATGACACTGGCTCTGATGAACGGCGATATCACCGTGACACAGATGCTGAAAAACTGGGGACTGGTCTATCTCGGCAACCTGATCGGATCCGTTCTGCTGGCCTTCCTGCTGGCAAAGAGCGGACTCTATCCGGAAGCCGCAGCCGCAAGAGCCATGGCCGTTGCTTCATCCAAAGCTGCCATGCCGTTTGCGGAAGCCGTGATCCGCGGTATTCTCTGCAATATTCTTGTCGTGCTGGCATGCTGGTTCCAGGCCGGCGCAAAGGAAATGGCCGGCAAGATCCTTGCCGTATGGTTCCCGATCATGCTGTTTGTATTTGCCGGATTTGAACACAGCGTAGCCAATATGACCTATATCCCGCTCGGCATGTTCCTGGGGGCAGACGTATCCGTCGGAGCATTCCTGCTCGGCAACCTGATTCCGGTAACGATCGGAAATCTGATCGGCGGTGCCCTGTTCATTCCGGCAGTTTACACACTGTGCTATCAAAAATGACCGTTCGGTCATTTTTTTACTTGATATCAAACTCCAGATGCGATGCATCCGGCGGCATCTGTTCCATCATCGATGCAATCCATGGCCCGTAATTGGTATCCGCCAGTCCTTCCGTCATCAGATCATAAGCCGGATCACTGATGATCCTTTCATAACTGTCATGCATTTTCCCTTCCGAAACAGATGTCAGCAGGACATCGATCAGATCCAGAACCTGTTCTCTCTGGTCCGGACCGGTGATCCTGTCTTCAATGATCTGTGCAAAAAGTGCACGCCGTTCCGACTGTCCGTTCCTTTGAAGCTCCGTGACAGTATCATGGAATCCATACGGTCCGTAATCCTCATAATTCAGCGGTGAAGCCTGATAGGAAACATGTTTTTCATGTACGGAAAGCCTGCCGGCAAGACAGGGCAGAGCCAGAACGGATGCGCTGATGATTTCATGCATATCATTTCTGACAAGAATGTTCTGGGTACGCTGATGACCGCTGAAGAACAGCCGCACGTGATACTTTTCAAGCAGAGACAGCAGACCCGGATTATCGATCTGATATCCCGCTCCGTATTCACTCAGCAGACTGTAATGAGACAGAACGGCAACTGTTTCACTGCGGCCTGCGGCCTTCTTCAGCTGTTCTTCCATCCACCGCATCGTACCAGCCGGATAGAAACCGCTGCCGCCTTTCGCACAGGAAGAATCATCCATTGCCAGAAACAGGACATTTCCGGCTTCCGCCGTATAGCTCAGTGTTTCCGTATCTTCCGAAAGAGGTTCAAGGAGCGGAAAATACAGCTTCCGGAATTCTTCGGCAGAACCATACATATCATGATTGCCGGGAATCAGGATCAGCTGAATGCCGGCATCTCTGATCTTCTCAAGATACGGCAGAAGTCCGGTCATTTCCCCTTTCCTGCCGTTGTTGGTATTGTCTCCGGTCATAATGAAAACATCCGGATGTGCGGCA
>CAMNGB010000053.1 GCA_946537835.1 uncultured Erysipelotrichaceae bacterium
TTCGGGATGGAGAAGAAAGTCCATATGTCCGGCAAAGGTATTGTCTTCGCCCGGGACCCGGTTGACCTTGACGAATGAGGAATCATACAGCCGCAGGATCCGGCCGCTCTCATTTCTCAGCAGCGAGCCCAGAAGCAGCCAGAGCCAGCAGTTGACCATGCCTTCGCCGCTGTCTCTTCTGAACTGTTTGACAGCGTGATAGACAATGCCTTCAAAGACTTCCGGATCGAGCGGAAACAGAATGTCCGGATCACATTCTTCCGCTTCCCGTCCGCACAGTTCATTCAGCAGCGCTTCGCAGAGAATCACAAAAGCTTCCTGCTCCTCGTCTTCAAGACCGTAAAGAAGCGAGCGGATATGTTCCTTCAGCATATATGCATATTCATCATCGGTACAGATGATCTCTGCCGCTTTCTTCTGCAGCAGCTCCGCTGTCTTTCTTTCCTTTTCAATATTTCCTTTTGCCGTGCCGGCAAGCCGGCCGAGAATCTGTGATACCCGGCGTCCGGAGCCGACATACAGAGAGTCATGCACGCGGCAGGCTCTGATGACCCTGTTTACATCATCGAATTCCGCTTCCCGGATGCCCTCTTCTGCCGGAATCTCTTCAACGAACAGGCCCGGGAAAATCAGATCCAGCAGATCCAGCTGCTTTGCACCTCTGATGCCCATGGCTGTAAACAGCATCCCGCCGACACTGCCGAATCTCAGTTCCCTGCAGATTTTCATTTCCGTTTCCCCCTGACTGCGGATTTATCATAGCTGCCGTCACCGGCAAAAAACACGCCCTCACTGATGTCTGTCACGTCTTCTTTTCCGAGCGTCTCTCCACTTCGCTGTCAGCAGCCGCAAAGAATACCGGCGCAATGACATCCAGCATGATATTGAAAACAAACGGCTGATGCTTTACCGCCGTGTCCATAAGATAGTGCACCAGAAGAAAAACAGCGAATGACATGATCAGTTTCATTAAAAATCTGATATATCTGTTTTCCGTCATGTCCGCCTCTCTTTCATTTCAAATCATAGGCATATGCGCCCTGTTTCGCAAGTATCCGGAAAAAAGCGCTTTCAGATGTAACCGCTGTCATCCCGGAACCGAATGAAAATGTTTCAGAAAAAGTATTGAATTTGTTTCAAAACAGTTATAACATTGGTCAGAAAACAAGGAGGTACGAAGATGAATGAAATGAAAAACATGCCCGCAAATACGGACAATGCTGTCATGAAGGTCATGATTGCTGCAGAAGGAAATGCTGACTACAACTTCCGGATCGGTGATGAAGTACGCCTTGGGCATGATCACGGCTTGTATGTCATTGTCGATGAAAACAACCGCATTGCACCGGCTGATCTGATTTCCAATATTTCCAGAATGGAAGCCGATGTTCTGGCTGACATCAAGGCTGTCTTCCGCATTGTCCGTGTGGAAGGAAACCTTCTGAAAGCAGAAATGGTCAATCCTTACAATTACGTCTACCATGCCGGAAAAGAATGGGCATGTCTGAACTGAGGTCTGTCATCTGACAGATCTTTTTTAACAAAAAACCGCAGGCGCGGTTCAGAAGCGGAACAGTGAAATTCCCTTCTGCTGTGCCTGCCGTTTTTCATTTTCTTCCTTCAATACGGTACGGACTGCCTTCTTCAGTGCCTCGTTTGCTTCCCGGAAAAGGTCGGGATCAATGACACTTTCTCCGCCCTTTCCCATGGCCAGTACAATGCGGCTGCGCCACAGCGGGAAAATATCCATGGTCAGTCTTCTGAGATTGGCTGCCATGACCGTATCGGTGCCCTGCACCAGCTTCAGCTGGGTCATCATCTGCAGCGGCAGTTCTCTGCTTAATGACAGATCACCGAGTTTCTTCTCAAACAGCTGACAGGATTCTTCAAAGTCCTTTGCCCTGATGGCATCTTCCATCAGGCTGCTGACTTTCGCCTTCTGCATCAGTTCGTTCAGACGTGTCCGCCGCTGTTCCTTCAGGCATTCTTCCCCGGCATACAGATACATGTCGTATTCGCGGATGATCTTCAGATAATCCGCATAATAGCGGTCCATGCGTTCAATGTGGTGAAGCAGTGCACTGCGCAGTATTTCTAGCCGGCGGGCGCATTCCGTCAGTTTTGAATTGAAGGCATCATACTGGGAACGGAACTTTTCCAGTGCCTTTCCGGAAGAAAGTATCTGATATTTCGTTTTTGCATATTCTTCCGCAAAGGCATCCAGCTGCCGGATCAGTTTCTTCAGCAGCGTTTCGATTTCATTCAGGTCGCTTTCCGGAATGTTCAGATGTGCCGATTCGGAAAGTCTTCTGACTTTGCGCTGTGCTTCAGTGCCGTACTGCAGAACCATGATCTTGTTTGTTACATCAATCGACCTTGAAAAGGTCAGCGCATAGCGGAGCTCGGTCTCACTGAGATCGCTCATTTTCTGAGATTCATATGTATCATCCAGATGCAGGCTGATGTCGTTTTCGCTCATGGTTCCTTCTTTCCGTTTTAGAGAATGCTTTCAATACTGCCGTTGACAAGTTTTCCGCCGCTGATATTCAGATGCGGATAGTCAGCCTGAAGATCCCTGACTGCCTTATCGATCCCCGATCCGCCGGATGTCGCAAACAGGACAATATCCTTTCCGGCAAGATCATAGGTTTCAAGAAAGGTATTGATGATATGCGGTGCTGTATACCACCAGATCGGGAAACCGATCAGTACCCTGTCACAGTCACTGAAATCCAGATCAGCGGATGCAAGTGCGGGACGGGATGCCGGATCTGTCATTTCCACGGAACTGCGGCTGCCGGAATCACGCCAGTCCAGATCTTCATCTGTATACGGGACAGCCGGACAGATTTCATAAAGACTGCCGTTCAGTTTTGCGGCGAGTTCTTTTGCCCTGGCGGCGGTGACGCCGGATGCGGAAAAAAAGGCTACTGCTGTTTTCATATTTCCTCCTTCAGATCTCTTTCGGCAATGATGACAGTCTCATTTCCCCTTTCGGCTTCATACAGATCCTGAAAGCCGCTGCGGTGCCAGAAACGGGAAGACTGCGGATTGCCCTTGTTGATGCACAGACGCACTTTTGTGAATCCTTGCTGCTGCAGATATGCACATGCATCACGGATGATTCCGGATCCGATTCCCTTTCCCTGAAAGCGCGGATCCATCATGAAGAAGCCGATGAAGGCTGTTTCTTCATCCGGATAGCCGTCGATCAGATCCATGACTGCCAGCAGATGATCTGCTTCGAAGAAACCGAAATAATACTTGTCTTCCGGTGCTTTGCCGGGCGGCAGCGCCTGCATGTCGGACAGGATCGCTTCTCTGGTGCCCCTGGCTTCGGTGTATTCATAGAACAGCGGATTGCCGGCAGTGATATTGAGAACGGCATCGACGTCATCTTCGCTCAGGATACGGGTCGGATACCGTCCGGTGATGCAGTGAATATCGATTGTCTTCATATGAATATTATATACTGCTGTTTTCAGTATCTTGTGACTTCACACCCGAACATGTGCGCAAGCATTTCCAGCTCGTCGGCAACATCTTCATAAATGACGGCATAATGCGGTTCCCAGCCGTCCTTTACAGCTTCATAGATGATCTTTTCACTGTTTTCTTCTGTTTCAATGACAGTCGAAGTTCCGAAGAACTGCTTCGGACGGTCCAGTGCTTTTCCGGAAGCGATGAAGAAGCGGAAGGTTCCGTCCGGATTTCTGCCGATGCGGAAAATCACCGCATGTTCACTCTCGGCACATCCGAATTCCATCGTCGGTCCGATATGGCGGTTGCAGTGTTCGCCGATGCAGGCCCCGGTGTCTTTCCGTGCCAGTGAGCAGGCAGCCGTACCGCAGTGCCAGAAGGTAATGGTGTTTCCCTTTTCATCCAGGGAAACCGGATCACCGAAGAAGACACTTCTTCCGCTCAGCTTCATGCCCATCCACATGGAGAGAGCACCGTACATATCTGCTTCACAGGCGGCTGCGACCCCAAGATCATTGAGCATGGCAAGTACGGCACAGACCGGAGTGCCGAAACTGACAAAGAAATCCGGCCAGCATCTGGATGCGACGGCACCGATGCCGTTTTTCTGTACAAATTCGGCATATGCCTTATAAAGTCTGGCAAAGTCCATCCGGTTCTTTTCCGGTGTCTCTTCCAGTCCGACAGTGCGCTTCAATGCGTTTTTCAGATAATCCTTGATTTCATCATCGGTATAGCCTTTGGCCAGATCGATCAGTTCCCTGGCTTCGATGGCATCCTGGCGGACCCCGAAGACTGACAGAAGATCATTGTCGAGGGCTCTTCCGAAGCCGAATCCCTGGGGTGTATGTCCGATGGCACAGACTTTCAGTTCCTGCATTTCATGACGGACTTTTGCGGCATTGATCATCGCTGTCAGTGTCTTTCTGACCTGCGGCTCTCCGGGACCGCCGTAGACATATTCAAACGGCCTGTCGCGGAACTTACGGATCGTATTGGCAGCTGAGAAGGCCCCTGTCAGGGCATTCAGCCTGAGCCTGCCGCCGTCGATGACCGGCTCGCGCAGTGTCCAGAGCAGGATCGGAACATCTTTGAAGCGGTGGAGCACTTCCGAAGCATAGGCAGCATTGGCAAACGTCAGATTCTGCAGGATGATCAGGTCCGGATCAACGGTATCAAGGAACCTGTTCAGAAGATCCGTATTCAGAAGCATTTCTTCCGGAATTGCCGTATCTTCACAGAGTTCCTTCAGCAGTTCTGATGAGGCATCAAACTGTGCCTGGGCGGACGGCATATGGAAGGTGCCGACGCCGATCGGCACATAGACTGCCTGAAATTTCTTTTTCATATCTGTTCTTCTCCTCAGTATTTCAGTTCCTTGTTTTCCCCGATCAGACCGGGATGGGCACCCTGCCGCATCAGCGGTTCTCTTTCAGGATGGGAAAGGACCCACTTGTTGCGCTGCAGAAGCAGTTCTGCCTCCGGATCATCACTCTGATCTCGCAGGGCTTTTTCTTCTTCGCTTAAAGGCGTGTTGGTGCCTTTGGGAAGAATGACAGCTGCTTTGAACCCTTCATCACAGGTGCGGCACGGTGACAGATGCAGGGTCGTTTCATACATTTCGATGACGGTCCCCTTCGGCACCCAGAATACCTGTGCATCTTCGGTATGTATGGTGTTGTCCCGGATCTGCCAGGCATGGGCCAGCACCAGCATGAAATCACAGACGGCAATGTTGATCTCACTGCCCTTGTGGTATTCGAAACCGTTGTAGGTCGTATTGCGGCCGTTGCAGTAACCGATCTGGACCGGCATGCCGCCGTAGAATACGGTTTCAATTTCTTTTCTGACTTCCGTTTCTTCCATCTCCGGAACCGATGCGACATAAACATTGCCGTTTTCGGGAATGTCCGTGTTCTGTTCCAGCCAGGAAACAATTTCGCTGACATCATATCCGCGGATGATGCGGCCGTAGGTTTCAAAGGCCGGATCATGTACATCCAGTATCATGATGTCATTGACTTCATTCAGATGCCCGAGCATGTTATCTGTTCCTCACTACCTTGATCGTGGCCGAGAAGTCTTCGCCTCCGAAGCCTTTTTCCATTGCCTCATCATAAACCGATGCGGCATTTTCTTCGCCCGGCATCTTCACGCCGCACTGTTCCGCCAGATTCAGGCAGATATGCACATCCTTGTGCATATTGGCAATCGAGAATGCCGTTGTATAGTCTTCTCCGGCAATGACATTCTTCTTGGAATCGAGATAGAAGTTCTGGCCGCCGCCGTAGCTGATGGCTTCGGCAAACGTCAGGATATCGATGCCGTTTTTTGCGGCAAGCGAAGCTGTTTCATTGACGCCGTTCTGAATCTGGGAAACAAGGGCATTGTGGCAGATCTTCATGATCAGTCCCCTGCCGTTGTCACCCATGCGGATGATATTTTCGCCCATATAGGAAAGTATCGGAAGGATCCGCCGGTATCCCTCTTCACTGCCGCCGACATAGATGCCGAGCTTGCCGGCTTCGGCTGCCGGTCTTGACTTGACAACCGGAGCATCAAGGAATTCGGCACCGGTCTTCTTTACCAATTCTGACAGTTCAACCGAGACACCGGGATCAATGGTGCTCATGTCAACATAAATCTTGGTTTCATTCAGGACCGGAAGCACTTCTTCAACAACCGATCTGGAGTGTTCAGATTTCGGCACCATGGTAATGATCATGTCTGCCTTTTCGGCTGCTTCCCTGCCGGAGGTGCAGGCAACAGCTCCGTCTTTGACAAGCAGATCTACCTTTTCCTTTACAAAGTCGAAGACATAGACGGCATCGTCATGTTTCTGCACGATATTGCGGCACATGGCTTCACCCATGATGCCGAGTCCGATAAATGCGATTTTCATTTGTATTCCTCTTTCCTACAGTCTGACGGCGTTGTCCCTGTTCCAGAGCTTTTCAAAGGCAAAGCCGGTAACGTTCTCGCAGACTTTCTTTTCTTCATCTGTTGTCACAGATGTGTCTTCGCCCCTGCGGCGGGCGATTTCCTTCTTGATGATTTCAAATTCCTTCTGCTGCATCGGGAATTTTCTGGCGACAAGGATCGTCAGCAGCATCAGCAGCACCGGCACAAAGATATAGATATAGGCAATACCGCTCTGCACCGAGGCTGCCTGGCGCAGGCCGGAACTTGCCGCGACTTCATCATAGCCGATCATGCCGAGCATAAGGCCGATGACGGCGGAAGACAGACCAGTTGCGATCTTGCGGATGAAGGTAGCCATGCCCGAGCAGGTGCCGGGACGGGAAATGCCGGTGATCAGTTCATCGACATCTGCCATATCGGACAGGATCGCATAGATGCTGGTCGAGGATGCAGCCATGCCGAGACCGACAATGAATGACAGCACCAGGATAATGATGAAGTTCGCACCTTCATGCGAGAACAGCAGCATCGCCAGGGTTGCCGCAATGCGGATCGGAAAGCCGATCAGGATCGGTGTTGTCTTGGTTGTTCTCTGCATGATCTGTCCGAACAGGATGGTGCCGGCAAACTGGGCAATCAGAAGCACGCCCATCAGGATCGTGAAATTGCCGCCGCCGTAGGCATTCAGGACATCGTCAACATAATAGACCGCCAGGCCGGTGACAAAATCGGCTGCCCCCTGGCCGAGCAGGAAGATGGCAATGAACATCTTGAATGCTTTTGACTTGTATACGGTAAAGGACTGCACAAAGCTGTCTTTGAGAGGTACTCTGACCGGTTCCTTCTGCTTTTCCCAGGTACCGAAGAAGGTCCAAAGGATCGTAACCGTAAAAATGACGCCGAAGATCAGAGCCACAATCAGGTACGGAGCCGGATCGGTGTTGTCCCTGATCAGGACAGTCGGGATCAGGCCGGCCAGAATGGCGCCGAATGTCGAGAACATCATGCGCACGCTGCTGTAGCGGGAGCGCTCCGTATAGTCATCGATCATGTCCGGCAGCAGGCCGTTGTAGGGAACCATGACGATCGTAAAGCCGGTGCTGAACAGCATGTACATCAGGACATAGAATGCATATTTTGAACCCATCGAGGCAAACGGTGCCGTGATCCACATCAGGACAAAGGTCAGGGCTGAAAGCAGTGATCCGACCAGGATATAGAATCTTTTGGCACCGAATTTTGAACGGGTGCGGTCACATATGTTGCCCATGACCGGATCGGTCACGGCATCCCAGACCTTGCCGATCAGGGGAATCGTTCCGGCCATGGCAGCCGGCATGCCCATTGCCTTGGTCAGAAATACGGTATAGAACGTACTGATGACAACGAAGGCTCCGCCGCCGTAGATATCGGCTGCGCCGTAGGCCATTCTTGACAGCAGTGTATGTTTCTTTTCCTGATTCATCTGTTCATTTCCTCCTGCAGTTCTCTGAGTGTTTCATCAGTGATCATTGTATGGTTCTTCCGGACAAAGACCGGGATGGAACCCATCGGTGCCTGAATCAGATGCGTGCCGCCCTGATATTCCCTGCCGGTGGCAATTTCGATCCATTCATCATCCGGCAGGATGACATGGCGGTCTCTTCTCCCTTCCTTGCGGACGGGTGCTACAAGCAGGTCTTCACCGAGCATGTATTCCTTGAAATTGTCATAGAGATCGTCGTAGTGATAGAAGACCGGCCGCATCATCGGCACGCCCTTCTGCGCTTCTTCCTCCAGCTTCAGCAGATACGGCTTCAGAATGACATGGAGACGGGACATTTTCGCGAGATGTGCAAGCAGTTCCTCATCGCTGTCAAACTGAACGTTGCGGCCGGGCTGGTTGCCTTCGTGCATGCGGAAGAGCGGTGAGAAGACATTCATTTCCTGCCATCTCATCAGCAGTTCCTTCGTTCTGGTCATATTCATGACGGTCGTATAGCCGCCGGCATCGGAATGGACAATGGTCTGGCCGCTCATGCCAAGCGAGAGCGAGGCCGGAATGACAGACGGCAGTCCGTCATCCTTGGACCAGTCGACATGCTGGTCGCCGGTCCACATGCAGCAGGCATCTCTGACACTGCCGGTATAGCCGGCCCGCATGAAGAAGAACACTTCATCCTTCACGCCTGCTTCTTCCACTGCTTCGCGGTTCAGTCTTGCCCAGATCGCCGGCCACTGGTTGTGCATGCGGTCGGGATTTCCCTGATACAGGACACAGTCCATCGGCAGGTATTCGCCGAAGTCGGCCATCCATCCGGAAAGACCGATGCCAATCATGTTTTCCTTGATCAGTTTCTTGTACCAGTCATAGGCGGCAGGATTGGTGAAATCGATCATTGCCGTCGGGAAGGTCGTAATCGTGACCAGATAGTCCTCCCCGTTTTTGTCCTTTACACAATAGCCGTGTTCATGGGCATACCGGTACAGTTCTCTTTCGATGGCCAGGAACGGATTGATATATCCGAGGAAGCGGACTCCCTTCTCCTTCCATTCCCGGATTTTTTCCGGCAGGCCGTAATAGAGGCTGTGATCATATTCCCAGTTCCACATGACCTGATATCCGAAGCCGGTCCGGCGGCAGCCGCACCAGTCCTGTGACCAGACAGCATTGACTCTGACGCCGCTTTCCAGTGCCTTGCAGACTCTGGCATCGACTGTTTCCGTGCCGCCCTGAACAGCAAGAATGATGCCGTCGTACAGCCACTCCGGCAGTTTGCCGTAGTGTCCCAGCAGAGCCGAGAGTTTTTCTGATACCTCGCGGAAATCCCGGCCGGATTCCATATGGAACTGCGGCCGTTCCTGAAACATCAGAGTCACGCGCTTTTCATCGCTGAAATCGAATTCGGCATACTTGACCGTATCGGCATGGAAATAGTATTTCCGGGATGATATGAATGTCGGCTGGGCATAATAGGATTCGTAGGCCGAAAACGGCAGGTCGCGTTCCGGATCCTTGCCGGCAACCGTGTCGCGGACAAGCTTTCCGGAGATTCTTCTTGTATTCTGATGCTCGGCCACAAAGATCCTGACTTTCTCCCCTTTCAGATCAAGGGTCGAATAGGTCTCGCCGCAGCCGTAGAAATGTTCCCAGGCATCACTGGCAAATGTGATCCAGAAACGGTTGACGCGGCCGGGAGCGGAGCGGAGGGACACATCATAGCGTCCTTGATTCCGTTTCACATCCACGACATAGTCTTCATTGGTAGTGCTGTCACGGTATGTCAGAGTGAATCCGTCATCTCTTTCCTCATAGCCGGAAGGATACAGCTTCCTTCTCCAGCGGAGCCGCGTACGGTAGCGGAAACTGCCTCTGCTCATGGTGAAATTGTTTTCGCCGCTGCCGACAGACAGTTCCATATTCTTCAGAAGATGATGCAGCAATTCTTTCATGGATGGTCTCCTTATTGTCGTTTTTTCAGAATGATCTGATTCTGTTCGAGAAGTTTCAGTGCATCTTCCCAGGTGCCGGCTGAACGGTTGGCACCGGGAGCTTTGAGAACAGAATATGACTGGGCACTGCCGACGTATGCGCAGGATGTCATGTCATATCCTTTCAGCCAGGCACTGACAAAGCCGGCCAGGAAGGCATCCCCTGCCCCGGTCGTATCGACAGGTGTGCCGTGATACAGGCTCGGCATCCGGACCGATTCCCTGAAGTCGGTAACGAGCACGCCTTTTTCACCGAGCTTGATGCCGAAGATCTGCAGCGGGAAACGGGAGAAGAAGCGGCAGATTTCCATCAGATCGCTGCTGCCGGCATAGATCTCCGCTTCCTGCAGGCTGGGAATGAAAACATCGCAGTTCTGCAGGGCGTCTTCAATATTGTTCATCCAGTTGCCGAGACGGTCATAGGAGGCATCCAGCGATGTCGTCAGACCTTTCTCATGTGCTCTTGCGAACAGTTTTCCCAGCGGTTTTCCGTCCAGCGAGCGGAGAACGTTGGCACTGGCCAGATGAAGATGACCGGCCTTTTCCAGAAGTTCATCACTGACCATATTTTCAGTGAAGAACTGATTGCCGTTATCGGGAACACGGATGATATGCCTTTCTCCTTCCGGATCGATCAGCAGTACCGGTGCAGCCGTATGAAAATCCCCGCTCTCATACAGCCAGGAACAGTCCACATTGTCATTCTCCAGTTCATTCCGGATCAGCTGTGCGGCACTGTCCTTTCCGACAGCTGCACAGACTGCGGTTTTCAGACCAAGCCTTGCCATACTGACAGAGGCATTGACGGCATCGCCGCCGGAAGACGCAAAATATCCTTTTGCAAGAATGCCGTCGATTTCCATCAGGTCCCGGTCAATGCCGGTAAACAGCGTATCCCAGGTGGCAATGCCGGCACAGATAACATCATATTGTTTATGATCGGCCATAATAAAAAGCCCCTTTACTAAAACTAATTATATTATGAAAGCGCTTTGATTTTCGTGAATGTTTCTACCGATTGAATGTTTTATACCGAAACTGCAGGTATCGGAAATAGGACCGGTTCATATATCTGCCGGTCGTCCTATGCACAGCATACCCTTCGGGCCAGTCTCAGGATCAGAGCCGCTTCCTCGCCGCTGGGACATGGCTTTTCGGCATTGATCCATTCCAGCAGAAGCCGGTAGCTTCCGTAGACGGCAAAGGCAACGGTGGCTTTTCTGGTATTGTCATCGATGTCATCCGGCAGGGAAGCGGAAAGCAGTTCGCTGATCTTTTCCAGGCTGAACAGACGCTCGGCAAAAGCCGGATCACTGCTGTTGTTCAGCAGCAGCAGTGACAGCCTGCGGTTGTCCAGAAGATACTGCAGCACCGTTGTCACCTTTTCCTGTACACTCTCCTTCACATTGGAATCGGCCTGTTCCAGACGTCCGGAAATCTGCATGAGAAACGTTGTGCCCATTTCATTGAGCAGATCGTACTGACTACCGTAATGATTGTAGAAGGTTGTACGGTTGATTCCGGCAAGTTCACAGAGTTCACGGATACGGACTTCCTGGATTCCCTTTTTCCCAAGCAGCTGCAGAAGTGCTTCATGCAGTGACTGCTTTGTACGCAGAATGCGGATATCATCATATTTTGCCATGACTGCCTCCTGTTCGACATTTCCCGAAAAAGTGTCGGTTGTCTGTTCGACATGTGTTGATTAATATTGTAGTGGAACAGGAAAACAAATGGAAATTCTCTGGCTGATCATCGCTTCTCTGGGTGCCGGTGTCGGAACCGGACTTGCCGGTCTGTCAGCCGCTGCGGTCATGGTCCCGATCCTGATCGTGCTCTGCCCTTCCTTCATGGGAGAAACCGGAGCCTATCAGGCAACGGCCATTGCCCTGGCCTCTGACATTCTCGGTTCGGCTGTTACGGCCTATACCTACGCGAAGCATAAAAATATCGATCTGAAGCGCGGCTGGATCATGATGGCCTGCATTCTTGTCATGTGCACCATAGGCAGCTACGCTGCTTTTCTTGCCGGCAATGTCGTGCTCGGCAGCTTTACATTGTTTCTGACATTCTTCATCGGCATACGTTTTCTCATCAAGCCCGATTCCGGCAGCGAAAACACTGCCGCTAAGGGAGAAAAGCTGGACTGGAAAGGTATTCTTGTCTCCCTGTTCTTCGGCCTGACGATCGGATTCGGAACCGGCTTCGTCGGCACCGGCGGCGGCATGATGATGCTGGTGGTATTCACCCTGATGCTGGGCATGGACCATAAGACAGCGGTCGGCACCAGTACATTCATCATGACCTTTACGGCTCTGATCGCTTCGGTGTCGCATATCCTGATCCACCCTGCCATCATCCTTGAGAAATGGCATATGATGCTGCTGTGCATCATAGTCACGACTGCTGCTTCCCTGTATTCGGCCCGCTTTGCCAACCGTGTGAACAACCGCACCGTCGGCATCACAACCGGCTGGGTTCTGACCATTCTCGGTGCATCGATGCTGGCACTGAACTACCGGCATCTCTGGTACTATGACGGACTCTGGACAGATACACTGATCACCTTCAAGGATTTCCTGATCTTCATTATCATCTTTGCGGCAGCACTGATCGTGATCCAGGGCATCTTCCGCATGAACAAGAATGTCTTCCGCAAGCTCCTGCATGTGATCGCCTTTACTTCCTCAATTTTCGTAGCCATGCGGGGACAGAGCTGGCAGGCCGGAACCCTGACGCTGATCATTTTTGCGGCAGTTGTCTATCCGATACTGTGGCTTGCCGAGAACTGGAAACATTTTTCGGCACTGTTTGTTGAAAAAAAGCCCGGCGAGATCCGCAGCAGTCTTCTGCTGCTGTTTCTCTCCCAGGCATTGTTCCTGGCAGTTGCCTGCGGGCTGCTGAAGAAGCCTTATCTGCTTGTCTGTGCAACAGCCAGCTGGGGACTGGGTGATATCGCTGCCGCCTGGGTCGGAAGACCGCTTGGAAAGCATAAGATCCGGCTCTTCTTTGCCGATCACAACAAGTCATGGGAAGGCAGCATTGCCATGGCTCTGACAGCCTTCATTGCCAGCTGTGCATCCCTGTATCTGTTCTCCCCCTGCAGCCCAATGCAGATCCTGCTGATTTCTGTCATTGTCGGCATTGTCTCATCTGTTTCTGAAATGGCCAGCAAGGGAGGCAATGATACCGTCATCGTGCCGGCATGTAATCTTCTGGTGCTGGGGATCCTGTCCTTATTGATCTGAAAATCTGATTTGTTCACATAAAAACAGAGGAGTGTTTGCTCCTCTGTTTTCATGTGTTCTGAGTGATAATTAGTTGCTGGTAATTGTTACTGTCAGTCTGCCGCCGTCATATGCATCATTGCCCTTTTCCGGATCTACCAGGAACATGA
>CAMNGB010000054.1 GCA_946537835.1 uncultured Erysipelotrichaceae bacterium
CCTATGTCTGTCCGATCGATGATTCGATTCCCTGGCCCTATCAGTAAGCAAAACGGCTGTCCTCTGACCAATGCCGGTAAGTTAAGGCAATTGACAAACAAAACGAATTATACGTGGCTCTCACCATATGGTGAGAGTCGTTTTTTTTCTTTGGAAGTTGCTTAAAAGACTTGACAGTGCCATGAAAATCGAGGCCGCTTCGCGGCCGCTGTTAAAGGTGAGGGATCCAGGAGGCCTCACCTTATGAAACATATTTGTATATCTGCACTGAATCTGAAATGCATTGTTTTTGACTTGTCTGTGTGTTCATGGAAGAACACTGTCTCTTTGTTTATACCGATATCTCTGTTAATGCCTGCGCCGGAGGTTTGTCATGATCAGTGATCCCATCAGACTTCTTGATCAGTATCTGAAAGATGATCTCCACTGCCATATCGACCTGATCAGAGGCGATAATCCGGCTTCTTTCACCAGGAAAAGGATCATATCGATACAGGATCCTCTTCTGCAGATGTTAACCAGAAAAAACAAGACCCAATTTTCCGAAGTTATGGCTTATTATGATTCCATGAACAAGTCGATGCCTGTTACTGAAAAAGCATTCTTTATGGCCAGAAAGAAATTCAATCCTGAAGCTGTGCGTGTCATGTCCAATGAGTTTATTGCGAAAGTTTATGACGATTATGACGACAGTATCAAGAAATGGAAGGATTTGGTCATATTGGGAATAGACGGCTCAAAATGCACTGTGCCGAACACCGATGAAAACCGCCTCTTTTTCGGCACACATGACAATGGCTCGGGTACAGCTCCTGCAATGGCACTAATATCAACACTGCATGATTCCATCAACAACCTGAAGCTCGATGTTCAGGCAGACAGGATCAATAGAAGCGAAAAGGATCTGGCACTCAGACATATCAATGAATACTGTGACAACTATCATCAGAAAGCATTGTTTGTATTTGACAGGGGATATGTTTCGATCCGTATCATGGACAGAATCACAGAGCGCTCTCAGTATTTTCTGTTGCGTTCAACAAATAATGCATACACAAAGTATTTTGATCAGGTTGGAATCGGAGAAGACAAGGAACTTGAGGTGACATTTGACAGAGCGAGTACAAACAAGTACCGCAACGACAGATCCTTCCGTATCCACTTGCTTAACACCACATACAGGTTCCGCTTTGCGAAAATAGTGATCGGAACAGATGAAGCCGGCAATGAAACCGTGGAGTATCTGATAACAAACCTGCCGAAGGATATCGTTTCAACAGATGAGCTGAAAGATGCTTACTGGCTCAGATGGGGCATTGAAACATCATATAACCGCCTGAAAAACAGAATGGGGATGGAAGAGTTCAGCGGCCATAGCCCCGATCTCATTCTTCAGGATATATATGCGGATACATGGATGTATAATCTTGTTTCGTTGAAAATCATGGAAGCGAATGAGACTGAACCCCTGGAGCAGAAAGACGGTGAATATACTGTCAGCAGGAACTTCAACAAATCCGTCGGTGTATTGAAAACATATCTATTGAAATCTTTGATGTCGGAAGATGAATCGGAGCGGACTCGGCTGCTGGAACGCATAGACAATACTATAGCGAGCAGCCTTAACTGGGTAAAAACCGGCAACCGTTCTTTTGAGAGAAAATCATCTTTAAACAAATCTGCAATGACCTATCGGAAAACGTATTGAGCTTATATCTTACAAACTCAGAATGTTGTTTTCATAATGCTTGTTTTCAAGGACTGTCACCTGGAATAGGACAAAAAAATCTGGTCATGCGCTCTGTACTCACACAACCAGATTTTTTTGTTTTGTCAATTGCCTTAACTTACCGGCATTGATTTCAAATCAGAAGTTTTTTTATGTCATCTGCGATTTCACATTCCACCGTGATCATTTCACTGCCGAACGGTTTCTGAAAGACAAGTTTCGAACAGTGCAGTGCCGGACGGCCGATCTTTTCCGTGCTGCCGCCGTACAGCCTGTCACCGCACAGCGGATGGCCGGCATATGACATTCCGGCCCGGATCTGGTGCGTGCGGCCGGTAATGATCGACACTGCCAGCACCGAGATGTCTTCATATTCCTGCAGCACCGTATATTCGGTTACGCATTCCTGACCGTCGGCGGAAATGCGGCGGTCCCTTCTGCCTTCCCTGCGGGCCAGACGGTATGTCAGCACATCCGCCTTCTTTTCAAAATGCCCTTCGGCGACAGCCGTATAGGTTTTCTTCAGAATTCCCTGCGTGCGCTGACGCGACAGTCTTGCGGCTGCCGGCTGGTTCTTCGCATACAGCATGATTCCCGAAACATCCTTGTCCAGCCTGCCGACTGCCCTGACGGTAAAGGCTGTTCCGTAATAATTCTGCAGCAGTGTTCCCATATCATCGTCAAGATGTTCATGACTGGGATGACACGGCATGCCTGCCGGCTTGTCAACAATGACAAGATCTTCATCCTCATACAGGATCTGCGGCCTGCCGCTGATCCTTGTGTAATGGGCAAGGTCACGGTCGGGAAAACTGATTTCCAGCGTATCCCCGGTTGTGACAACGGCGGTGATATACGCCTGTTCACCGTTCAGCAGAATTCCGTTTTCGGCGAACTTCAGACGTGAGATCTCACGTCTGGATAAACCGACCGACTGAGATAAAACGGCCTTGATCTTAAGGCCGTTTAAATCTTCTGTGATCGGAACTGTCAGTGACTTCCTCATGCCTCAGCCCTGAATCTGGCTGCGCAGATAGCTGTCGATGAAGCCGTCCAGATCGCCGTCCATGACAGCCTGAATATTGCCGGTTTCAAATGATGTTCTGAGATCCTTGACCATCGAATACGGATGGAAGACATAGGAACGGATCTGTGAACCCCATTCATTTGCCTTGACCTCACCTCTGACCGCTGCGGCACGTTCTTCGTTCTCACGGATCTTCAGCTGCAGCAACTTGGATTTCAGCATGTTCAGGCACGCTTCACGGTTCTGAAGCTGCGATCTCTGGGTCTGGCAGAAGACAACAATGCCGGTCGGCTTGTGCGTCATGCGGACGGCACTGTCGGTCTTGTTGATATGCTGACCGCCGGCACCGGAAGAACGCATGGTAATGACTTCCAGATCCTTGTCATCGATCTCGATTTCCACATCGTCTTCAAACTGCGGCATGACTTCGACCGATGCGAAGCTGGTGTGTCTTCTGGCATTGGAATCAAACGGTGAGATGCGCACCAGACGGTGCACGCCGTTTTCCGCTTTCAGATAGCCGTAGGCCATCGGTCCCTCGATCAGCACCGAGCAGGACTTCATGCCTGCTTCTTCACCTTCCTGATAGTCCATCAGGGTGATCTTGTATCCGTGTCTTTCGGCCCAGCGCATATACATGCGGTACAGCATGGATGCCCAGTCCATCGCTTCCGTTCCGCCGGCACCCGGATGGATTTCGAGAATGGCATTGTGATTGTCATACTCGCCGGACAGAAGCACCTGGATTTCAAAGGCATCGAACTTCTTCATGACATCCGTGTATTCTTCCTCGATGATCTCGTTCATATCCGGATCGAAGGAAGAAGACAGCTCGGCAATACCTTCGGAAAGATCCGAAAGTCCCGCCTTCAGGCCTTCATACGTTTCCAGCAGGCCTTTCATCTGGTTTGTTTCTCTGATGATCTTCTGCGCCTTTTTCTGATCATTCCAGAAATCGGCCGCATTCATCAATTCATTGTTCTCTTTAACTTTCTCCTGCTTAGACGCGAGGTCAAAGAGAGGAGCCAAGCGACTCCAATTTGGCCTGGCTGCGAGCTACGCTCTGTTTCATTTCAAATAATTCCATATTACGCCTCCTGTTTGTTCTGAGCAGGGACAACACGGACATTCATGCAGTAAGCAACGATTTCCTGCGAAATTGTCTGCATCATTCCCTGGAATAATTCATAGCCTTCCTGGACATATGCCTGCAGCGGATTCTTTGAGGCATAGCCTCTCAGTCCGATACCGCCGCGGAGCTTGTCCATGGTATCGATATGGTTGGACCAGGCACGGTCAAAGGTGCGCAGTGCAACTTCCTTTTCGATCGGAATCATCCTTTCACGGATCGGATCGATCTTGTTTTCATAATACTGCCATGCCTTGTCCAGACAGACCTCAATGACTTCCTCATTGGTTTTGCCCTGAATGTCTTCCGTGCTGATGAGATTCTTGAAGCCGATATCGTTAAGACCCTTCACCAGGCTGGCCGCATCCACTTCCTGACGGCGGGATTCGAAATCCACATGGGATGCCACCATATCGGAAATGACACGCCGGAACATATCGTGAATGACCGAATGAACATCATCATTCTCGAGAATGAAGTTTCTCTGCTCATACATGGTCTCACGCTGCTGGCGCATGACATCGTCATACTGCAGCAGCTGCTTACGGGCATCGTAGTTGACGCCTTCGACACGTCTCTGGGCACTGGAGATGGACTTTGTGACGGTCTTGGACTCGATTGCCGTATCACCCAGTGAGGCAAAGAGTCCTTCCATGCGCTCGGAACCGAAACGGATCATCAGGTCATCCTGAACGGAGACATAGAAACGGGACATGCCCGGGTCTCCCTGACGTCCGGCACGGCCGCGCAGCTGGTTGTCGATACGTCTGGATTCATGACGCTCAGAGCCGAGCACACACAGACCGCCGAGTTCCCTGACGCCCTCGCCGAGCTTGATATCGGTGCCTCGGCCGGCCATGTTGGTGGCAATCGTAACTGCACCTTTACGTCCGGCATGGGCGATGATTTCGGCTTCACGGGCATGGTTCTTGGCATTCAGAACCTGATGTGGGATCTTGCGTTCCTTCAGATATTTCGATATCAGTTCGGATGTTTCAACAGCAATCGTACCGACCAGGATCGGCTGACCCATGGCATGGCGCTCGACGACTTCGTCGACCAGCGCTTTGAACTTTGCCTTCTTGGTTCCGTAAACGGCATCCGGATAGTCGATACGGGCTACCGGACGGTTGGTCGGAATTTCATAGACAAACATGTTGTAGATTTCCAGAAATTCTTCTTCCTCGGTCTTGGCTGTACCGGTCATGCCGGCCAGCTTGTTGTAGAGACGGAAGAAGTTCTGATATGTGATCGTTGCCAGGGTCGTTGTTTCCTGCTTGATGGAAATGCCTTCCTTGGCTTCCACTGCCTGGTGCAGACCGTCCGACCACTGACGTCCCTTCATCAGACGTCCGGTATTCGGATCGACGATGACGATCTCGTCATCTTCTTCATCGACGACATATTCGACATCACGCATCATGACATAGTTGGCCTTCAGAGCCTGGTTGATATGATGCAGCAGCTGGGTATGTGTCAGATCATACAGATTCTCGATCCGGAATACCCGCTCAGCCTTGGCAACGCCCTGTTCCGTCAGCTGCACGGAACGGCTCTTGACATCCAGTTCGTAGTCCTCTTCTTCCTTCAGGCGCTTGACAAAGCGGTCAGCCTGCAGATACAGGTTTGCCGTCTGTTTCTGGCCGCCGGAAATGATCAGAGGCGTACGTGATTCATCGATCAGGATCGAGTCAACTTCGTCGACCAGGGCGAAGTTCAGGCCGCGCAGAACACGGTCCTGCACCCTTGTCACCATATTGTCGCGCAGATAGTCAAATCCGAGTTCGGAGTTTGTCGTATAGGTAATATCACAGGCATAGGCTGCCCGCTTCTGCGGCTTGGAAAGCTGACGCAGATTCAGACCGACTGTCAGACCGAGCCATCTGTGAATCTGTCCCATCCATTCCGAGTCACGCTGGGAAAGGTATTCGTTGACGGTAACGACATGAACACCCTTTCCTTCCAGGGCATTCAGATATACTGCCATGACCGATGTCAGGGTCTTGCCTTCACCGGTCTTCATTTCCGCAATGTCACCGCCCTGCATGACGGCAGCACCCATCAGCTGCACCGGATACGGGAATTCACCGATGACACGGCGGCAGGCTTCACGGGCTGTCGCAAATGCTTCGGTAAAGATATCATCCAGAGTTGCCCCGTTGGCCAGCTTCTCCTTCAGATACGGTGTCATTGCCTTCAGTTCGTCATCCGACTTGCCGGCATATTCTTCTTCAAGATCCAGCACTTTCTGAATCTTCTTCTCTATCTGTTTCAGTTTACGGCCGTCTTCATTGAATAATTTTGATATAAAATTCGCCATAAAACCTCCATTTTTCCAAACTTCGAGCCCATATATTATACAGATATAGAGAGTAAAAGGCAATGAAACCTACAGCCATCTGACATTCGCGGAAACCGTATAAATCCGCACTTTTCTGACACTTTCCGGAAGGACCGAAAGGGCCCCTGACAGGGTCGCTCCGGTCGTGACCGTATCATCACACAGCAATACCTTTTCGGGAAGAACGGCACCTTCCGCAAGAGCGATCATCGACCGCATTTCCAGACGCTCCCGCCGGCCCAGTTTTTTCTGACTCTGTCCGGAAATCTTGACAAACGGTTCCGTCACCGGCATCTTCAGGCATTCAAACATGGACCGCAGATGATGAAATCCCCGCTCCCGGTATTTTTCATCCGTGCTCGGCATCAGACAGAGCGTATAGCCGTGAAAGCGGAAATGAAGATAATCGCGCACTTCATGCAGAAAGACATCCTTCAGAGCCTCATCCCCCTGTTCCTTGAACTGGATCAGGCATGAAGAAAATGCATCGTTGTACACATAGGAACTCTCAGCCGGAATCCCGTCCAGACGGAAGCGGATCTTCTTTTTCTGCCACTGCCGGCGGCAGTTCTGACACAGCGGATCGGCACCGTCGAAAATATCCCGGAAGGTGCCGCCGTCCTTGTTTCTGCCGCACATCAGACAGCGCATGCGTTCGCCTCCTGCAGAACAGCAGCACATCGTTCCGCCGTCTCACTGCGGCGCCGGCAGAGAAACAGCACATCTCCGTCCGGATGGGCAAAGACCCTGCCGGCGCGCCCTGCCATCTGTACCAGTCCGGCTTCATCAAAGATCCTGCTGTCAGCCTTATAGACGCACACCTGTACATTTTCGACCGTCATTCCTCTCTCCATGACCGTGGTGCATACCATCACTCCCGCTTTCTGTTCCCTGAATGCCGCAATCAGTGCATCCCTGTTCTCCGTCCTGCCGGTACAGACAATGCAGTCAAAAAACAGCGACAGGAACACTCCCAGACATTCAGCCAGGCGGACAGAAGGCACAAAGACCATGCAGGGAAGGCTGCGGTGTTTCTGCAGCCAGCGCAGAAGCGGCAGAACCATGAACAGTCCGGGCACTATCCGGATCACCGGCACCGGCAGCGGCTGTCCGTGCGGACGCCGGTTCAGCGTCAGGGAAACCATCTTTTTTTCCCGCACTTTCTTCAGCAGCTGACTGTCAGGGGTTGCCGTCAGGCAGATCATATGTCCCTTCCGGCAGGTTTCGGCAATGCCGTGCAGCACCGGATTGCCGCGGAAAGGAAAGGCATCCGGCTCATCCAGGACCAGCAGGTCAAACGTCCGGTAATACCGGTACAGCTGATGCGTTGTCGCCACAATCAGGTCTCCGTCTGTTTCATCGGTATGACCGCCGCATACGGCAATGACCTTTGCATTGGGAAAATATCCGGCAAGACGTTCCTGCAGTTCCAGAACGACCTGCCGGCGCGGGATGGCAAAACATACCTTTTTCCCTTCCTTCAGCATCATGGCAATGCTTTCGATCACCAGTTCCGTCTTGCCTGATCCGCAGACACAGTGCAGAAGCACATCCGTATCACGGATCAGTCTGGCACACTGGCGGGAAACAGTTTTCTGAGCTTCCGTCAGCGGATAGCGCAGCGTATATTCGCCGCTTCCTTTCTGAATTGCCGCCAGACCGACAGGTTCTTTTTCTTCCTCCAGCATTGCCCTTCCGAAGGGAATGCAGCGGCGGCAGTACCAGCCGCGGCTGCCCCTGTAAAAATATTCCTGATCGGTATTCAGGCATCTCGGACACTGCATATAAAAAGACCTCCTCACTGTCATATAGGTGAAAAGGTCTTCATTTCCGTTACTGTCAGACTCAGTACTCAGTGCCGCCCAGTTCTGCGTAATGCTTCAGATACGGAGTACAGATCATGAGATGCCTTCTTGCGAATTCTTCCTCAAGACTGCCGTCGCCGTTCCTGTTTACCTTGAACAGGCCTGCTCCGCAGCACGGACAGTATCCTTTGTCCTGATTGTCTGCAGTGCCGTATATCTGTATTCATCCGGATTTTCAAAGCCGGAGCCGCCGGCGGCCTGAGTCATCATGTTTTCATCAAGCATTCTGTTTTCTTCCATATGTCGCTTCTCCTTGCGTTCCCGTACAGCAATCAGAGCATCTTTGCCGGAGGACAAAGGCATTCTGTATTTCTTTTTTTACTGTTCAACATTGTAGATTGCGGCAACTTCCTTCCTGCTTCCTCCGATAAAGACGAGTGCGGAAAGAAGAGAGACTGCCATGAATCCGGAAATGACAAGGCGGGGAGAAAGCTGCAGGGCAAGCCATCCGGCAGTCAGCTCTCCGGCCAGGCTGCCGCATGTATTCAGCATATTGAAAGCACCGTTGAACCGGCCCTTCTTTTCGTCCGGAACATATGACTGGGTGGCGGCAATACGGATCGTATAGCTGGTCACACCGAGAATTCCGGAAAGAAAGCACAGCAGAGCTCCCACCGGCAGGGACAGATACAGATAGACGCCTTCCAGCACGGCTGTCGCAATATAGACAAAGAAGGCAATCCGGAACTTCTGACGGGCCGGGATCTTCAGACGGTAATGCAGGGCTCCGCCGGCTGCGCGGCCGATCATTCCCATGCCGGCAACGATCATATAAATATATTCACCGTTGCTGTAATTCGAGCGGAACCACGGCAGGGTCAGTACATTTGCGGCACCGTATACCATGGCACTGACGGTAAAGTACATGACGATTGCCGTAAGTCCCCTGCTGTTTCTCAGGTAATCAATTCCCTCGCGGATGTCCCTCAGCATCATCCTGCCCTTATGGGCACTGTCTTCCGTCTCCTTCTGCTTTTCGATATAGGTTTCATAGCCGTCGGCTATTCTGGTTTCCATCACTGCCGCCAGGAAGAAACATACGGCGTTGACTGCCAGCAGCGGCGAAATGCCGACCTGCTTGTAGATGAATGTGGCAGCCGGCACCATGATGGCCGACAGTGTTTCCAGCACCGAAGAAACAGAATATGCCCGGGCATAGTTGCCCTTTGTGATCAGCAAAGGATAAAAACTGGAGTATGCCACGAGATAGATGCTTTGTATACTGCCGATCAGAAATACATACAGGGCAAAGACGGGAAAGCTGAACCAGCCGCCGGCAAGAATAAAGGATGCCGCAAGATACAGTATGCTGGAAAGAAAATCCAGACAGTAAATCGTCCGGCGCCGCGAGAAGCGGTCCAGAAAGGCTCCCGAAATGATCGGCATGATGATCTGGGGAATTGTGAAAACAGCCAGATAGACGGCATACAGAAATGTGGATTCGGTATAGTCCAGAACCATCAGGGTCATCGCAAAACCGGACATGGCATTTCCGAACATGGAAACGGCACTGCCGGCAGTAATAATGGTAAAATCTCTGGTCCAGAGTGTATCTTTCTCTTTTCCTGGCATGCCCTCATTTTACATGGAATTGCTTCCTGTCACAATTCACATGCCACCTCCGGCAAACACGCATGCATGTTTATCCGGATCATCCGGATTCGCGACTGTCTTCTTTTCTTTCCTTATTGATTACAGTAAAATGAATTTATATTGTTATTTCAGGGGAAAGGACGGCTGTCTGCGCCTCGGAAAGCTGCAGAGAGCCGAAAGATCACTATGGCAAAAAGAAGAAGAAAAAGAAAGATCAGATGGGGCGTCATTCTGCCGGTCATCCTGCTTATGCTGGCAGCCGGCGGTTTCTTCGGTTTCAAAGCCTGGCAGGCCTGGAAGACAGAACAGGCACGCATCGAGGCTGAAAAGAAGCGTGAGATGCTGTATGTATCTTCTGAAAATCTGACAGAAGAAGCAGCACTCCGTGACAGTGAGGAAAACGAAACGATGACGCTTGTGCGCGGAACCCAGGTTGAAGCCCGTGTCGTACCGCTGGTTGTCAAGGAAAATGAAGAAGATGAAGAGGGAACGGAATACCGCATCATCTACATTGACGACAAGGAATATCTGATGACTGACGATCAGCTGTGCCGTGACTATCAGGATTCCGTCAGGGAGACAGGCGGTTTTCTGACGCTTCCTTCCGTGATCTACAAGGATCCGGAAGGCCCTTCCATCGGCGGCTATGCCGACAAGGGTTCGGAAGTTCAGATTACCGGTTTTGCCAATATTCTTTCTGACGGCAGAGTTGACCGCTACCAGGTCACCGTCGGCGATCAGCAGGGATATATCCGCAGCGAATATCTGGTCAGAACAGCCGAAGAAATACCCAATACGGTTCCCGATGTCCAGCAGGGCAGAGAAGATATCTACGGCGGCGGAAATGCCTATACGCTTGACTACCCGATGCTCGACAAAGGAAACTTCCCCGATAATCCGATGCCGCGGGAAGTACGTACCCTGTATCTGAACAAGGCCTGCATCGATACGATCGACGACTATATCGAGATTGCCGAAAACAGCGGCATCAATGCCTTCATCATTGACATCAAGGAAAGTGACGGCCCGGCCTACGAGTCGGAAGTCATCAAGGAATACAGCCCTTCTTCCTACAGTGCTGCCTTCAATTCCTTTGATGCCTACAAGGCTGCCGTCCAGAAATGCAAGGACAAGGGCATTTATGTCATCGGCCGCATCGTCACCTTCAAGGACGACCTGTATGCCGAAGATCATCCGGAAAACTGTCTGGTCGACAATTCCAGCGGTTCTCCGTATCTGCTGGCGAGTGCCTACTGGCCCTCACCCTATCAGCGTTCTGTCTGGGAATACAACATCAAGCTTGCCATCGAAGCAGCCGAGCAGATGGGATTCAATGAAATCAACTTTGACTATATCCGCTTCCCGGATCTGATCGATCTGGAAATGGACAACATCGATTTCCGCAATACATACGGTGAATCAATGGCGCAGGCTGTCAACCGCTATATGCTGTATGCCCGCGACGAACTGCATGAAAGAGGCGTCTATATGTCCTGTGACGTATTCGGTGAAACCTCCAATGACTACGTAACGGCGTATGGCCAGTACTGGCCGATGATGTCAAATATCGCCGATGTCATGTGCGCCATGCCGTATCCCGATCACTTTGCCATTCATGACTACGGCATTCAGCAGGCAGTCTGGGAAGTGCCGTATGAACTGCTCTATAACTGGGGTCTCTATGTCACCGAACGTCAGGCAGAGACACCGAACCCCGCCAAGGTCAGAACCTGGCTGCAGGGATTTGACACAACCTACAAAGATCCGGAAGTCTACTATACAGTCGACAAGATCAATGAGCAGATCGAAGGCCTGTATGCCAACGGTCTGAACGACGGCTATATGATCTGGAACGCACCGAGTGAAATCGGCCGCTACTGGGATTATGTGCCGGCATTCTACGAACGCATCAGCGAATAGCATTTACATACAAAAAAAGACTTCGGCCTGTAAACAGTTCATCATTCAGCCTGAAGTCTTTTTATGTGCTCAGAGTCTGTGCACCAGCTCCTCACCCCGTGATTTTTCATGGGAAGCAGCAGGAACGGCATCATCCGCCGGCCAGCCGACCGCAAACATTGCGATCAGTTCATATCCTTTCATTTCCGGGAACTGTTCACAGGCGGCATTGACATCGAAATGTCCGATCCATGTTGTTCCGAGTCCCAGATCCTGTACTTCCAGCATCATGTGCGTTGCGGCAATTGCGGCATCGATTTCGGCAAAGTTCTTCTGATCGTATTCGCGCACCCAGCCTTCTTCCCGGCAGGCACCGACAACGAATACAACCGGTGCCGCAGCCGCAAACTGCTGCCTTGTACAGCTTCTGATCCTGTTCAGAGCATCTTCCGATTCCATGACCCAGATGCGGAACGGCTGATAGTTGCAGGCAGTCGGTGCACTCAGCCCGGCCTCGGCAATTCTGTCTGTCAGCTCCCGGTCCACTTTTCTGTCACTCAGTTTCCGGCAGGAATAGCGTTCCTTTGCAAGTGTGATGAATTCCATATTTATTTCCTCCGTCTCCGCTTTCATGATACTGTTCCGCAAAGAAAAAAAGCACCGAAGTGCTTCAGCATGACTTACATGTCCTCCGGTGTTGTGATCTTGATGTTGGCATAGCTGCCTTCCACGGTCTTTACCCTTGTATCCGAGAAGGCTTCCACCAGCGAGCAGTCATCCGTCCCGGTAAAGCCGGCTTCTTCTGCCCTGCGCATGCATTCCGTCAGCAGTTCCGTCCTGAACGCCTGCGGTGTCTGGGCTGCACACAGTGTGCTGCGGTCATATGTCATTTCAATATAGCCGTCTTCATCGATCTTCTTGATCGTATCCTTGCACGGCACGGAAAGCAGCACCGCATCATTTTCCTTCAACGCCTTCTTGATCCGCTTCAGGCTCTTTTCATCCAGATACGGACGGGCTCCGTCATGAACCATGACATAATCGGCAAGCACTGCCTGCAGACCGTTTTTCACGCTTTCCTGTCTTGTCTTTCCGCCCTTGGCGATCGTGATCATGCCCGGCCAGCTGCCTTCCATATTCTGATAAAAGGTCAGAGCTTCGGTGACGACAACGATCTGAATGCAGTCCTTATCCGCTCTGAAAATATCCATCGTATGATTCAGGATCGTTCTGCCGTCCCGCATCAGGGCATAGACCTTGTTGTATCCGAGTTTCATTCTTGTGCCGCTGCCTGCCGCAACGATCAATGCCGTATATTTCATCAATTCCATTTAAGCACAAACTGCATGAATAAAAAAAGTGATTTCTTACGAAATCACCGAACCGATCATTCCATAGGACACAAACGTCAT
>CAMNGB010000055.1 GCA_946537835.1 uncultured Erysipelotrichaceae bacterium
GCTTCTGCCGATGGACGAAATCAAAAAAGAATACCCTCAGCAGTATTCCCTGCTGGAACCATATATCACTGCAAATACGGTCATCATCGATGACAATGCCATCGAATATGATCTGAATGAAGCAGAGACCTACGAAGCAGTCACTGAAGAAGTAAACAATGCGGTGAATGTCACTTCGTTCCCTGTCTTCAAAGATGCAGGAATGAGCGGCGATGTCTATATGGGCATCATCGCCAACACAACCCACCCAAGAGGATCGGCAAACTATCTTGTCTATCTTCTCGGGCTCAAATAACGTGTCTCAGGGCACGTCCTAACAAGGCTGTAACGGTGAAAGACCGTGCCAGTAAGCCGGGGCCTTTTCGGCCAATTGCGGCAGCCGGCTTCATAATTCTTTCAATTGCAGAAAGGGGCAAATTTAATCTATGGCAACTGTATCACTGAAACACATCCAGAAAATCTATCCGAACACTGAAGCTCCGAAGAAGTCCAAGAAAAAGAAAAAGGCTGAAGACGAAGAGCCGAAAAAAGAGTATAAGCTCAAGATTACAGACGAAGGCGTCGTCGCTGTCGATGACTTTAATCTCGATATCGCCGACAAGGAATTCATCGTTCTGGTCGGACCTTCCGGATGCGGAAAATCCACGACTCTGCGTATGATCGCAGGTCTCGAAGAAATCACCAGGGGCGAACTGTACATCGATGACAAGCTGGTCAACGATGTCGCTCCGAAAGACAGAGATATCTCAATGGTCTTCCAGAACTATGCTCTGTATCCGCATATGACGGTCAGACAGAACCTGGAATTCCCGCTGAAGCTGAGAAAGCTTCCGAAGGAAGAAATCGACCAGAGAGTCAACGAAGCAGCTGAAATCCTCGGCATTGTCCAGTTCCTCGACAGAAAGCCGAAGGCACTGTCAGGCGGTCAGAGACAGCGTGTTGCGATCGGACGTGCAATCGTCCGTGAACCGAAAGTTCTGCTGATGGACGAACCGCTTTCCAACCTGGACGCCAAGCTGAGAAACCAGATGCGTGCTGAGATCATCAAGCTGAGACACCGCATCAACACAACGTTCGTATATGTAACGCACGATCAGACCGAAGCCATGACCCTCGGTGACAGAATCGTCATCATGAAGGACGGCGAAGTCCAGCAGATCGGCACACCGCAGGAAGTATTCAACTCTCCTGTCAACACCTTCGTAGCAGGCTTTATCGGCATGCCGCGCATGAACATGTTCGGCGGCGAACTGATCAAGAAGAACGGCAAATATGCCGTCAAGATCATGGATGCCGAAATCGTTCTTTCCGAAGACAAGCAGAAGAACCTGGCCGCCAGAAATGTCGGCGAAAGACCTGTGGTCATCGGTGCAAGACCTGAGCATATCACCCTGAACAACGTTGAAGGTTCAATGCTGGAAGGTGTCGTTGAAGTCAGTGAAATGATGGGTTCCTCTGTACATCTTCACCTGAATGCGATGGGCAGAGACTGCATCATCATCGTTCCGACACTGGATCTGGAAGACAATTCCGCTCTTGCGTCCGGTGCAAACGTCAAATTCACACTGGCTCCGAATGCCATTCATGTATTCGATCCGGAAAACGGAAAGAATCTGGAATTTGCTGACTGAGTCAGAAACAGAATCAAATGACACAAAAGCGCCCCGCTTCAATGAAGCAGGACGCTTTTTTATATTCCGTTTTTCCGGATTTCAGAGATCACTGCCGGATTCTGTCTGATATACAATTCCGTCCTTCATGACAAAGGCACAGTCCAGAAGTGCTCCGGAGTCTGTCAGAAGATCTCTGCCCCAGGCGGCAATATCCGCATTCTTCCCCTTCTCGATCGTTCCCGTGAAAGAATCGATACCGAGAATTTCGGCATTTGTCTTTGTCGCGGCCTTCAGAATGCGGAAAGGATCCATGCCGCTGCGCATCCAGGCGTCATATTCCCAGCCGCTTTCATAATTCTGATGATTTGCCACAAAGTCGGTTCCGTATCCCAGTTTGATCTGACTGTTCACAATGACCTTTCTGCCTTCGGTCAGACGGTCCTTGTACAGTTCCAGCTTGGCGCGGAATTCCGGCTGCTTGTCCTTCAGTTTTTCGGGATCATAATGAACGGCTTCATCATACGGACAGAAGGTCGGTACCAGGTAGGCACCTTTCTCCTCAAACATTGCCGCTGTTTCCTCATCCATCAGGGATCCGTGCTCACAGCCGTCAATTCCCATTTTCAGCATCGTCTGCATCATCTCCGGTGCATAGACATGAGCCGTAACGGTCGTACCCAGTTCATGGGCGGTGCGGATCACCGCTTCCAGTTCGTCATCGTTCATCTGTTTCTGCAGCGGCGTGTCATTCGGCGTAAAGAAACCGCCGGTTGCCATGATCTTGATAAAGTCTGCCCCGTATTTGACCTGTTCCCGGACGGCATTGACAAAGAAGTCACTGCCGCATCCGCAGGCCGGCTTCATATTCTGCAGAACGGCAGAAACACGGAAATTGCCGGCATAGCTCTGCGAGGCATCACCATGTGAACCGGCTGTACATAACGACAGCGGTGCACAGATAATTCTGGCCCCATGAAACATCCCCTGATTGATGGCATTGCGCACATCGACAACACCGTAGCCGAAGGCATTGATATTTCCCATATGACGCACGCTCGTAAATCCGTGTGCCAGTGCTTTCTGTGCACAGTTCAGCACAGCCAGTGTCTTCATCTCTTCCGAAGTCTGATAGACTTCCTCCCGGATCCTGTGCCAGTCCCGGTAATCCATATGTACATGGGCATCGATCATGCCCGGCGTTACGGTCAGATGCGAAAGGTCAATGACCTCTGCCCCTTCCGGCACTTCCGTGCTTCCTGTCACCTCCTCGATTTTTCCGCTGCGGATAAGGATCTGCATGTTTTCCTGCAGTTCATCATGAATACCGTCATACAGTTTTCCGCACTTGATGATTGTCAGTCTTTCCATTGTGGTTACCTCAGTTTCTGCTTTCATTTTCAGATGGTTTCTTCAGGCGCAAAGCCAGCCGCAGTACATTTGCGGCACTTCTCTGCAGTTCACCGCGGGTGATCCCGTCTTTCTTTCTCAGTGTCTTCAGCAGGCTGCCGTCGCTTCTGTATTCCCTGGCGGTATGTCCCATATCACCGGGCATCAGCACATCGACCTGTGCCCGCACCCGGTAGGCATTGTTTTTCAGAAGCGGGAATTCCGGACTGGCTGCCCGCCGCATCCACCAGTCGGTAATGACGCAGCCGTCATATTTCCATTCACCGCGCAGCACCGTCGTCACCAGGTCGTAATGATAATGGCTCCAGACACCGTTGACCTTGTTGTAGGAAGTCATGATCGTCAGCGGCTTTCCTTCCTTAACGGCGATTTCAAAATTGCGCAGATAGATTTCCCGCAGGGTGCGTTCACTGAGACGCGAATCATGGGTGTTGCGTCTGGTTTCCTGGTTGTTGCAGGCAAAATGTTTCGGACAGGCCGCTTTTCCTCTGCTCTGCACGCCTCTGATAAAGGCGGCCGCAGTTTTTCCGGAAAGCAGCGGATCTTCGGAATAGTATTCAAAGTTTCTGCCGCAGAGCGGATTGCGGTGAATGTTCATGCCCGGCGCCAGTACAACATCCACACCGCAGCGGATCATTTCTTCCGCTGTCTTTTCACCCAGTTCCTGCACCAGCGCCTGATTCCATGTACAGGCAAGTGCCGTTCCGCACGGCATCAGGGCACAGTAGCGGCGCAGGCGCAGACCGGCCGGACCGTCAGCCGTGACAATGGCCGGCACTCCTTTTTCCCTGAGACTTTCCGTAATGCCTCCGAACACGCCGGCATTTCCGGGTGCCCCGAGGCTGCTGCTCATCATGCCATGGCCGCGGCAGAGAGCTTCCAGTTCTTCATCGTCCAGTGTGCCGATAAATTCATCCAGTGACGCCGTTCCTTTTCTGACATCTTCCAGAGAAATCTTTTTTGCGGGTGTCGGAAATTCCTCCGGAAGCCGGTCCAGAATTCTCTCCCGCAGAAGCCTGCTTTCCTTCAGCAGCGGTTCACACTGTTCGATCACTTCATCTTCCGAAAGGAAAAGTGTTCCGAGATCCGTATCATCTGCCCTGAATTCATATCCGCCTTCTTCACAGATAAATCTGTGCGTTTTTTCATCAAATACGGCAAGACATTTATCATCAACAGACAGTTCCAGTATTTCACTCTGCCCCGGTTCCAGCAGACCTGTCTTGGCAAAGCCGGCAAGCACCCGCTTCGGCTTGTCGATCTTTCCTTCCGGCAGACAGCACCATACAGCAGCTGCCTTTCTGCCGCGGCAGGATCCGATATTCCTGACTGTCAGTCTGATCCGTATCTGACTGCCCTCAGGCCAGGCAGGTTCTGCCTGGATCCTGAATTCCGTATAACTCAGTCCATACCCGAAAGGATACAGCACTTTTTCGGGATGAAGGTCAAAATAACGGTATCCGACATAGATGCCTTCTTCATAATCGTTGTATTTCTTCCCGCCGAAGCTGGAACTGCTTGGATAGTCTTCATAATGCACAGCGATCGTATCACTCAGTCTGCCGCTCGGCGATTCCTTTCCGATCAGAATGTCAGCCACGGCATTGCCGCTTTCCATGCCGCCCTGCCATACGATCATCAGGGCCGATATTCCGGCCGCGAATTCTTCCGTCCAGGCCATGTCGATGATATTGCCGATATTCAGCAGGATCACGGTTCTTTCAAAGACGGATGTTACCTTCCGGATTATGTCACGTTCTTCATCCGTCAGATAATAGCTTCCTTTTGTCAGTGTGTTTTCCCTGTCTTCTCCGGCTGCCCTGCCGATGACGATCAGGGCTGTTTCCGATGTTTCCGCTGCCTTCTGCACCAGTTCATCCGTCAGCGGCATCTCCGGATGATTCATCGGCCAGTGTCCCCACCAGCCGTGATCAGCCTGATGTCCGCCCTCATGCGTCCAGCAGTTATAGCTGTTCAGAACATACGGATTCATTCTGATGCCGGCCCGGTGCAGTCCTTCGGTCAGGCTGACTTCATACGGCGCATGCACATCACCGCCCGATCCGTAGCCGACATAGAACCAGTCCATCTGGCAGCGTCCGAAGACGGCGATTTCGTTCTTTGGATCCAGCGGCAGAACACCATCATTTTTCAGCAGGACGCAGCTTTCCGCTGCCGCCTGCCGGATCAGTCCGGCAAATCCTGCGGTAATATTTTTCGTGCCTTCGGCAGCGGTCTCATCCTGCATCAGTCCGTTTCCCATGACACTGTCAATGACTTTCTGGGCGGTCCTGCCGATTATGCTTTTTACTTTGTTCATACTCTGCTCCAATCCCGTTACGGGAACATATTGCCTGCCTTCAGTATAGGCGGATTCCTGATGCATCTCAAATGACTGCAGCATCATATCATCATACCGGCTGCGCATTCAGGGCATGGCATTAGTTCTGAATACGGTCCGCTGAATCATCAAAAAAAAGATATAATGGAGATATACAGTGAGGAAATACAATGGAACTGAAAAAATGGACGTATGAAGAATATCCGGAATTCACCGATGACCGCTTTGAGACGGTCGTCACCGACGGAAATGAAACCGGAGCACTCTATCTGAATGATGTTGAATATGTAAACATGAACGGAACACCCCTGCATCTTCAGATCATGATTCCGCACAGCCGCAATCAGATGAACGGAAAGTATCCCTGCATGGTATATGTTCAGGGGAGCGGCTGGAAGAAACAGCACATCCATGCCGGTGTGCCGCTGCTTTCCCGCATGGCAGAACGCGGCTATGTCTGCGCAATCGTCGAATACAGGCATTCCGGGATTGCCGCCTTCCCGGCTCCGATTATCGATGCCCGCAATGCCGTGCGCTTCCTGCGCAGCCATGCCGATGAATATCAGATCGATCCTGACCGCATGATTCTGGCCGGTTCTTCTTCCGGCGGACATACAGCCGTCTACGGCGGATTCCGGCACAACGATGATACTGATGAAAACATGTTCCCGGGAGTATCTGCCGAAGTATCGGGAATCATCAATTACTACGGCTCCTGCAGCTTCATGTTTGATTACAGCAATCCTTCCACCCCGAATCATCTGAAACCGGACAGCCCGGAAGGACTGGAAGCCGGCGGCATCGATCTCTCCGAAAATGAAGAAATGAAACGGGCCATGTCGGCAGAATGCAATATCCATGAAGATACCGTCATCGCCCCGATGCTGATATTCCACGGCACCAAGGACAGAACCGTCCATCCCGAATGCAGTGTCCGCCTGTATGACCAGATGATCCGGACCGGTCACGAATGCGAGCTGGTGCTGGTGAAAGGAGCCGACCACGGAGGTCCTGATTTCTGGGGCGAAGAAGTCCTGGCAAAGGCAGATGACTTTATGCAGAAATGCTTCAAAAAATAATGTTTCAAAAAATGACGTTCAATGAACGCCATTTTTTTTCTATTCCGTTTCCGGCATCAGTTTCTGTGATACTGTCCGGTCAAAGAACTGGGTGAACGGCCCCAGGCACAATGCACACAGCAGTGTTCCGATGCCGATCAGTCCGCCCAGCAGCCAGGCGATCAGAGCACAGAGCGAATCGGTGAAGATGCGGCAGGCGAAATAAGGGAAATGCAGATGATCCCTCAGTCCGAGAGCCAGATAATCATACGGTCCGACGCCGAGGTCTGCCGTCTGATACAGCGAGATGCCGATCGATATTACGATCACTGCCGGCACCAGCCACAGCAGACGAATGACCAGCGAAGACGGGTCAGAAAATATGCCGTTGATCAGGCGGAAAAAGAAATCAACGATATAGCCGAGCAGAACACCGTTCAGCACCGTGCCGATATTGATATACTTTCTTCCCCAGATCAGCGGGAAAATCAGATAGAAACAGTTCATCAGCACGGTCACGGTGCCGAGAGAAATACCGGTCTTATCCGAAACAGCGATATTGAGTGCCGTGAAGGCATCATTGCCGCACTGTGACTGCTTGAACAGGGCACAGCCGAGACCGATGATGACCACACCGAGAAAGCAGAAAACAATTCTTTTTACACTGTATTTCATATAACCACGCTCCAATCATTCATAATCATAATAATTGCGGACACACGGGATACCGTTTCTTACGACTGTCTTTCCCAGTGCCAGAACCGTGTCGATATTCAGATCCTGATCCAGCAGAACCAGATCGGCATCGGCATTGACGGTGACTGTTCCCTTGCGCGGATACAGCTGCAGGGCCTGTGCGACATTGGACGTGATCAGGGTCAGGGCATCACCGATCTGCACATTCTGATCGATGATCAGATGCCGGATGGTATCAAACAGTGTTTCCATTCGTCCGACTCCCATGCCGATCAGCTGCTTGTTCTCGTCCCACTGCGGGAAACTGCCGTTGGAATCGGAACTGAGTGTCATCTGTTCCCGACGCATGCGCCCCATGGCATTTTTCAGCCTTGCGGCAGTCCCGGCAGTATCGGTTCCGGAGGTAAAATCGGCATATCCTCCCATGGCGATAAATTCTTCCGCACCCGGAAAATCCATATCAAAATGGGTCGGACGGAACTGCGATACCGGAATGTCGGTCTCATTGATGATCTTCACGACATCGGTATATCCCTTCTTCCCGTGTCCGGTATGCATGTGTACATAGCCGGGCTTCCCTGCCAGAAGACCTGCCGTTCTTGCCTCAGTCGCAAGCCGGGCCAGTTCATCGGCGGAGATGTCGGAAGAACGGTGATCGGAAATGGCAACCTTGACACCGATGATTTCATCGATAAAGGCAATATCCCTCCCGACCGATCCGGTCAGGGTATTGGAAGGATAGACATAGGAACCGGTCAGGCACCAGGCACTCATGCCCTGTTCTTTCAGAGCCTTGGTGCGGGCAACCAGCGTCTCCACGCTCTTGGCATGATGATCCGTGCCAAGCAGTCCGACAACCGATGTCACACCGGATCTCACACAGTCCGTCATCTGCACTTCCCGGATCAGCGAGGCAAATCCGTCCTCACCGCCGCCTCCGATAATATGCACATGCTGGTCAATGAAGCCCGGCACAAGCAGTTTTCCGGAAGCTTCGATCACTTCCGTATCCGGCTCAGAAAATATGATCTGCGGCTCAATGCGTATGATTCTGTCATTGCAGATCAGCACATCGTTGATTCCCCTGTCCTGCGGATCATAGACACGGGCATTTTTAATCAGTACAAACATGGTCAGATCTCCATCCGGTAACCGGTATCTTCTTCCAGCATGTCAAAATAGGCATTCCGGATCTTTTCAAACAGTTCCTGATCTTTCTGTCCGACAGGACTGCCGTCCAGTTCACAGGCTCTTGTCATCAGCTTGCTGGAACTCAGAACGATCACTTCATCCGCATCCCTGACTTCATCCATCGTGATCTGCCGGATATCTCTGGGGATATGAAGCTTTTCACAGATTTCCATAATATGCCTGCGGGTAATGGACGGAAGGATCAGTTCATCCAGCGGCGGCGCCAGAAGCACACCGTCCTTCAGCAGCACCAGCGAACTGTGCGCACATTCGGTCATATATTCACCGCGGTGGAATACCGCTTCCTGACAGCCGTGCGCCTCAGCGTACTGGGCTGCCAGTACATTCGGAATCAGATTCAGCGTCTTGATATGACAGTACTGAAAACGCTTGTCCTCAAACGACACCAGCTTCAGCTGCTTTTTCAGATTCGCCTTCAGAGGTGTCACCGTAATCAGCAGTGTCGTCGGTGTTCCTTCCGGCGGGAAAATATGATTGCGCCGGCAGTTGCCGCGGGAAGTCTGCCAGTAAACAGCCATCGGCTCTGTGCTTTCCGCCGCTTCCACACATCTCATCAGTTCTTTCTTCAGTGTTTCCCTGTCACAGTACGGTTCGATTTCCAGCAGCTTCATGGAGCGGAAAAAACGATCCAGGTGATCTTCCAGGGCAAACATCCTGCCGTTGTACGCCGGTGCGAAATCATAGACACCGTCGCCGAAGAACAATGCTCTGTCCTGCATCGGAATCTGCATTTCTTCCAGATTTCCGAGCTGTCCGTTATAATAGCCAATTGTTTTCATATTCCTCATCCTCTGAAAAAACAATACTATACTTTCTGCCGTTTGGGCACGCTGACACAACAAAACGCTGTTCAGATTTCACTGACAACGGAAAGAATCTCATAGAATTCCTTCAGATGCGGCAGATCCCTGTCTTCGATGATTTCCGTTCCTGCCAGCAGTTCGTCCGCATACGGATCCTGAAAATAATCATGATCACTGGCAAAGACAATGTAATTGCAGAAAGAGCCGGCACCTTCATCCTTTGCCTCATCACATGCCGCAAAGGCAAAGACACTGCGCAGGGTCTTCATTTCATCCAGCATCAGATCACATTCACAGATGTCATCACTGCCAAGCATATTGGCCGCATAGAGACCGTCTTTTTCCAGAACATTATGAATCAGTTCCGCAGCTTCCCTGCTCATCAGGTCATAGGCAGGCTCTGCCCCGCTGAAGGCATCATTCAGAATGACATCATACTTTTTTCTGCATGATGAAAGATATTCTCTCCCCCAGGCAGGAATGATGTGAAGTCTCTCCCGGGCATCCGGTATATCTTCATACAGCTCACCGAGTCCGAAATGCTTCAATGCCGCATCCACGGTCGTTTCATCCGGCTCCAGAACATCCACGCGAAGCTGCGGAAAGAAGCGGATCAGATAGGACGGCAGTGTATACATTCCGCCGCCGATAATCAGAACACTTTCCGCTTTCCTGCAGAGATCGAATGCCTGCAGAAAAGCACGGTTATAGGGAAAGACAAGTTCATATTTTTTGGCGGAATCAAGATAAACGGCAGAATGCATGACATCTCCCCATGAGTATGCCTTCACCATATTGCCGCTGTGATCCATCCTTCTGGTAATCTGATACTTCTTTGCCATGCTTTACCTTTCTTTCCCTGCCTTCGGAACATATGTGACTTCGCCGGTATCCAGGCAGTACACTGCCAGACTGCCGCCGAAGACACAGCCGCAGTCGATCAGCACATGATTGTTTTTTTCAATGACCTTTCCCTTATACGGTTCCGGAAAGGCCAGGGTCGGTGTATGACCGCTGACAACGATTCTGTCATCGTAATACATCTGTTCGATATCGGGACTTCTGAAAATGCATTCCGGCAGGTCATAGTCCTGCGGTTCTCTGGAAGGATCGAACGGTTCCAGTCCGGCATGGACAATGACATACTGTCTGCCGCCTGCTTCTGTTTCTTCACAGAGTGTGAACTCTTCCAGATAGTCCAGAATCATTTCCCTTTCTTCATCACTGCAGGCACAGAACTGACGCACTGTTGTTTCCCCGCCGTCATTCATCCAGTACCGGAAGGATTCCAGATCTTCTTCCTTCAGATTCGCAATGGTCTCATCGGTAATCTCAACACCGAGCTTTCTCAGCACCTGCAGTGCCATGAATTCATGATTGCCCAGAATCGGATAGACATTGTCACGCATCATCATGTCCCTGAGAATGCGGATCGGTTCGCTGCCGCGGTCGAGAACATCACCGTTAACATACAGAATATCATCACTTCCGAAATCAATTTCTTCCAGGGCCTGCATATATTCTTCATAGCAGCCGTGAAGATCGCTCATGACATATTGCATCTGTTGTCCTCCCTGCCTATCTGAATATCAGATAACGGAGCGAAATAACAGTCTTGGCTTCACCGGCTTTCTGTGCTTGCCGAAAAAAACCGGGAAGAACCCGGTCAGTCAATAATTCTGATGCTTTCAATCACCGGCTGTTCTTCCGGTCTGATCGTTCCGTTGGCGTCTGTCGGATTGGCATCTTTGGCAATCTGTTTTGCGACATCAAGTCCCTCTGTCACATGTCCGAATGCCGCATAGGCTGTATCCAGGAACACTGCATCCGCAACCGTGATAAAAAACTGCGATGATGCACTGTCGGGATTCTGGGCGCGGGCCATGGAAATGACTCCGTCGGTATGGGAGATATTGTTCTCCACGCCGTTCTGGGAGAATTCTCCCTTGATTTTTTTAGAAGAACCGCCGCTGCCGGTTCCGGTCGGATCACCGCCCTGAATCATGAAACCGTCCATAATACGGTGGAATGTCAGACCGTCATAAAAACCGCTGTTTGCCAGTTCGACAAAATTCGTAACCGTGATCGGAGCTTCATCGGCATCCAGTTCCAGTTTTATGACACCGTAATCCTTTACCGTGATCTCGGCATGGTGCATGCCGCTGAGCAGTTCGGTGTCAGCTGTTTCCGTTTCTGCCGGCTGGGTCTCCGTGCTTCCGGCTGTTTCGGAAGAGGATGCACCCGTACCGGCCGGCGCTGCCTGTCTGCATCCGGCCGCAATCATTGCCAGCACCATTGCCGGCAGAATCATCTTTTTCATCATTTTCATCGTTCAAAACCTCTGTCATTCATCGATAACGTATATAATAGTATCATTACTGGGCTGTGATCGGAGCGTAATTATTATGACATATTATCTCATACGGGAAATGCTGGAAGAATGCACACCGGAAGAAATTCAGAAAGGAACCTGGCAGTTTGCGGCCGTACTGAAGCCGGAAGAGTACAAAAATGTCAGGGATTCATTCAATATGGGCATCGACATGGATCTGAACCTGAACCGGATCACGGATACCAAGGCTGTTGTCAATTATGACTCCCTGACCGGCACATTCAACATTCCCGATCACGAATGCTTCAGCGAACATAAGAATAAAGTCGCTTTTGCCCTGGATGAAAAAGGAATTGTTCTGATCGATGCAAGTGATTACAGCGAACGTATCGTCAGGCAGATCCAGCAGTCCCGGCGCTGGAAACTCCCTTCCCTGGAAAGATTTATCTATGACTTTCTGGAAGAGACGATTCACAATGACCTGCCGCTGCTGGAATCGATCGAAGAAGAACTGTCAACGATGGAAGACATGATCATGAAAGGTGACATCAATGAATATCCGATGTCCCTGAATGATATCCGCAGCGACCTGCTGGACATGCACAAGCACTATGAACATCTGATCGATGTTGCCAGGGAATTCGAAGAAAACGAAAACCAGTTCTTCCATGAAGATAACCTGCGCTACTTCCGGCTGTTCAGCGAACGCGTCGAGCGTCTGCAGGATACCGTTACCCAGCTGCGTGAATATATTTCCCAGCTGCGCGATCTGATTGCCGGCGAACTGAGCATCAAGCAGAACAAGATCATGACCCTTCTGACCGTCATTACGGCAATCTTCATGCCGCTTACCCTGATTGCCGGCTGGTACGGCATGAACTTCGTCAACATGCCCGAACTGTACTGGCCGTGGGGATATCCCGCTGTCATTGTTGTCAGTATCCTGATCGTGATCGTTTCACTCATCTGGTTCAAAAAGAAAAAATGGCTGTAAATGAAAATCACTTCACGCTGAAGTGATTTCTTTTTTTATGAAAGTCCGCAGGCAATCAGGATCAGCCTGATCAGGAATGTCACGATCCAGGCCAGTCCGCACTGCCAGAAAACAGTGACCAGAGCCCATCCCGTACCGACTTCACGGCGTATTGAAGCCACGGC
>CAMNGB010000056.1 GCA_946537835.1 uncultured Erysipelotrichaceae bacterium
GCCTTCGACATCACCGATGACATTCTGTGCTTCGACCATGTTCGGCTTCGGCCGGCGCTTGTCAATGATGGCGATCGGAGTATCCAGGATGTCCGCCAGTCTTCTGGCTCTGGTAACTCCGCCGTGATCCGGTGAAACGACAACCAGATCTTCCTTGTTGAAATTCTTGTTCTTGAAATACTGGCCGATCATCGGAACAGCTGTCAGGTCATCGATCGGAATATCGAAATATCCCTGGATCTGGGCAGCGTGAAGATCGAATGTCAGGATACGGCTTGCACCGGCAACCTGCAGCAGGTTGGCAACCAGCTTGGAAGTGATCGGCTGGCGCGGCTTGGCCTTTCTGTCCTGACGGGCATATCCGTAATACGGCATGATGATATTGATCGAGCCGGCGCTGGCACGCTTGCAGGCGTCAATGCAGATCAGAACTTCCATCAGACGTTCCGTTACCGGATTGCAGGTGGACTGAATGATAAAGACATCTCTGCCTCTCACCGATTCCTGAGGTTCAACGAGAATTTCCCCATCCGCGAAATGCTCAACCTTGATCTTGCCTAACGGGATGTCCAGCTTGCGGCATACTTCAGCCGCAAGGTCAATGCTTGAAGTGAGTGCGAATACTACCGTCTCTTTGACCATGTTTTCCTCTTTTCTTCTTTAACCGCCTCTAGTAAAACACTTTTCCTTTTAGTTAGTCAACCTTATTCTGTCTTCTGCAGATACGCTTCGGCCCGGGCAAGTTCCTGTGCATCATTGATGCCCTGCACTTCCCGCCAGTCACCGGCTTTGACAGCTCTGACGGTTTTGCCCTGTCCCTTCAGGATTTCTACCAGATCGGTAATGTAATACTCCTGCTGGGCATTGTTGTTTTTCAGCAGCTTCAGGCCGGCAAAGAGTGCTTCGTTGTCAAAGCAGTAAATGCCGGTATTGATTTCCCGCACGGCTTTTTCTTCTTCCGTGCAGTCCTTGAACTCAACGATCTTTTCAACCGTACCGTCGGCATTGCGGATCACTCTGCCGTAGGATGCCGTATCTTCCGGTTCTGCCGTCAGAACGACCATGTCGGCATTCTCACAGGCCTCATACAGAGCCTTGTAGGTTTCCGGATGAACACACGGACAGTCGCCGTTGGCAACCAGTGTCAGTCCGGTTTCGTTTTCCAGCTGTCTGGCCTGCATGACCGCATGACCGGTTCCGAGCTGCGGTTCCTGTACGGCTGTTTCACATCTTCCGGCCAGAACTTCCTCAACCATCTCATGCCGGTAGCCGACGATGGCAACGATCCGCTCCGCACCTGCCTTCTGCAGATTTTCCAGATCACGTTCGATCATTGTCTTGCCAAGCACCTTGTGAAGGACCTTCGGCAGGTCCGATTTCATTCGCGTCCCTTTTCCGGCCGCCATAATGACTGCATTTTTCATTCATATCCTCCCAGTATTCTTGTCCTGCGGACAAAATAATGTTCTTCTTTCAGTTTCTGCATTGCCCTCTCCAGCAGTTCGCCGTCGCGGGTGATGCCGAAGACGGTAGAGCCGCTTCCCGACATCAGCACCCCGTCAAAGCCTTCTTCCTTCAGACGGTTCTTGACGGTGCGGATCTCCCTGACCAGAGACACCGCCGCATCCTCCAGGCTGTTGCCGAGAGAGGATACAACCCCTTCATAATCGTTTTCTATGAGTGCCCTCATCATCTTCCGGCAGTCGGGATGTTCCTGTTCCTTTGCATCGACGATTTCAAACGCATCTTTTGTGGAAACACCGCGCCGCGGCTTGACCAGCAGAATCTCAAAATCGGTACGGCACGCAAACGGTGTCAGCACCTCCCCGATTCCCTGCACCAGCGACGGACGGTTCATCAGACAGAACGGCACATCGGCACCGACCTGTCGGGCAATATCGATCAGCTCTTCCTCAGAGGTTCTGATCTGAAGCATCCGGCAGATCAGGCGGATCGCTGCCGCCGCATCGGCACTTCCCCCGGCCAGTCCGGCCCGGGTGGGAATATGTTTCTGCAGACTGCAGGCAAACTGTTCTTCAAAGCCGAAATGTTCCTGCATGATGTGAATCGCCTTGATGATCGTATTCTTGTCATCCGCCGGCAGATAGCTGCGGTTCAGGCTCAGGCTGGTCTGATCTGAAATATTCATCTCCAGGACATCGTAGAAATCGATCGGCACCATGATCATTTCCAGTTCATGATAGCCGTCATCCCTTTTTCCGACGACATCGAGGCAGAGATTGATTTTTGCGTAGGCTCTTTCTTTCATCTGCTGATTTCCTCAAACACTTTCTGCAGCATTTCCGCATCCGCCTCCTGAGCTCTCAGACTCAGCGGGATGCCGCAGGCATTCAGCACTGCTTCTGCCTTTTCCCTATCCTGCAGATATTCTTTCAGATTGTTCAATAATGTCTTGCGCCGCTGTCTGAAGCAGGCTCTGACCATTTCGTAGAAGGCCCGGATCTCTTCCGGACTTCTGTCCGTTTCCTTTCTTGAAAACTGGACGATGACGCTGTCGACGTTCGGAGAAGGATTGAATGACCTTCCCGGCACCGTAAACAGCTTCTTTACATCGTACAGATACTGTGCCTCCACCGACAGGGCACTGTATTCACTGTCCTTCGGCCTGGCCGCAAAGCGGTCGCCGACTTCCTTCTGCACCATGACGGTGATATAGGGAATCTCGGCATGTTCGAACAGACGGAACAGCACCGGCGTCGTAATGTAATACGGCAGATTGGCACAGACCGATACCTGCCCGTACTTTTCCTTCAGCTCCCTGATCTTGCCGTCCAGGTCACATTCCAGAAAATCCTGCAGGATGATCTCAACATTGTCATATTCCGCCAGCGTATCCTTCAGCACCGGAATCAGATCGGCATCCACTTCATAGGCCGTCACATGTCTGGAATGACGGGCCAGCTGTTCGGTCAGTCCGCCGATGCCGGGACCGATTTCAATGACCGCATCCTCACAGTGAGAAGCCAGGGCACAGCGTTCCACAATGATGGGATCGA
Organism: uncultured Erysipelotrichaceae bacterium; assembly: GCA_946537835.1. Taxonomy (GTDB): domain Bacteria; phylum Bacillota_I; class Bacilli_A; order Erysipelotrichales; family Erysipelotrichaceae; genus Bulleidia. The sequence goes on from CAMNGB010000056.1 coordinate 3,018, forward strand.
CAAGAAAATTCTGACCGTATCCCTTGCGGGCCCGCAGTCCGTATGTCTCAAGAATTTCCTTTGTCCTTGACGGTGTCGATATATATCGGCTCATTCTTCCAGTTCCTTTCGTACTTCTTCGGCGGTAATGCCCAGGCAGTTCAGCCGCTGCCGCATGGCTCTGGCATTGCCGAACCCGATATGCAGGGCTCTTCCCAGCTTTTCCCGTTTCCTGCCGCTGTCAGCCTTTCCCGAAAGACCCAGTTCATACATGTCGCGGACACTGATCCGCTCTTCCGTATCTTCCCGGAAGGTCACCAGATGTTCCAGTGCTTCCTTCAGCACAGCTTCTCCGGCATGCTCGATGCCCACTTTCTTCTCGGTACGGGCATCCTGCTTGTCGACATAGGCATTCTGACAGCCGGGCACTGCCTGATTCAGGGCACTGCGGATTCTGTTTCCGGGTGAATCGGGATCGGTGAATATGATGACACCGCGCTTCTCCTTCGCCCTTGCGATCAGCCGGATCGTTTCTTCGGTAAACCCGGTACCTCCGGTTTCGATTGTATCGCAGTCATAATATTTCTTCAGATTTTCACTGTCGTGCTTTCCTTCCACCACGATCAGCTCCCGGATCCGCGGCTTCACCGATATTCCTCCAGGAACCGTGTCCAGTTCCTGTCGATGACTTCAGCCATGTACTCTTCACTGACATTTCTGACTTCCGCCATCTTCCTTACTATATAAGGTATATAGGACGGCTCATTCCTTTTTCCTCTTAACGGCACCGGTGCCATATACGGACAGTCGGTTTCCGAAAGCAGATAGTTTTCATCAATGTCCGCACATACCTCGACCGCATGGCGGGCATTTTTGAATGTCAGTGCTCCGCCCAGGGCAATATAGAAACCAAGCTTCACAAATTCCCGTGCCATTTCCTTTGTGCCGCTGTAGCAGTGCAGCAGACCGTGTCCGCCGTGTTCCTTCATGATATCGAATGTATCCTGAACGGCATCGCGGGAATGAACCAGATACGGTTTATGCAGGGCTTTTGCCAGTTCGATCTGACGGACAAAGAATTCTCTCTGCAGGGATCTGATCTGCGGATCCTTTTCCCAGTAATAGTCCAGCCCGATTTCACCGATGCATGTCACAGCCGGATCAGCTGCCGTCTTTTCAAAGATCTGCCAGTCTTCTTCGGTCACATCCTTCACATCCTCGGGAAAGATGCCGGCCGCAACCTGATAGCGTTCCGGATCGCGTTTGGCGAACTCAATTGCCCGCATCGTTTCCTCATGTGACAGGGTGATGATCATGATCCGGTCGACATGGGCATCTTCTGCCCTTTTCAGCATTTCCTCAAAATCGTCTTTGTATTCTTCAGCCATGATATGGGCATGGCTGTCAAAATAGTGTATTTCACTCATTTTATTTTCCCAGGCAGAATCTGGAGAATATTTCATCCAGCAGATCTTCCCTGCCTGCCTTTCCGGTTATTTCCTTCAGAGCCGTCCAGCTGTTCTGCAGATCAATGGTCACGATATCCAGCTCCATCCCTGCCTCCAGTGATGCCACGGCATCGTTCATTGCCTGCTCGGCCTGTCTTGCCAGCCCGATCTGACGCTCATTGTTCAGGGTATCGGTATTGGCCAGCTGCAGTCCGTTTTCATACCGGCGGCGGATCTCGGCCGTCAGATCATCGATCTGATGATGGATGGCAGAAACCGACAGGCCGTCCACATCATCATTCAGATCACTCTTGTTGTAGACAATGATCCGCTCCTTATCCTTTGTCAGCTCAAGCAGCCTTTCATCTTCCTCATTCAGTTCCCTGGACGCATCCAGAACCAGTATGACCAGTTCGGCTCTTTCCACCGCTGCCAGCGAACGTTCGATGCCGATCTTTTCCACCGCATCGCTGCTTTCACGGATACCGGCAGTATCGATCAGATTCAGGGTCATGCCTTCCAGCCGTACGGTGCCTTCCACCAGATCCCTGGTTGTGCCGGCAATATCGGTAACGATGGCCTTGTCTTCTTCCAGCAGTGCATTCAGAAGCGAGGACTTGCCGACATTCGGTCTGCCCAGGATGACCGTATCAATGCCGTCCCGGACCTGGACTGCCTGTTCGGCTGCTTCAATGATGCGGCGGATATCCTTCTGCCACTTCCGGGCTGCCGGCAGGATCTCTTCTTCCGTCAGCTGCCGGACATCATCATATTCCGGATAGTCGATATTGACTTCGATATTGGCAATGATCTGGGTCAGTTCCTCTTCCAGCGGTTCAATCAGCCGGGTGACCGATCCTTTCAGGGAATGCACGGCACTGCGGGCATTGACGGCATCGCGGGCATTGATCAGATCGTTGACTGCCTCAGCCTGCGAAAGATCCATCTTGTTGTTCAGGAAGGCCCGTTCCGTAAATTCACCGCGTCTTGCCATGCGGGCACCGGCACCGAGCACCAGACTCAGCACTCTGCGGGTAAGATAGACACCGCCGTGGCAGCTGATTTCTGCCACATCCTCACCGGTATAGGAGCGGGGTGAGCGGAAGATGCTGATAAGAACTTCATCGACCGGTTCTTTGCGGTCATATACCGTCGCATAATGTACGGTATATCCGGCCGCATCGGAAAAGTCCTTTCCGGTCAGTTTTTTCAGAACCGCAAAGGTATCTTCGCCGCTGATGCGGATCACCGAGATCGCACCCATGGCCGGCGCTGTTGAGATTGCCGCAATGGTTTCCTGTTTCATCTCTGTAAGTTTAACACAAACGGTCTGTGCTAAGATATCCTCATGGATATGAAACTGAAAAAGGAACTGATGCAGGTACTTGAGGATCTGCACTGGCTGCCGCTGAAACCCGTACAGGAAAAGACTGTTCCGCTGTTTCTTGAAGGCAGGAACCTGCTGGTTCAGGCAGCGACCGGATCCGGCAAGACCGGTGCGTATCTTCTGCCGGTGCTGGAAAAGATCCGCCCGTTTGAAGATGCCGGCTATGCCCTGATCATTGCCCCGACCAGGGAACTGGCGCTGCAGATCCGGGAAACTGCCGATCTGCTTTCTTCTTATCTGCCGGTTCATTCGGCTTTGTTAATCGGGGGAATCGATCCTTCAAAGCAGAATGCCGAACTGAAGCAGAAACCGCAGATCATCATCGGAACACCCGGCCGCATCGTCTATATGCTGGAACAGAATCTCCTCAGTCTTTCTTCGCTGCAGGTGCTGATTGCCGATGAAGCGGATATGATTCTTTCCACCGGTCAGGCCGATGAGTTCCGTACCGTTCTTGCCCATATTGATCATCCGGTACAGACCGTCTGCTTCTCCGCTACGCTCACAGATGAAGTGTCATCCTTTCTGAAGGACGGCTATGAGACAGTCATTCTGGATGAAACAGGACTCAGCGAACAGGTTTCTTCATATCATCTGGTCTGTGAAGACCGTTATGCATCCTTATTGGATATTCTCGAACAGCAGCCGGTTGTATCGGCCATCATCTTTGTCAGACACCGCAGCGATACCGCTGTTCTTGCCGGAAGGCTGAAGAAGAAAGGATATCTGGCCGAAGCCTTTTCTGCCTATGATGATGAGAAGACACGACTGCAGGTCATGCGCAGTTTCAGGGAAGGCAGAATCCGCCTTCTTGCCGCAACGGATGCGGCATCCCGCGGCCTTGATATTACCGGCCTCTCCCATATCATTCACTATGATCTGCCGGAAGACGAAAACACACTGATTCACCGTTCCGGCCGCAGCGGCCACCAGGACGAAGCCGGGATCAGCATCATCCTGATCCCGGAGGAAGAAACCTCTCTTCCGAAAGTCCAGGCCATACTTTCCGATACCCCGCAGCTTCCGCCGCACAGCGGCAACCCCAACGATCTTTCCGTTCCTTTAATAAAGGAAAAAGCGCCGCAGGCAGAAGTCATTACCCTGCAGATCAAAGGCGGAAGGGATGAAAAGATCAGACCGGGCGACATCGCCGGGGCTCTGTCTGCCCATATGCCGTTTGAAAAGATCGGCCGGATCACCGTCAATGAACATGACAGTACGGTCATCCTGTTTGAACCGCATGAATTCAAAGAACTGAAAATCAAGGGAAAGAAAAGAAAAATCAGGAAGCTGTAAAAGCTCCCTGATTATTCATTTGCGCCGAGTTCCTTCAGGGTTCCGTTTCCCTTCGGTTCGATATTGTTCAGAACGATGCCGGGATTCCGCTTCTGCAGATATGCCGCAAAGCGTTCGGCTTCACCGCGGTCAATGGCCTGGGCATCAAAGCTGTCATTTTCCCCTTCCATATGGAGGATGACCTTCCGGCCCTTTGTTTCGGCTGTCAGGGATTTGATATTCCGTGTGCTGTGCTCGCTGACCTTCAGACCGATGCCCGCCAGCATCCTGTCCTCCTGAACAAACGAACGGTCGAGCATTCCGCCCTTTTCGTATTCTTCAAGATTCTTTACATTCCGCAGGGTTCTGCTGATTGTGAGCTTGTTCCGGTAGTAAAAGAACATGACAACTGCCAGAATGGCTGCCAGAACTCCCATCAGCCATTTCAGATTCCATTCCGGTCTCCGGTTATCCGCAAAGGCTGCCGCAAAGACAAATACGGCAAGCATTGTCATCGGTCCGCTGAAATATAAAGATAATAATCCCTGATAGTATCGTTTGATCATGGCTGGTTCCTTTCGATGTTTTCTTCGTCTTGGTTATACCATGTTTTCCCGGGATAATACAGAAAAACGGTGCGGGCACCGTTTCCTGTATGATTCATTTACTGCAGTCCGAAGCCAACCATTCCGAATACGCGGGTATAGGAACTGTCGGTTGTATAATATCTCCACTTGGTCTGATCGCTGTTGTACATTGCGACTCTGTTGGCATCTCCGTTGGGATCGGTCGTATCGATGACATTGATGACCCCGTCGGTATAGCTTCCGTAATAGGTTTCTCCGTCCTGTGTCCATTCAACCTCACCGTTATATATGCCGTCCTTGACCACCGCCTTGACGACAACATCCTGCTTGATATCCGAACCTTCATAGATCTTGCGGTATTCCGTTACCGTTCCGTTCGGCATATCGCCTTTCCATTCACCGGTCGAATAGCATCTGACTTTCAGAGTGAACAGACCGCCCGGATTATAGATCATGTAAATGCCGTTTCCTTCTCTGGATGTGCCGCTGTAGTCACCGTAGTATACTGCATAGTAACCGTCCTCTTTATACAGGCCGGCTTTTTTGTATTTACTGCCGGAAATGTCTGCCATCACCGGTCCCCGGTATCCGTATGTATTTTCATCGGCAAGCAGCTGTCCGTATCCGTCTCTGAACAGATCCAGTGCACCTTCATAATCATCCGCATCCATTTTGGCGGTGATATTTTTCAGGAACTCTTTCTGGGCTGCGACAACATCAACATACTTTTCTTCCGTTTTGACATCTTCCAGCTCATCCTGCAGATCATAGCCTTTATCAATGCCTTCCTGCAGCCATGCCTTGGCGCCGGCGAAATCCTGGGCATCAACCATTTCATATGTTCTGTAGCTGTATGCGTCTTCCCCGATGAGCCTTACCGCAGCCCTGTCGCTTTCCTGAACCAGCGGAATCGTACGGTCGGTAAAGGCAATGGTTTCCTCAAACTTTTCTTCATCCAGCATCTGTGTGCCTACCATCACAAACGCTGCCGAAGCATCGGCACTGACAGCTTCATCTTCCGGCCGGATCGTCAGGGCTTTTTCATATTCTTCAGCCGCAGCCGTATAGTCTCCCTCAGCCATATACTCTTCAGCCGCTCTGACAGCACGCTTATATCTTGTGGACGGCAGCATATTGTAAATCAGAAGTCCGCAGATGACCAGGGCAGCAGCGATACCGCCGTACTTCAGCGGTTTCTTTTTGTCCTTCTTCGGCTTCTTTGCCGGCTCAGCTGTCTTTGTCACTTCTTCCCCGGCGGGGACTTCCTCTGTCTTCTGTTCCGGTGCAGCCTCTGTTCCCTCAGATTCAGAAGCAGCCGGTTCGGCCTCTGTTTCTTCCGGTACGGTTTCCGTTACTTCCGCTGCCGGAACTTCAGGTTCTTCTGAGACAGCTTCTTCTGCTTTCTCTTCAGGCACAGCCTCGGGCTCAGGTTCCGATACCTCCGGAACCGCCTCTTCGCTCACGGCTTCTTCCGTTACAGCTTCCGGCACCGGTTCTTCGGAAACAGTGTCAGTGACAGGTTCTGCAGCGATGTCCTCCTCGGGTTCCGGCACTGCATCTGCTGCTGTATCCGTCACTTCAGCAGCCGCAGGTTCCGCTTCTGCGGCCGGTTCACTGACATCCGCTGTCACTTCTGTCTCTGTTGTTTCCGCTGCAGCTTCCGGTGTTTCCGTCTGAACAGCGACGGCTTCTACTTCCGGTTCGGACGGGGCTGCCGGCCAGGTAACTTTCATGCCGCAGTTGGAACAGAAATTCACTCCGTCCTTCAGCAGCTGTCCGCAATTAGAGCAATACATATGATCCTCTTTCTCAGGAAGATGATTCCTTCCTTATATTTTTAATTAATTTCATTATACATATATCATGCTTGCACATGCCAAGAAAAAAGAAGCCATACGGCTTCTTATTCCACGGCATTGATCATTGCCATGATATCTTCCCTGATTGCCTTGTTTACGGCCAGTGCTTCTTCGCGGCTGTTCTGTTTCGTATAGAAATAGAACTTGATCTTCGGCTCGGTTCCGGACGGACGGACGGCAAACCAGCTGTCATTGTCCAGGAAGAACCGCAGTACATTGGACGGCGGAATATCTTCATAGCCGTTCCTGTAGTCAATGACCTTCAGTACTTTTGCGCCGGCAACCTCTTCCGGCAGATGTTCCCTGACGTATGTCATCATCCGTCTGATCCGCTGTGATCCGGCAATGCCTTCCAGAATCAGGTTCGGTTCATCTTCCGCATACCATCCGTATTTCCGGTACAGTTCCTGCAGCACCTGCCACAGGGTCTTTCCCTGTTTCCGGTAATAGGCAGCAGCTTCTGCCACCAGCATGCCGGCACTGATGCCGTCCTTGTCACGGATCATCGGACTGGCCGCATAGCCGACCGATTCCTCATAGCCGAACAGGCAGGTGTATCCTTCCTTCTGCAGGGACGGAATCCGGCCGCAGATGTTCTTGAATCCGGTCAGTGTCTCAAACATCTCCACGCCGTAGGCTTTTGCGATTTCAGTGCTCATCGTACTGGTAACGATGGACTTGATCATGGCACCCTTTTCCGGCAGGGTTCCGGCAGACTTGCGGCCTTCCAGAATATAATTGACCAGCAGATATCCGGTCTGATTGCCGTTCAGCGGAATATAGTTTCCGTCATCATCCTTCAGTTCGATGGCAAATCTGTCGGCATCGGGGTCAGTTGCCATCAGCAGTTCGGCCCCGACCTTTCTGCCCAGTTCCTCACTGAGCCGGAAGGCTTTCGGATCTTCCGGATTCGGATAGCCGACCGTTGAGAAGTCAGGATCCGGTTCCCTCTGTTCCTCTACCATATGCCAGTTGGTAAAACCGCGGTCCTGCATCATCTGCGCAAACGGAATATTGCCGCAGCCGTTCAGCGGTGTATAGACGAGCGGTATATCAAGATCCAGTTCATCACCCTCATGAATCGCAAGACCTTCAATATGATCCAGATAGGCACGGTCGTACTCTTCTCCGAGCACTTCAACCTTGCCTTCATCCAGTGCCAGCTGCAGCGGCATGTATCTGATATCGTTCCAGAGATCGACCTTGTCCATCTCCTCCAGCATGCCTTCGGCAATCTTGCTGGAAACCTGGCATCCGTCTTCCCAGTATGCCTTGTATCCGTTGTATTCCTTCGGATTATGGGAGGCGGTGATATTGATTCCGGCCATGGTATGCAGCTTCAGAATCATATAGGCAAGTTCCGGAGTCGGTCGAAGATCCGGGAAAATGTATGCCTTGATTCCTGCCGCCGCAAAGATACCTGCCGCAAACTGGGAGAATTCCTTGGAAAAGTGGCGCGGATCATGGGCAATGACGACGCCTCTGTCCATGGCCTCCTGTCCGAAGCTTCTGATGAAATTGGCAATGCCCTGCGTTGCCTTTCCTACCATATAGAAGTTCATGCGGTTGGTTCCGGCTCCGACCTTGCCCCGCAGTCCGGCGGTGCCGAATGTCAGATACTGATAGAACCGTTCTTCGATTTCTTCCTCGTCATTTCCGTCAATGTTGATCAGGTCTTTATAAAGGGGGCTCCGGCTGCTCGCATTATGCAGCCATTCCTCATAGCGTTCCTTCGCATTCATATGATATGTTCCTCCGATGGTACTCTTTAAGTAAATTATGGCACAAAAAAACAGGAACGGTCAGCGATTTGCCGGCCGTTCCCCTTATATACTATTCAGTCTTCGCTGATGCAGCCGATAATCTCAAGAATACGGTTCAGATCATCGGTATCGGAATAGGAGATCTGCAGCCTGTTTTTGCTGATATTGACCTGGGTTCCGAGTTTTTCCTGCATCTGCACTTCCAGATCCCTGATCCACGGATCCTTATCCGCTGCCTTTTTCGGCTTCGGCTTTACGGATGTGCCTGCCAGTTCATGGACATAGGCTTCCACTTCTCTGACCGACATTTTGTTCTTCATGACATGCCGGGCTGCTTCATAGATCTGATTCTCATCACCGAGACTCAGCAGCGGTCTGACATGGCTCATTGTCAGCTTCTTGTCGACAACCAGCTTCTGCACTTCCGGAGGCAGCTTCAGAAGACGCATGATGTTGGCGCAGTATTCACGGCTCTTGCCGACCCGCTCTGCCAACTTTTCCTGGGTATATCCGAGTTTCTTGACCAGTGATTCATAGGCCGAAGCTTCTTCGATCGGATTCAGATCCTCACGCTGGACGTTTTCGAGGATGGCAATTTCCATCATTTCTTCGTCGGTGAAATCAACTTCAATGGCCGGAACCGTGGTCAGTCCGGCAATCTCAGCTGCTCTCAGACGTCTTTCACCGGTAATCAGAACATAGCCCTGAACACTCTTGCGCACCAGAAGCGGCGTGAAAATGCCGTGGGTGCGGATCGAATCTGCCAGTTCATTCAGACCGGCCTGGTCAAATTCCTTACGCGGCTGATAGGGGTTCGGACGGATTTCCCTGATCGGAATTTCAACTTCGCGGCGGCCCGTACCTTCTGCCTTGTTGTTCTGGATCTCATCCAGAAACTGCTCTACATTTGTTCCGAAGATGGCATCAAGTCCTCTGCCGCCAAGACCGGAACGGTTTTTCTTTTCTGCCATTATTTCCTCCGCCTTTCATTCTGCATGATGACTTCCTTTACCAGCTGGGCATAGGCCTTTGCGCCTTCCGAGCGGGTATCGTATTCGAAAATGGACTCTTCCCGGGACGGTGCCTCGGAAAGCCTGACGTTGCGGGGAATGTAGCAGCGGTATACCTTTTCCTTGAAATACTTGCGTACTTCCTGCTGTACTTCGACACTCAGCTTGGTGCGGACATCAAACATTGTCAGCAGCACGCCTTCAATCGACAGACCCGGATTCCACAGTTTCTGGACCAGACGGATCGTGCTCAGCAGCTGCGTCAGT
>CAMNGB010000057.1 GCA_946537835.1 uncultured Erysipelotrichaceae bacterium
CAGCACACACAGCAGCTTGTATTCCATCGCAGTCAGGTGGATTTCTTCATCCTTCATTCTGACAATATTGGACGCATAGTCGATGGTCAGATCACCGTTGTGGAACATGGCGCTGTCATCACTGCGGCCAGCAATATATTTCAGGCGGCGCTGCGCTGCCCGGATTCTGGCAAGCAGTTCATCAACGGAAAACGGTTTTGTCAGATAATCATCGGCACCGCTGTCCAGGGCACTGATCTTGTCACTGTCCTCACCTCTGGCACTGATGATAATGATCACGGCCGCCGACCAGGTCCGCACCGAGCGGATCACCTCAATGCCGTCAATGTCCGGCAGTCCCAGATCCAGCAGGATCATATCCGGCTGATGCGATGCACACTGTGAGATTGCCTCATTTCCGGAAGATGCTGTCACAAAGGAATACTGATTGATCTTCAGGGTCGTTGTGATCAGGTTCATGACCGACCTGTCATCTTCCACCACAAGAATCTTGAATTCACTCACTGATGTTTACCTCCTTTGCCGGCAGAGAGAAGCGGAATACCGTTCCTTTCGGCCTGTTGTCGTATACTTCAATACTGCCGCCGTGGGCCTGCATGATCATCCAGCACAGATTGAGACCGATGCCCATGCTGCGGTAGCTGTCCGCCAGCCGGTGGGTGCCGGTATAGAACAGTTCGAAGATATGTTCCTTGTCGGCATCGGATATGCCGCCGCCGGTATCTTCAACACTGACTCTGATCCATCCGTCTTCGACGATTCTCCGGATCACAATCTCTGTCCCCGGCGGTGTGTACTTGATGGCATTGCTCAGCAGGTTGATCAGCACCTGCAGAATCATTTTTGTGTCCATCACGGCAAAGCAGCTTTCCTCATCATGCACAAAACGGATCTCATGTCCGTTTGCACTGCGGATATGCCGCAGGCTTTCGGCGATGACATCATCCATGTTCTCGACCGTCATATTCAGATACTGGGTATTTTCCAGTCTGGTCATTGCCAGAATGTTTTCCATCTGCTCGCCCAGCCATTCCGAATCTTCCACCATGTCGGCATAGATCTTTTCCCTGTCCTCATGGCTCAGTGCCTCATCGTTCGCGGCAAGGTTTGTGGCATTGCCCAGAATCGATGTCAGAGGTGTCCGCAGATCATGGGAGATGGAGCGCAGCAGTCCGGCCCGCAGCCGTTCATTTTCCGCTGCGATTTCAGCCGAACGTCTCTCTGCCGCCATGCGGCTGTTTTCCAGGGCCATGGTAAATTCATGCAGAATCGACAGCAGGATCGTATTTTCAAATTCCGTAAGCGGTCCCTTTTCCATATCAATGCCGATTACCCCGTATCTGTTTTCACCGGAATGAATGCTCAGATACCGATAGCGGAATTTGCCGAAACGGGAAGTAAAGGCGCCCGAATAATGCTGGTTTTCCAGTGTCCACTGCACCGCTTCCCTCTCCCGCTTCAGCAGGTTCTGGTCGATTTCCTTTTCTTCCGCCGCATAGATGTCCTCTGCCGTTTCGGTATTCGTACCGCGGTAGAACAGCACCGTGCGGCCAAGCAGATGCACCAGCTGCATGCATGTGATGCGGATGATTTCATCGGTTCCGACCGCTCTCTCCAGCTGATTGGATGTATCCAGCAGAACCTTAGCCTGGTAGGCATTTTCCGCCGAAGTCCTGGCAATATCCTTCATCCGGCTGGTCAGGGAACCGGTAATCAGTGCGGCGATGACCGAAACAAGATAGGTCACCAGATATTCCGAATCATAGACCAGCAGCGTAAAGCGGGGATCGATGAACAGGAAATTGAACAGCAGAATATACAGGACTGCCGCAAAGATGCCGTACAGCTGATGCGATGTCAGCAATGAGGCAATCAGCACCCCGAGAATATAGATCGTAATGATATTGGCATTGCTGAAGCGGGAGGTATAGAACCATGCCGAAATCAGCGTTGCCAGACCCATAATGACAATGACATAGAAGAAATCCCTGAAGGTCCAGTGCATGGCAGCATTTTTCTTTTCCAGCTGCGGCCAGGAAGAAGCTCTGGTATCGGGAATGATATGAATATCCACATCCGGGAGATAGTTCATCAGCTGCTCGGAAATTGTCTTGCGCTGCTGGAGAATATGCGAGGGAGCCGAATAGCCGAGAAACAGATCGGTCGCCTTTGTCTGTCTGGCATATTCGGAAATCGTCACGGCAATATCGTTGCTCTGGGCAGTGCGGACTTCAAACCCGAGCGAACGGGCCAGCTGCATGTTTTCATACAGCTTTGAATCCGTCGGGATTTCACCGACGTTTTCACTGACATACAGCGCAACGGCAGTGCCGCCTCTTTTCTTTACCTTGGCCGCTGCCCTGATGACCCTCTGGTTGCTCGGAGACGCAGAAAGGCAGACCAGTACACTGGTCTGTATTTCCTGTCCTGTTTTCATCTCTGCTTTCTGTATTGTCATCTTTCACTCAGGTTCTGACAATGATCCCCTTCTCAAGCATCTGCCTGATGACCGGTTTAAACCTGTCTTTATAATACACCTCTATTTTCCGTGCCTGATGTCTTAAAAGCTGAATATCGATGCCGTTTTCACGAAGAGCCAGGGCAGACGCATAATACTGCACCTGCATATGGTTCATTTCTGCACCGGTTCCGGCACCTTCTTCATTCAGTACCGCCATGTCGATCCGCTCATTTTCAAGGGCGGAAAGAATATCTTCCCGTGTCCCGGTATAGTAGCAGCATTCTTCCTTATTCAGAAAACGTCCCAGTTCACGGGCAAAGACCAGATCCTCCAGAGCGATCTGGTATTTTTCATCCGCTGATTCCGTTTCTGCCGGCCGGGGCGGATCTATGGTATCGAACAGCCTGCCGATGGCAAAATACAGCAGTGCTGCCGAAAGAACCAGCCCGGCGATCATTACAATGTTCTCCGCCATAAGATATGCACTTTCTACAGATAGAATATTTTCTGAATATCATCATGCTTGCCCAGCACCAGCATGCTCTGGCCGTAGTGCAGGACCGTATCGATGGTGATATTCATATCCATCCTCTGCCGTTTGAGGCCGAGGATATTGATGTTGTATTTCTTGCGGACATTCAGTTCGCCGATCTTCTTGCCGTCCCAGTGCATCGGCACAGCCACTTCGATGATCGAATATCCGTCCATCAGTTCGATGTAATTGGAAATATTGTCGGAACTGTAGCGGATCGCTGTCCAGCTTCCCAGCTGCCGTTCCGGGAATACAACTGCCTGGGCGCCGTTGCGCAGCAGGAACTTTTCCTGGGATGCACTTGTCGCTCTGGCAATGATCTTTTTGGCGCCGAGCTCATCCAGCAGGAACGTCGTTTCCAGAGAAGAAAGGAAGTCATCGCCGATGGCAACGATGCAGAGATCATAGTCACTGACACCGATCGAAGCCATGAATCCGGGATCCGTGCTGTCTCCGATCTGGGCATCGGACGCATAGGGCAGAATCTTGTTGATGCGTTCCTCATCCTTGTCCACAACCATGGTCTGATGTCCCAGATCATGCAGTTTGATGGTCGTATAGCGGCCGAATCTTCCGGCACCGATTACAAGTACATTTTTCATCTCTTTTCTCCTTATTTACCCTACGGTCAGTTTTTCTGCCGGCAGCCTGCTGTTTTCCTTCCTGGTCAGAGAAACCATGGCATAGGTCAGTGTCAGTCCGCCGACTCTTCCGAAATACATGAAGAAGATCAGTATGATCTTGGAAAATATCGTCAGTCCCGGTGTAATTCCGGTTGTCAGGCCTACCGTTCCGAGTGCCGATGCACATTCGAACATTGCCGGCATGATCGGCAGGTCTTCCGCTTCCGACAGGGCGATCGTACCCGCCACCAGCAGCATCAGATACAGTACAAACAATGTATAGGCATTGTGAATCGCATCGGTTTCAATGCGGCGCCGGAAGGCATTGGTATGTTCTCTTCCCTTCATATAGGTCCGGGCTGAGAGAAAAATGACGGCGATCGTTGTGATCTTGATACCGCCGGCCGTGGATCCCGGAGCACCGCCGATCATCATCAGGATGACTGTCACCAGCAGGCTTCCTTCGGTCATGGCACCGTAATCGGCAGTATTGAATCCGGCCGTACGCGGTGTCACGGTCTGAAATGCCGACAGCAGGACTCTCTCTTTCAGAGGCATCTCCGCAAATTCCAGAACAAAGAAATATATGAACGGCACGGTCAGAAGAACAGCCGTCGTTGTCAGAATCAGCTTGGTCTGCAGACGCAGTCCCTTGAACCGGAACCTGTTTTCCAGAAGATCTCCCCAGGTAAAGAAACCGGCACCGCCGATAATGATCAGCAGCGAGATGACGGAAGTGATCCAGATATCCGAGGCATAGCCGGTCAGGGAAGAGAACGGTGCCCTGACACCCATCAGATCAAATCCGGCATTGCAGAAAGCGGAAACAGAATGGAACAAGGCATGTCCCATGCCTTTTACAAATCCGAAATCCCGGATGAATACCGGTGCCAGCAATACCGTGCCGGCCGCCTCAATGACCACTGTTGCCTTCAGAAAGAACGAAGTGAAGCGGACGATTCCGCCCAGCTGCGGTGCAGATACGGCATCCTGCATGGCAATTCTCTGCATGAGTCCGATTCTCTTTCCCGTCAGCAGCATCGTGGCAATAAAGGCCGTCACTACCCCCAGGCCGCCGATCTGAATCAGGACCAGGATCACGATTCTTCCGAACATGGACCACTGTGTTGCCGTATCATATACAACCAGCCCGGTCACACAGGCTGCCGAGGTTGATGTAAACAGAGCATTCAGAAACGGCACACCCTGTCCGTCGGCCGAAGCTGCCGGCAGGCACAGCAGGCAGGCTCCGCAGAGGATCAGCGCAAAAAAGCCGAGCAGAATCGTGCGGAATGAATTCATATAGTCCTGCAGCAGAATGCGCAGTTTTCTCATATGGCGCTCCTTTTCTTTCTCCTATCATGCCTTTCCTGCCGTTAAAAGGGGATTAAAGACACTCCTTCCGGCATTAAAATCACATTAAGACAAAAAAAACAGACACTCAGAATACTGAATGTCTGTCTGCAGATTACTTTGGCTGATTGGCAGGAAGATATACGGAATAAATGGAATTGCCGACATTGAGCCAGGCTTCAAGGTAGGTCATCCATATATAATCCTGTTCTTCCAGGATGCCCTGACGGATCAGGGCAATCATTTCTCCGTCGCTGTAGGGACCGTATTTCAGACGGTCGCTTTTCATATAATACCAGACTTTATCCATCTTACTCGCCGCCTCCTTCGCCGCCGCTTCTGACAAGCGAAACATCTACGCTGTAGTCGCTGTATACATCCACTGTGCGGTCCGGGTTTGCCAGCTGGAATTCGCCGGAAGGATACAGGTCGGGGGTAACGATCTCAGCCAGTGTATGACTGCCGGCCTTGACAACAATGACCTTGTATTCCACCGCCGTGCCGTCATCGGTATTGAAATTCAGTGTGACACTGAAGCTCGGCAGCTGATAGGTCAGCTCTACCTGGGCCGGAACACTCTCGGAATAGCTTGAAGAATCCGAATGTGCGGTGATCTTTATCGTATGGAGACTCTGATCGATAAATCCGGCATGTTCATAGAAGAACGCATTCTGATCGCTCCGGATCTCTTCACGGTCATCCAGCGAGACCATGTAATAGGTCGCATTTTCAACCGGATTCCAGTGGATGATCCAGTTGTCCGGCGTGCTTTCGGCATAGACATTGGACGGCGTATCCAGTGTTACCGTCTTTGACTGGAAGGTATAGCTGACAACAGCCGGATCACTGTTTTCAAACTTGTCGGAATTGTCGGAGCAGGCGGTAACTGTCACCTGATAGACGGTACCGTCACTCAGTTCCGATGCCGGAATGGATACACTGGTCGATGATGTCTGCGGAATCTCCGTTGACAGTGCCGGTTCAAATTTCACTGTATAGTAATCGGCATCGGCAACTGCCTTCCATTTGATCTGGATATTCGCTGTCGATTCGGTAAAGGTGATTTCCTTGACCATATCCAGCTTCTTCTTTTCATCATCCTTTTTGTCGTCGGATGTATTGTCCACATACTGGCCGAAGCTGTTGTCCCCGGCTCCGTGCATCGTGCCGGAACGGTCAACCGCAATCAGGGTTTTGCCGCTGGCTGCGATATACCGGATATCCGTCCAGTTCTCGACCTTTTTCTTCATCTCTTCGTCATCTGTCACAATGACGACCTTGCCCTTGCTGGTCATGCCGGCCACAAAGTCGGATCCGACGACAGCCGCATCGATATCACTCCACGATGAGACATCGGACGCTGCCGCATCGGTCAGACTGTAGGATTTCACGGTGCCGCTGGTGCTCACCAGCAGAATCTGGGAATCACCGACGGCAGCACTCTTGATGCCGCTGATTCCGTCAACCGCATTGGCACCTGAGGCATGCACGGTTCCGTCGGAACTGATGCCCAGCGTTACGGCATTGCCGGCATACAGCGAACTGATATTTGCCCAGCCGCTGACTTCACATCCGGCATCACTGCCGGTACAGAGCACATCACCGTCATCGGTAAGTGCCACGGTATGGGTACGGCCTGCCGCAATCTGCGTCACATTTTTCCAGTCCGAAATCACACTGTCATCACCGTTGGTAATCACCCTGCCGTCACTCTTCAGTCCGGCAGCGTGACTGTCATAGGCACTGACCTGCACCGAACCGGCAAACAGGTCCTTGTCGGCAAACTGCCCGTAAGTCTGCAGTTCCCCGCTCTTTTTGATATACATGCTGTAGGTATCACCAAGCGCCAGACGGTTAACGCTGCCGAGTCCGACGGAGCTGCCGCCGCTTCCGCGCAGGAACATGATCAGTCCTGCCACCAGAAGCAGAGCTGCTGCAGCGACACCGGCAATGATCATCGCCGTCTTTTTCTTCTGCTGCCTTGTCGGCTTTGCCGGACGGATGATCGGACGGGTCTGGGTTCCTTCCATCGGTCCGTCATCGTCAACGATCTGACTGGATACCGTCGGCTGGAATTCAACCGTATTGATGGCTGATACCGGCCGGGTCGCTCCCATATCGCTGACCTTGTTCAGATCCACCGTCTTAGTTTCTTCCGCAGACGGCTGAATGAACGGAATTTCCACACTTTCCGTAGATATCTGCGGCAGTTCCACTTCCACCGTATTATCTACCAGCATCTCTACCTTGATGCCGAATATATCTGCCAGTTTTTTCAGAGAATGAATGCTGGGAATGGATGTTCCGTTTTCCCAATGCATGAACTCTGCCACAGGAATATTCATTTTTTCGGCAATGTCGCCCTGGGAATATCCCAGCTGCTTGCGCATTGATGTCAGTTTTTCAGGGAGTCTGTTTGCCATGCTTTTCCCTCCTGTGTTTAATATTGTACGTTGTTAATTTCACAGTTTCAACACAATCAGTGCGCTTCCTCTGTGTAGTATTCAGCCAGTTCTGCCTGCATTTTTTCATCAATTCCGAACTGTGCCTTGAAGTATGTTTCATAATCTCCGAACCGTTCCCTGATCCGTCTCAGAGAAAGCTCGGCATTTTCCCGGTTGACGCCTTCCACGCCGCGCAGGGCATGGCGCAGGTCTTCATCGTCGCCGATGATTTCTGCCACCCGTTCCAGGAATCTTTCAATTGCCGATACCCGGTATTCATTGGTCAGCTCATAGTCATCCAGGGCAGTCTCTTCATCCACGCCCAGCAGGATCATGATCAGCACTGCCGCAATGCCGGTGCGGTCCTTGCCGGCCGTGCAGTGAAAAAGAATCGGTGTCTCCTTTTTCTTGACTGCCTCAAACATTTCCTTATATGCCTTTGTAAACGGCAGATTGCCGTACATGATTTCCAGGAAATTGCTGCCGATCTCTTTCGAAAAATCTGTCTTTTCAATTGCCTTGGGAGAAAAGTTCACGGGATTCCCGTCGGCATCCGTCAGCGCATTGATCGGATGATATTCAGCTGTCGGCAGCTGCGGATCGGGAAGCTCACTGATTTCCGTATCGGAACGGAAATCAAAGACATGACGGATATTCAGGCTTTTTACAAATTCCAGTTCCTTTTCCGTCAGCATGCCCAGCGGACCGCTTCTGTAAAACTGTCCCTTTCTGATAACCCTGCCGTCTCTGGTTATATACCCGCCCAGTTCGCGGAAATTGACTTCTTTTCTGATTTCGTTGATATTCATGCCAGTCCATCCTTATATATGCGCATTATAGCAGAAGAAGCGAAAAGAGACTGCATCACAGTTCAATGCAGTCTCCCCGTCATCAGATTCTGTTATTTGACGGCATCTGTCTTGAAGATAAACTTTACAGAATTATCTTCATTCTCCAGAGCGCCGCCGTAGCTGGAATATGCGCCTCCGGCTGATGCCAGTGCCCGCAGATGAGACACCACTTCCGGCAGTTCACTGCCGAATATCTCCGACAGTCTGGCAACACCTTCACTGTTGAACTGTTCCAGTCCCTTCAGAAGGGCTGCTGCACCGTCATCCAGCTGTCCGGCACCGTCCCTGATCTGACCGATACCGTTCTGCAGATCAGATGCACCGCTGTCAAGGGCAGAAGCACCCTGATGCAGGGCATCGGCACCGGCATTGACCTCCGATGCGCCGCCGCTGATCCGTTTCAGTGCTTCAGACAGAGCTGAAGCTCCGTCACTGACCTTTCCGGCACCTTCATGCAGTGCCTTTGTCTTTTCGGCAAATTCCCTGCCTCCGGCATCAGCTGTGCTGAGTCCGTCATTCAGAGCCTTTGCGCCTGCCTGCAGTGCCGGCACACCGGTTTTTTCATCATTCATCGCCTGCGTTCCGGCATACAACTCCACTGCACCGTCATTCACCTGAGCCGCACCGCTGTTCACCGCCTGTGCACCTTCATCAAGACGTGCTGCTCCGTCAGCCAGAGCTGCCGAGCCCTGACTGAGCTGCTGTGTGCCTGCACTCAGCTTTTCAGCACCGGCATTGAGCTGACTGCTGCCGCTGACAAGAGCAGCCGTTCCATCCTTCAGTGCCGACGCTCCGCTGCTCAGCTGATCCAGACCCTCAGTGGCTGCTGTCTGCAGAGTGTCTGCACCGGTCTGCAGAGTGTCAACACCTGCATCTGTCTGCGCTGCCGCACCTGCCAGTTCATTCAGCGATCCGGCCAGTCCGTCCGCATTGCCGGAAATGCCTCTGACGCCTTCGGATGCCTGGGCAATGCCGGCGGAAAGATCAGATAATCCTGAAGCAGCTCCGTTATTATATTGTTCTGCACCGGCAAGATACTGCAGTGCTCCGTCCAGAGCGGCTGCTTCCTCTTCACTCAGATTGTCCCGGGAAATAGAGTTCAGCAGTGCGGTAGCTGCATCGATATTATTGGTGGATTCGTTCACTGCACCGGCAAGTGTATCCGCTGAAGCGGAGAGACCGCCTACAGCATCAGCTGCCTGGGTGATGCCGGCACTGATCGCCGAAGCTCCTTCCGCTGCAGCCGGCAGATTTGCTGCCAGAGCTGCGGTTCCTTCCCTGACACCGCTCAGGCCGGCTGTTATCTGAGAGATACCGCCGGTCAGCTGGTCTCTGGCACTGCTGATGCCGTTTGCCAGACTTTCTGCACCTTTGTCAGCATTCTCCAGACCGCCGGACAGTTGATTCAGTCCGCTCTGCAGATTGGCTGCACCCTGATGGACGGTTTCTACACCGCTGTCCAGATTGGCTGCTCCGGTTTTCAGAGCACCGGTGTTTTCAGAAAGCTGCTGTGTGCCTGCCGCAAGTGTCTTTGTGCCGTCGGCCAGACTGCCGGCACCGGCATCCAGCTTTGTGACACCGTCTGCCAGGGCATCGGTTCCTGCTTTCAGCTGATCGCTTCCGGCCTTCAGCTGTGATATGCCGCCGATCAGTGCTCCGGCACCACTCAGGGCTGTATCTACACCTTCTGCCAGTTCCTTTGATCCGCCGGCCAGTTCGACTGCGCCGTCGGATGCCTGCTTTGATCCTTCCGCAAGTGTCTTCGTTCCGTCCGCAAGTGTTCCGGAGCCATCCTTCAGCCTGGCAGTTCCGTCTTTCAGAACTGCGGCTCCGTCTGAGAGCTGCACGGTTCCGTCTTTCAGCTGCGCGGTTCCGTCTTTCAGCTGCGATGCACCGTCGATCAGCTGAACAGCGGCAGTTTCCAGACGGCTGATACTGCTGCCGAAATTCAGGTCCGTATTCTGAAGATCCAGTTCTTTCAGCAGGTTGTCAGATGCTACGGTCATGGTCATATCCAGCGTAAAATCCTTTGCGTCGGCTTCAACCAGCACATATTCCGGAATTTCAAAACGGTTCAGATCCACGTCCTTTACAGCCGCAGAATCGAGAGCCTCTTTCAGACCCGGAAAAGCCATGCCCATGACGATTGTATTCTTTCCTTCTTCCAGTGTTCTGCCGTTTTCTGCCTTGACATTGGAAAAATGATCGGAGGGCAGTACCATGCCGGATACCATTGCGAACGGCACGGTCGCCGTTTCCGTACGGCCGTCCACATTCACTTCCGTTTCAGCATGGTTCTCATAATCAAAGCGGATCGTCACATGCCCGCTTTTGCCGGCAAGTTCTTCGGCACTGATGGGATTTCCGTCAAGTGTATAGGAAATCTTCACACTGACAGGAATATCCTCATCACTGGTGCCCTGATAGCAGATGTCCTTGCCTTCGGCTTTCCAGGCAATCGTTCCGTCATCGTTCCGGGTAAAGGATTCATCTCCGCTGACATTGACAATGTCATTCAGCTTTGAGAAATCTTCCAGCACCGAAGTCGCATCGGTATGCAGGACGTCGGAGACAATCACCTTTTCCTGATTGCCGGCACCGTCGGTAATGACATAGACGGTCTCTTCCTTTTCGGACGCCTGCTTTGTTTTATCTTCAGCTTCCTCGGCATGTACATTGACTGTCATCATTGACAGAGCCATGCCCAGGGCAGCTGCTGTTCTGATTGTTTTCAGCATTCTGTTTTCCTCCTTCAGGCTGTCTGCGGCCTGCTTGTTTTTGTGATCCACGTATCCGCCAGCAACAGAATGCTCGGCAGAACGAAGATGACACACATCATTGAGATCAGTGCTCCTCTGGCCATCAGTGTGCAGAGAGAACTGATCATATCAATTGTTGAATAGGCACCGACGCCGAAGGTCGCGGCGAAGAATGCAAGAGCTGATACCAGCACCGACTTGGCGCTGTTTGCCAGCGCATCCCTGACAGCTTCCTTCTTTTCAATGCCGGCTGTGCGGCTGCGGCGGTATCTCGTTGTCATCAGGATCGCATAGTCGACGGTCGATCCCAGCTGGATCGTGCCGACGACAATCGAAGCAATGAACGGCAGTTCGGTATGGGTAAATGCCGGAATGCCTAGATTGATGAAGATTCCGAACTCAATGACCGCAACCAGAACGAATGGCAGCGACCATGACTTGAATACCAGTGCAATGATCAGGAAGATGATACCGATCGAAACCGACGAAACAACCGTGAAGTCATGATCTGTAATCTGTATCAGATCCTTGGTTGCCGGGGATTCCCCGATCAGCATTGCCTTCTCGTCATAGCTTTTGGCAATTTCCTGAAGCCGGTCAATCTGTTCGTTGACTTCGTCTGAAGCCGCCGGGTATTCACTGCCGATCAGCAGCAGCTGCCAGTTGTCGGAAATCAGTGCATTCTTTATCCTGTCCGGAATCATTGCGTCCGGAATTTCAGCACCCTTGAGAGTATTGAGCCCCAGTACAAATTTGACACCGTCCGTCTTTCTCATTTCGTCCGCCATCTTCTGAATGTCCTTTGCCTTTACATCGGCCGGAATCAGCAGAGCATGGCTGGCCTGCTGGTCGAATTCCTCCGCCTGCATGGCATTGGCAACAATTGACGGGAAATCACGCGGCAGCGTTCTGTCCAGGTTGTAATAGACACCGGTATGGGTATATCCCCAGAATGCCGGACCGAGGATCAGCAGCGCTGCAGCCAGCAGTTTCCGGTTATGGGCAACGACCCATCCGGCTGCCTTTCCGAGATCAGGCAGGATCACTCTGTGTCTGGTCTTTTCAATTGCCCTGTCCGCGATCAGGATCATTGCCGGCAGAATGGTAACACAGGCAATGACACCGAGCAGTACGCCCTTTGCCATGACCACGCCCAGATCCAGTCCCAGCGAAAAGCTCATGAAGCACAGCGCAATGAATCCGGCAATCGTTGTAATGCTTGATCCGACGATTGAAGTCATCGTTTCTGTAATGGCATCACTCATTGCCTCCTCTTTCTGCTGTCCGGCTTTCAGATGGTCGGAATAGGAATGCCACAGGAAGATGGAGTAGTCCATTGTGACACCCAGCTGCA
>CAMNGB010000058.1 GCA_946537835.1 uncultured Erysipelotrichaceae bacterium
CTGCAGGTTTGAAAACCGGAAACCTGTGCTCTCGGCCCGGGAAGTATCATAGGACTCATACAGCGCCGAACCGTTGAAGGGTGCCTCTTCGCCGCTGCTGTCATAGACAGCCTTTCTGCCTGTTTTCGCCTCGATATAATGAATGATCTGTGCGGCTGAAACCGTTCCGTGAGAACAGCCGTTGACAGCTGAAGAAAGAGGATGATCACAGAGCCATGCAATGAACTGTCCTGCTTCGGTTTCATGAATGAACGATCTCCGGGCATTCGGTGTATCGACCATCATCGGAATGCCGTGCACGATATGACGCACATAGAAGAGCAGCCGTTCCGTATAGTCATGCGGTCCGAGCACGACCGGATATCTGACAAAGACACAGTCATCTTCTGCCATGTATTCCAGAGCCGCACGTTCTGCCTGACGCTTGCTTTCACGGTAGTCTTGGGTGCGGTTCATCCATACCAGCGGATAGCTTCCTGCAGAAAACTCTTCTTCCCTGATATTCTCATGGTCTTCACTGTAGACGGAACCGGTGGACATCTGAATGTACCTTCCGCATGAGGTGTTTTCCAAAAGGGCACGGACATCGTTTGAACTGTATGCGACCTTGTCGACAATGACATCGAAATGCCTGCCGGCAAGTGCGTTCCTGACACTTTCGGGATCATTTCTGTCGAGAATGATCTGCTCTGTGCGCTCACGGACCGGATTGGGATGGATTCCTCTTGTTGCAACAGTGACATCATGTCCTGCGCGCAGCAGTTCCTCAAGCATGGGAATGCCGAAATAGCGGGTGCCGCCGACTGCAAGTATTTTCATTAGATTTTCTCCTGTCTCTATTATAATGCATTGACAGTACGGAAGGCCGCCGGGTGAACAAAATGTTATGATGGAAGAGGAGGAAATCTGATATGAATGCACATCCGGATGCTGATCATGGATATTATTATCAGTTTCTGAATACACCTCAGAAACAATGCTACGATGCCATGCTGGGACATATGCGGCAGTATGAAACCGGGTTTGCCCTGGATCCCGTTCCGGCATCGGACTATCTGACTGCCAACCGGGCACTGCTGGATGATCATCCCGAACTCTGGTGGGCGGACACACCGGCAAGATACCGGTTCAATTTCTCCGGCAAGGTCATCAGCCACACATTTCTGGAACTGAAGGGAAACGAAAGGGAACTGTCCCGGGCAATCGGCCTGCAGGCACAGGCAGTGCTGGAACAGGCATCAAAGCTTCAGGGAGACTGGCAGAAGGCACTGTTTTTTCATGATTACATTGTTCAGAAGACAGTTTTCAATACCGGCCGTGATACCGACGGATATCTTGATCAGAATCTGAGCAGTGTCTTTCTCGGAAACAGCTCTGTCTGTGCCGGATATTCAAGAGCCTTTCAGTTTCTGTGCCGCTGTGCCGGCATTGAATGTGTCTATGTCAGCGGACCGGCAGTAAAGAACGGAAGCCGCATCCGCCATGCCTGGAATCTGGCACAGATCGACGGAAACTGGACCTGGATCGACTGCACCTGGGACGATCTGATTCTCGGACCGGGAAAGGAAAGTCTCGAACATGACTATTTCTGTCTGAATGACGCATGGATCACTAAGGAACATCCGATTCCGAAAGTGCTGGAAACCGGCAATGCCAAAGCGGTGCTTCCCGTCAGCTTCCCGGCTGTCAAATCACTGAACATGGAATATCACAGAGTGAATCATACATATTTTGAGACTTATGAGCCTGAGGCCGTCCGGGCATCCCTGCAGGCCCAGAGCAGCAGCGGAAGGATCCGCTTCCGCTTCGGCAGTACGGCCGGACTGCAGAAGGCACTGCAGGATATCGTATACCGCAATCATCTCACAGACGACAGCCGGCTTGTCATTACCAGAGACGATGTCATGTGTGTCCTGAGAATCGATATTGCCGGATAGCAGGAGGTGTCTGTGAGAGTAACCTGTCTTATTGAAAATGAATCAGTCAGAGAAGACTGCCAGGCAGAACACGGGCTGAGCCTGTATATTGAAACAGCCGGCCGCAGGATCCTGATGGATGCCGGACAGTCCGATCTGTTTCTGCAGAATGCCGCTGTGCTCGGCATTGATCTGAGCCGGACGGATACGGCAGTGCTTTCGCATGGCCATTATGACCACGGCGGCGGTCTGAAGGCTTTCTGTTCCGTTAACCGGCATGCGAAGATCTATGCCCGCAGGGAAGTATTCGGCGCATATTATTCCATCCGCAGTCATCAGGAAAAATATATCGGTCTGCCCGAAGACCTGAAAACGGATCCGGACCGCTTTATCCTCTGCAGCGGAAATATGAGGATCGATGACTCGCTGTTTCTGTTTTCGGATATCGGTGCTGAAAGAGGTGTTCCCTCGGCAAATCTGCGTCTGATGAAAAAGGAAAACGGCATTCTGGAAAGGGATGATTTCCGGCATGAGCAGTGCCTTGTCATCAGTGAAAACGGAAAGAAATACCTGTTCAGCGGCTGTGCCCATCACGGCATACTGAATATTCTTGACCGTTACAGGGAATTGTTTCAGGAAGAACCGGATGCCGTATTCAGCGGCTTTCATATGGTGAAGAAAGACGGATACAGTGAAGAGGATATAAAAACGATCATTGATACGGCAAAAGAGCTGTCAGGGCTGAAGACCCGGTTCTATACCGGTCACTGCACCGGTGAGGAGCCGTTTCGGATCATGAAGGAGATCATGAAGGAACAGCTTCATGAACTGCACTGCGGCACCGTTGTCAGTACTGACTGAGATACATCAGGCTTCACTGTCTGAACAGGATTTTTTATGATTAAGAGGAAAATAGTGAGGAACAGATCATGGCAATTCTGAAACTGAAACCGGCATGCAAGGATTATCTGTGGGGCGGCCACAGGCTTGTGGATGAATTTGATGTCGAATACGACGGAGATGTTCTCGCAGAAGCCTGGGTGCTTTCCTGTCACCCGGACGGACCGTCGGTCATTGTCAATGGTGAATATGCCGGAAAGACACTGAAGGAATACATCGATGAAAAGGGGATGGAAGTCCTCGGCACACACTGCCGCAGATTCCGGGAATTCCCGATCCTGACAAAGTTCATTGATGCCAAGGACAATCTGTCGATTCAGGTACATCCCAGCAATAAATATGCCCTGAAAAATGAGAACCAGTACGGCAAGACAGAGATGTGGTATGTCCTCGATGCCGAACCGGGTGCCTTCCTGTATTACGGATTCAAGGAAGAAATCTCCAGGGAAGAATTTGCCCGGCGCATCAAGGACAATACCATTCTGGAAGTGCTCAATGCCGTGGAAGTCAGCAAAGGGGATGTGCTCTTTATTGAATCCGGAACGCTGCATGCCATCGGCAAGGGACTGCTGATTGCCGAAATCCAGCAGAATTCCAATGTGACCTATAGGATCTATGATTACGGAAGGGTCGGCAAGGACGGAAAGAAGCGTGACCTGCATATCGAAAAGGCGCTGGCTGTCACCAACCGGGTTCCGATCATGAAAAGCGGTGAAAGCTATCCGCATGTTGCAGACTGTGATTACTTTACGGTGGACAAGCTGAATCTGGACGGGCGGCTGCTGAACCGCATGCAGGGTACGGTTCTGGATGATTCTTTCCTTTCCGTTCTGATTCTTGACGGCAGCGGCACAATTTCCTCACACGGCGAAAAGATTGAATATAAAAAGGGTGACAGCGTTCTGATCACAGCCGGCAGCGGTGACTGGCAGATCGAAGGCACCTGTGATGCACTTCTGACCACGATCAGGGAGAAGGCTTCGCCGGTCAGGGTCGGGGTCAATATCGGAAGTTCCGAAACCCAGATCGGACTGGTAGACGATCAGAACCGGATCTTTGCCCTGAAGAAATATGAGACCGTCATCTATGAAGGTGCCGAACGCATCATTGAGCGTGCAGCCGATGAGATTCTCAGACTGCTCGCAGAATATGATGTGCCGCTTGATCAGTGTGTCGGCGTCGGTGTGGCTGTTCCCGGTACGATCGACAGAAGGCAGGGCAAGGTGCTCTATTCCAACAATATCCGCTGGGAGGATGTCTCTCTCCGCGAACAGCTGGGAAGGGTCATCCCGTGCCCGGTACGGATTGCCAACAATGCCGACTGTGCGGCCCTGGGAGAAACTGTTGCCGGAGCCGGCCGGGATTACAGTGATCTGGTCATGTTCACCCTGGGCAACGGTGTCGGCGGCGGCATTGTCATCAGCGGTGAAATCTTCGAGGGCGGCATCATGGGCGGCAGTGAGGTCGGCCATATGGTGATCCGGGCCAACGGCAGACCGTGCACATGCGGAAGAAAGGGTTGCCTGGAATCCTATGTGTCCATGCATGCGCTGCTTCAGGACGCCTCTGAAGCAATGGGCAGGGATATGACGATTCAGGAAGTCTTTGATATGAAGGATGATGACCGTATCCGCAGGGTGCTTCATGAATATACGGAAGCCCTCGGCACCGGCATCGTCAATATTGTCAACATGTTCCGCCCGCAGGCAATTCTGCTCGGCGGCATGATGTCCGATTATGCACCTGCTCTGATCAATGAACTGACCATGATCATGAAGGATCAGTGCTTCGGCGGCAGACACGGCATGATACCGGATATCATCTGTGCAAAGCTGGGACAGGAAGCAGCCATCATCGGTGCTGCCAATCTCTGAACAATCCATTCATTCCAATGAAAAAGCCTGCTGTATCTGACGTACGGCAGGCTTTGAACATGGGTATTATTCTCAGCATCGGATATGCTTTATCGGCAATATCCTGCTGAAAGAAAGTGCGGTTCAGCTGATTTCCTTCAGCGTGTCTTTCAGATCCCTGATGTCAGCTTCCAGTTCTTCATCCGGGATGGGGAAGCCGCCGGCTTCACGGTATCTGACGGCATGGATCAGTTTGTTCAGGCGCCAGAAGTCACCTTTCTTTCCGGGGTGTGCCTGATCGTCGCTTTCGATATTCCGGTTCAGTGTTGTGCGGTAGTATTCCGCAATATTCGGATACAGTTTTGGATCGCGGTGTTCATTGACACGTTTCAGCAGTTCCTCATAACCTTCCGTGATTCCTTTTTCGCGGAGAATTCTTGCCTTGAGGCAGGCCGCATAATCGGCTCTGTCCCAGATATCATAATTGCCGCTGAAAGTGATGCCGGAAAGAAGGTCACAGACGGCAGCTGCGTCATCTTCGTATCCGCAGGCATACAGACGGGTTGCCAGCAGGGTGACATTCGACAGATCATTCTTGGACCTGAAACTGCACTTTTTCAGGATTTTTCTGCACAGACTCTTTATTGTCTTTTCCTTGGCGGATGCCATGATTCTTTCAATCAGTTCTTCCATAAACCCTCCCGATGACACAGACTTCACTGTTATCTTCATAATATACCTGAATCACTGAAAAGGCACACTGTCGCAATGCCGGATTTTCATAGATACAGCGGTGCCGGAATCTGTCAGTCCTGCTGAAAAAACAGTTCATATGAAACCGGGAGAACAGAAGGCAGTCGTACTGATGACCGATCCTTCACCGGCCAGAATCAGCAGTTATGAATATATCTTGGAATCTTCCGACATTGCCGGAGTCAATGACTACGGTGTCATTACTGCCGCTGCACCGGGAGAAACGACGGTCAGGATCAGAACCTTCAGTCCCGGTGAAGACAGTCTGGAGTCCGTCGTATGCGAGACCGAAGTGACGGTAATTGTGGAAGAAGAAGTTCCGGAAGAAATCATATATACAGCCGTGAATGACAATGTGCAGTGGAAAAAGGGAAGCAGTGAGGGAATTACGATTACCGTCAAGCGCTCACCGGAAGACGAAACATGCTTCTCGCATTTTGAATCATTCCGCATTGATGATGCCGTTCTTGTGAAGGATAAGGATTATACTGCCGCAAAGGGCAGCACGGTCATTGCCGTCAGTCTTTCGGCTCTGTCTTCTCTTTCAGCCGGCGATCATTCCTTCACAGTTCTGTTTGACGACGGCAGGGCTTCAGGAAAGCTGACCGTGACGGAAGAAAAAAAGACGGTACCCGATACTTCCGATTCCCGTGACAGCAGCACGGTTCTGATTCTCGGCGGATCTCTGCTCATTGCGGCAGCTGCCTTCGGAATCAGGAAATACTTCAGGAACCGTTAACGTAACAGAATTCACATGACATACAGAAAAGGGAAGGCTGCGGTCTTCCCTTTATATTCTGTCTGCCTTTGCACCGGCTGCCATGCCTGACACAAACAGTACCACTGCCGAACTGTACAGTACGACTGCCACCCAGTTGGGAAGCGGCGTGATCAGATGATCGAAAGCGATGATGCCTGCGGCAAGAATCATGCCTGCCAGTGTCAGGATGTTCATGGATCCTTTCTGTCCGATATTCCGGTATTTTGTATCACTGTTCATTTTCATGTCTGATATCTCCTTTACGGTCTCAGAATATCTGCAGAAACGGACAGAATAAAGGACACAAAGTGAGCATCTGCCCTGAAAATGCATCTGAGACAGGGTGTGTCCCATGAAAAAAGACTCTTTCCGTCAGGAAAGAGCCGGGTACTGATCAATGATTCAGCGGTTCCAGTCTTCCAGGCACAACCTGATTTCACTGACCGGGATCAGTACACCGTAGCGGAAGTCCTTTCCGTCGGGAGAATACGATCCGCCGGGCGTAATGCCGCAGAGCTGCATCTGTTCGTTCAGGGCAGAACCGCCGCTGCTGCCGGAATGGATATAGGCAGTGTGCTTCATGGCATTGCTCGGATAGCCCTGCAGTTCACCGAACTGCTCTATGCCGGAAGTGACCTTGCCGTAGGAAACAGCAAACCATTCTTCCTGGGGATTGCCGATGCACATGATGCGGTCATCCTTCTGCGGATCTGCATCTGCCAGTGATACGGCTGCCAGCTCTTCATCGCAGGCAAAGCGGATCACGGCCACGTCATCCCTGGTGCTGATGAAGACTTTTTCGGCCGGATACATTGTTTCATAGGCGGAGCGGGAGAGTACGGTCATATTGCTCATGCCGGGGATACTTTCTGTCTTCATCTCCGTATTGACGGTAAAGACAACCGGCTGTGCATTCTCGGCACCGACGACATGGGCGGGTGTCAGGGCATAATACATGCCGTCTTTCTTTTCAATGATGACACCGCTGCCGCAGTTTTTGTAAGTGACCGATCCTTCTTCCTCGGTCCGGGAGAAGATGCCGATATTGGCGGAAAGAAGACCGGACTGCTCAAATGCTGCTTTCATGTCTTCATGGACTGTATCTCTGCTGCCGGTACTGCCGGAACAGCCGGCAAGGGCGGCAGACAGTGAAATTAAGGATAAAATTTTTCTGATAGTCTGTTTCATCTGCAGTAAAACCTTTATTTGTACAGTATATACTCAAATGCATTATCTGCGGCGGTGTTCATGAGCACTGATTTTAATTTTGACTGAACTCGGATATAATCAAAAGGAAAAACAGGAGACCAAAGGCTATGAGCAAGGCGGATATTGAATTTATCAACATGTGCCGGGATATTCTTGAAAACGGCACATCAACAGAAGGGCAGAAAGTGCGTCCGCACTGGCCGGACGGAACACCGGCCTATACGATCATGAAATTCGGGGAAATCAACCGCTTTGATCTGCGGGAAGAATTCCCGATGCTGACGCTGCGCAAGACCGGCATCAAGAGTGCGACTGACGAAGTGCTGTGGATCTGGCAGAAGAAGTCCAACAATATCAATGATCTGGGTCCCCACATCTGGGATGAATGGGCAGATGAGTCCGGTTCCATCGGCAAGGCCTACGGCTATCAGATGGGAGTGAAGCATTCCTGTAAGGATGTAAAGGAGGAAGGACTTGTCCATGCCTTCCCGGAATATTATGAATTCGCAAAGAATGAAGACGGCGAGGACATCTTCCGTGATTCCGAAACCGGAAGAATTGCGGCAGTCAGGAAAGACGGCAGATGGCATATGGACCAGGTGGACAAGGTCATCTACGATCTGAAGAACACACCGTTCTCGAGAAGAATCATGACCACCATCTGGAATCCGGAAGATCTGGATGAAATGCATCTGCAGCCGTGTGCCTACAGTGTGACCTTTGTTGTCAGCCAGGAGAAGGGCAGGGAAAAGCTGACACTGAATATGATCCTTAACCAGAGAAGCCAGGATGTTCTGGCTGCCTGGGCATGGAATACATGCCAGTACGCCGTTCTCCAGCATATGATGGCACAGGTCTGTGACATGGAGGCAGGCGAGTTCATTCACGTCGATGCCAATGCCCATATCTATGCGCCGCGGCATATTCCGGCCATTGAGGAACTGATTCAGCGCACACCGCAGCCGGCTCCCGAATTCTGGCTGGATCCGGAAATCCATGATTTCTACCGCTTTACAAAGGACAGTGTCGCCCTGAAGAATTACAAGGTGGCAGGCGAGCAGATCCGCAACATTGAAATTGCGGTGTAAGGAGGACAGCTATGAAAGCAATCGCAGCCGTTGATCAGAACTGGGCCATCGGCAACAAAGGCCAGCTGCTGGTGCATATCTCCGAAGACATGAAAAACTTCCGCCGTCTGACTTCCGGCAAAACCGTCATCTACGGCCGGAAGACCCTGGAAACATTTCCTCATGCAAATCCGCTGCCGAAACGGGAGAATATCATTCTTTCAAGAAATCCTCAGTATGCTGTGGAAGGCGCAAAGGTAGTTCATTCGGTGGAAGAACTGAAGGAGATGCTTCCGGAAAACACAGATGACTTCATTGTCATCGGCGGTGACAGCATCTACCATGCACTGCTGCCGCTCTGTGATGAATGCATTATCACCAAGGTGGAGAATACATATGAAGCCGATGCCTGGTTTACCAATCTTGATGAAGATCCGGACTGGGAATGCACGGAACGGGGAGAAGACCGGGACTGTGACGGACTGATCTTCCACTTTGATACCTACAGGAGAATCCGATAGAAAAGGAGCTGTTTAACTCCCGATTTCAATCGGGGGTTTTTTAACAGCCCCTTTTCTGGATAATGATGAGTTCTGTCAGTTAATGATCAGATCCGGTGCAGGAAGTCTTCGATGAAATATGATTCATATGCATGCGCATCATCGTTGGGATGGGTATTGTGCGGATAGTCAACAGCCTGCTTCAGCATGACAGCCTTTTTTACTTCTTCGGCAATTTCCGGATTCCGGGAGCGGATCATGACCGGTGTAAAGCGGTCACCGTTCAGATCGATATAGGGGATGCCGTACTTAAGTGCCATCCGGATCTGAACATCCCTGTATTCCTCACGGTCACAGCCGTTGGAAACCAGGATTCCGATATGGGCAAACGGCCGGTTGACGATCAGCCAGGAAAGAACTTCGTTCCAGGCTCCGCAGTAGGTTGCAGTGGTTCTGTCATCCATTGTTCCGATCGGAATCGGACCAGTCGGATCCTCGCCGTCCTTTGCCTTGCCGTGTTCGTGGTGGGAATCATTAATGCCCAGATAGATTGTGATGTAATCTGCATCTGCCGGAATATTGCGGTAGTAATACTCTGCCTCCGGGTTGCAGAGACTGTTGCCGAAGGTATTGTCGGCAGGCCAGCCGAGCGTTCTTCCGCCTTCAAAGAAACGGCAGATCTCCATATGATTGCGGGAAGCTATATAGTAGGGGTAGCTTTTCGGCATGTCTTTGCAGAAACCGTCTTCAAAGACACTGCCGGTAACGCCGGCTGTGAAGCTGTCGCCGCATACCGCCCATTTTTTCCGTACAGAACATTTCCGTCATGTTCTTCATAATCTGTTTTCATAAGTCATTTCTCCGCTCTGGAAACATAAGGAACTGTAGCACAGGCTGATGCGGGATGGCAAGAAGATGATGTAACATCTGCCTGCGGCACCGGACAGTCAGAAATTTCAAATCTGCCGCAGCAGAAATCGGAATGCTTAACGGTACAGGATATTCCGATCTGAAAACACTTGCGAAAGATCTGGAATCCGATTATAAGGGTAAAAATGTAACGATTCAAATGATGAACAACTGGAACGCCGCCGGCAGCGACGGTTCGGGCAGTGCCGGCACCGGCGACACTTCCCATGTATTCATGTGGAGCGCTGTCCTTGCATCATCTCTGCTCGTTCTGATCATTGCTGCAATACTGCGCCGCAGAGGAAAGCAGACACAGCAAAACTGAAAACAGCAGGCCGTACAGCATCGTACAGACTGCATATCATTCAGATATTTTTCTGATATCAGTCAGAGGCACACCCGAATGTGTGCCTTTTCTGTATACAGGCCGTTGTCCATAAGTTCCAGCCGGGTGCCGGTAAAACCTTTGCGGCTTCCGTGTCAGCCTGAAACTGTAAATGAAAAAATGCAGACCTTCTGATCTGCATTTCAATACTCATTTCTTGCCGAGCAGGCTGCTGATGTCATCAAAGAGATTTTCTTCCTTTGCGGCAGAAGCAGCAATTTCAGCTGTGATTGCTTTCCAGTATTCACACATGTCATTGATGAAACCGACCTTAAGTGAATCTGTTGTGACGGCCGGTTCCGTCGGCTTCATGCCTGCTTTCAGCAGTTCATAATCCTTTACAAATTCCATCATCCGCCATTCCATCTGATGCCGGTTCCGCAGATGGCGGTACCAGGTTTCGCGATACTGTCTGAGTCGCACATATTTATTTACAAGGTAGGCAAATATCAGCGGAATCAGAATGGAAGTATAGAGATAGATATCATTCCATTCACTGTCATTGAGCAGCCATTCTTTTCTGGTGATCAGAAACAATGCCAGAAAGGGTATGCACAGGAGAACAAACAGGGCCAGCAGCTTATAAAAATAGTACTTGAGCTTGTTTGCGGACTCCTTGTATTTTTCATATTCATACATCTGGATGAACATCTTGAAAAACTTTCCGAAAAAGGATTCTTCACTGTCGGATCCTTTTTCGCCGGCGTTCCATGCCTGGACAAAGTGGTCGTAAATTTCGCCCTTGACGGATTCCTTCCGTTTGATCCTGAAACATCCTGCAGTGACTGCAATGACAAGGATTACAAATAACGGAACGATCAGATTCATCGCAACTATCTTAAAATTCATCTGATTACCTCTTGCAGGATCCGGATCACTTCAGATCCTGTATGCTTTTTTAATGCATCATATGTTTCTGAAAGCAGCTGACTGCAGTGACTCAGATACTGCCGGAGTCGCTCACATATCGTCAGAGTCTTCTCCCGTCTGCTTCAGAAGGACAGGGGAGATTTCTATTACAAAATGATCTTCCTTCAAATCTGTCATCGGATGCGAGTCAGTGATGAATATATCGGCATTTTCAATTGATACCTGCCGGAAATCATCTGCTGAACCTATGATAACATATTGAACTCCGCTGTATAGCATCATTTCATTAACCGGACCGACGGGAATGGCTTCGAACGGTTTTTCAATATCCACTCCCATTCTGTCCAGAAATCCGGCAAGTTCCGGATATGCAGACCTGATCTTTCTGACATAGTTCTGACAGTATGCACAATGACAGATATCCTCATCTGTCAGATGATCGTAGTACTGTTTTGTTTTCTCTGCATTCATGACTGAGGGCCTCTGTGAACTGGAATTCATCAGTTCACGGTCATATCGTATACAAATACTTCATGGATTTCTTCACTGTAGCCTTCATAAAAACCGCTCGGCATTCCGGCAATGATTCTTGCGCCCCGGTTGTACAGCAGAAGAAACTGTTCCTTGTCTTCATCAAACGTCAGGCCTTCGATCTCACCCTGTCTTGTCACATCATCGAGTGTCTTTTCCAGGCTGACCTGTCCGGTTTTTCCGTCAGCAGAAACATCGATCCTGTACATATGATCCGGTTCATCTTTGTCGGCATCTCCGTCATCACATGTGACATACAGGCTTCCGTCATGATATGCGATGCCCTGAAGCCATCGGGGAACGGGCTGCATCTTCATCTTTCCTTTGTAATCACCGCTGTCAAGATCATACATATACAGATATTCACTGGATTCATCATCGATCCAGGAGGTCATATATACGGTTCCGGAATCAGGATCGACAGCGATTCCGCTGCACTCCATCTGTCCGGTATCATCACGGAAGGGGAAGACCCTTTTGAGGTTCAGCGTGTCACCGTCATAGACAGCGACCTGGATGTTTCTCCCTTCACCGTCCATGAAATATTCCACGCCCAGATAGAGTTCATTATTGTACACATCAATGTCACCGATATGATTGACTTCCAGTGAATAGCCTTCGAACGGGTCTTTATTCTCGGCGATATGATTCCAGCTGCTGTCGTATTTTTCCAGAGTTCCTGATCCGCTGACCCAGTAATA
>CAMNGB010000059.1 GCA_946537835.1 uncultured Erysipelotrichaceae bacterium
GATAGCTGCGGATCTTGTTGCGGGCCTGGTTGGTCTTGACGAATTTCAGCCAGTCTTCGGACGGGCCGGTGCCCTTCATCGTCTTGATCTGCACCACGTCGCCGGTATGCAGTTCGGTATTCAGCGGCACCATGGCATCGTTGACGATGGCTCCCACGGTTGTATGGCCGACATCGGTATGAATGCGGTAGGCAAAATCAATCGGGGTGGCGCCGCTCGGCAGGTCGATGACCCTGCCCTTCGGCGTCATGACATAGACATTGGCAGAGAAGACATCCTTCTGCAGCGTCTCCATATATTCGGAAGCACTGGCACTGCTGTCTTCTTCGCTGTATACGGCAAAATTCTTGAACCAGGAAAGCTTTTCCTCGATTTCGCGCTGTTCGGCCCTGGCATCGTACTTGCGGCCTTCCTTGTAGCGCCAGTGGGCAGCAACGCCGCGCTCGGCGACCTCATCCATGTCTTCGGTTCTGATCTGCACCTCAAAGATACGGCCGGCATCACCGATGATGGTCGTATGCAGGGACTGGTACATGTTCGTCTTCGGGACGGCAATATAGTCCTTCAGACGGCCCGGAATCGGCTTGTAGCGGGCATGGATATAGCCCAGAACCTCATAGCAGTTCTGCTCGGTCCTGGTAATGATGCGGATGGCAAGCAGGTCAAGGATCTCATCAAAGCGCTTGTGCTTGTTGATCATCTTGCGGTAGATCGAATACAGATGCTTGGAGCGGCCGAAAATGCGGAAGCTGATGTTGTGCTCCTCCAGCATTTCGCTGATCTCCCGGATCATGTTGTTGACGGATTCATCACGTTCCGTCTTCTTCGCCTCCACCAGATGGGCAATGTGATAGTATTCTTCCCGGTTCAGATAATAGAAGCTCAGGTCTTCCAGCTCATTCTTGATGGCACTGATACCGAGACGATGGGCAATCGGCGCATAGACATCAAGCGTTTCCGAAGCGATGCGCTTCTGTGATTTCTCCGGCTGATACTGCAGCGTCCGCATGTTGTGCAGGCGGTCGACCAGCTTGATCAGAATGACACGGACATCCCTGGCCATGGCAATAAAGATCTTGCGGTGATTGGCTGCCTGATATTCGGGATCGTCCTTGCCCTTGTAGGTCAGGGTGCCGATCTTGGTAACGGCATCGACCAGGTCGGCGATCTCGCTGTCAAAGGTCCGGGCAAGCTCCTCATGGCTGATGCCGCAGTCTTCGATCGTATCATGCAGGAAACCGGCGGCGATCGTCTGCGGTCCGACCCGCAGTGTCGCCAGTATATAGGCAACGTTGATGAGATGAATGAAATACGGCTCGCCGCTCTTGCGGAACTGGCCGGCATGATGTTCCATTGCATAATTCGCCGCCCGGCGGATCAGATCCAGACTTTCTTCGTCGTGGATATAGCTTCCCGCTTCTTTCATGACATCCTCAACGCCCGGATTCCAATGGTCTGACATTCATCTCACCCCCCTTCCTTCTTCCTTTGAAAAAATCGAAGATTTCTCTTCGATTACTGATCACTCATTTTGAGCAGTGTAAAGACGTCATATCCGTCCAGAACACCGCGGCCGTTCATGCCGTTGCCGTAGAGTTCAATGACGAAGGCAACGCCTGCCACGGTTCCGCCCAGTTCTTCCACCAGCTGTGCGGTTGCCCTGGCGGTTCCGCCGGTTGCCAGAAGATCATCGATGATGAGAACCCTGTCGCCCGGTTTTACGGCGTCGGTATGCAGATGGATCTCGGCTGATCCGTATTCCAGATCATAGGATACACTGCGTGTTTCACGCGGCAGTTTTCCCGGCTTGCGGGCAGGCGCAAAACTGATGCCCAGTTCCAGTGCGACCGGGGCACCGAAAATGAAACCGCGGCTCTCCGGTCCGACAATGACATTGGCATTGACTTTTTTCGCATATTCACAGAACCGGTCAATGCATTCACGGAATGCTTCGGGATGCTGCAGAACCGGTGTGACATCGCGGAACAGGATTCCTTCCTTCGGGAAATCCCTGACTGAAGCAATGTATTTTTCAAGATCAACTGCCATAGATTTGTCCTCCATATATGACGAGATAATCGTATTATACAACAATGCAGATTAAATGGCGCAATTATTCAATATTTTCAATTTCGAACTGACAGCTGATGCGGCTGCGCCACCGGTTGATCTCAAGATGGCCGCTCAGACAGCTGATCCGATCCGGCACGGTGATCTTTTTGCGGGTATAAAGCACCGCCTCCAGCGTTCCGGAAGCACACGGCAGTTCATACTTGATCACCTTCGGTGTCTCATAGGTTTTCTGAGGCGTGCACGGCAGTGCAAACAGCGTATTGACTTCCTTTGAGAGCGGCTGCAGTCCTTCCAGTTCCATGACGGCATCGATGCTGACTTCGGAAGGATCGATCAGGACTGCCGTTTCCTCTTCGCCCTGTTCCTCAATGCCGGCATTTTCTGCCTTTGCCTTCACACTGCGGATAAAGGATTCCATGTCTTCCCGGCGGACACTGAGTCCGACCGCCTGTTCGTGGCCGCCGAATGCCGCCAGTTCTTCCATGCCGGAAAGAAAGGCAAACAGATCAAAGCCGGGCACACTGCGGCCGCTGCCTTTGTACAGATCACCGCTGGCAGTCATGACCAGTACCGGCTGATGCACTGCATTGGCAATGCGGCCGGCAATCAGTCCGCAGATGCCTTCATGAAAATCATCGCTGCAGATGATCTGGATGCTTTCGGATGTTATCATCTCCTCCGCCTTTTTCGACTGGGCATCGGAGATCGCCTTCCGGGCGTCATTGACCTGATTGATCTGCAGGGCATAATTCGTGATCGTGCTTTCATCCTCAGCCAGCAGAAAGCGCGGCACCGTATTGACATTGGCCAGATCGTTCATGCGTCCGACACTGTTCAGCTTCGGTACGATCTGAAAGGCAATATTCCGCATGGTCACGGCACTGCCGGGATACAGCAGCGCATACAGGGAACGCGGACGCTTCTGTCTGAGAATGCGCATTCCCCTGACGATGATGCGCCTTGTTTCCTTCCAGACCGGCATGACATCGGCAATCGCCGCTACCGCTGCCATTGCCGTCAGATCATCCCGCTCACCGATCAGGGTGCGGCTCAGCTGCAGGGCAACACCGGCTCCGGAAAGATATTCATATTCATCTTCCATGTAATCGGGATGCACGACAATGCCGGCATTGATCTCTTCCTCGATGCGGTGATGATCGGTAACGATCATATCCAGGCCCAGCCTTTCTGCCTCAGCCATGGCTTCATGTGCCTTGACGCCGTTGTCCACGGTCATGATCAGGGTATAGCCCTTTGCGTATGCCCTGCGGACTGTATCGGCGGAAAGACCGTATCCCTCTTTGAAGCGGTCGGGTATATAGTAGCCGTTTTCGATTCCCAGAAGATCCAGTGTCTTCTTCATGATCGCCGTCGAGCAGATGCCGTCGGCATCATAGTCACCGCCGACAAAGATCTTTTCATGCCTCTCTCCTGCCTGAAGGATCCTCTGACATGCCTGCCGCACGCACTCCGCCCTGCTGGTATGCAGGGTATCATCGCCTTCCAGCAGTTCGGCAATCTGTTCCTCATTCAGGCCTGAAGCCGCAAATACCTTCGCACTGAGCGAGGAAACACCATACCGTTCCTGCAGGGTGCGGACATCATATTCAGTCTTTCTGACCATGGTCCGCCCTGTTCTCTTCAAGAATGCCGATGACATCCAGCAGACTGTCCCTCTGCATGTCAATGGCTGCCTTCATCTCATCATCGGGAATGATCGTATCGGGAATGAAGCAGGAACGCATGCCGGCCGCCCTGGCAGCCAGGATGCCCTGCTTGGAGTCTTCCAGAACCAGGCAGTGTGCCGGATCAACACCGAGTTCTTCGGCCCCGCGCAGGAAGATCTCGGGATCGGGCTTGGCATGTTCGACCATGTCACCGCAGACGATGACATCGTATTTCAGTTTTTTCGAACAGGTGCCGATCAGCGATTCGACATAGGTCCTGTCACTGCTGGAACAGACGGCCGTACGGTATCCGTTTTCTTCCAGATATGTGAACAGTTCGATCAGACCCGGGCGGTTGAGGCAGTCGGTGTGAATGCTGCGCCAGAAATCAATATCAAAGCGCTTGGCACGGATCTTCGGCAGAATGTCGCCGAGTCCCGGGATCGAGGCAATATAGCGGGCATTGTCGCGTCCGCCGGCACCGGTAATGTGCTGGAAAAAATCCTCGGGATAGGTGATCCCGTATCGATTTGCTTCATCCCGCCAGATCTGCTGGGCAACGATCTCGGTGTCAAACATCAGACCGTCGCAGTCAAATATTACGGCATCGATTTGCATGGTTCTAATCCTCCTTTAAGCAAAAGACAGCAGGCTGAAGCCCGCTGTCATCATATTAAGCGTTGATTCCCTTGAAGGTATATTCGTCGAGCGCTTCTTTCTTTGCCTTCTTCTTTTTGCCGCCCTTGTCCTTCGGCTGGAAGTGGGTTCTGGCATAGCGCCATACTGCCGGGGCAATGAAGATGGATGAGAAAGTACCGGCGATCAGACCGATAAACATGGCGAAGATGAATGTAAAGATCGCATTGGATCCGATTGCCAGCATGACAATGACCGGCAGGATCGTGGACAGCGAGCTGTACAGTGACATCTTGATCGTCGCATCCATGGAATCGTTGGTGATGCGCTTGTAGTCATCGGCTGAGAGTGTGCCCTTCTGCGTCTTCATGGTTTCACGCACACGGTCGAAGACAACGATCGAGTTGTTGATGGAATAACCGATGATCGTCAGCAGGACGGAAATCAGTTCGGTATTGATTTCCAGACGCATGATGCCGAATACGGCAAGCACGATCGCAACGTCATGGATCAGGGCTACGATACAGCCGAGGGCATAGTCCCATTCATAGCGGAATGTGACATAGGCCATCATGGCGATCCAGGCAACCAGGGTCAGGATGACGGCATTGCGGACAAGATCGCGGCCGACGACCGGAGTAACGACGTTGTCACCCGGTTCTTCGCCGAACTTTTCGGTGAATGCGGTCTTGATTCCCTTCAGCTGTTCGCTTGTAACTGCCTGCTTGGTTGTGGCATATACGGCATTCTCGCCGCTGGCCTGATATTTGAAGTCGGTATATCCGAGTTCACGGAATGCCGCGTCAACCTCTTCGATGGTGACGGGCTGTTCGGAACTGACGGTGATTCTGGTACCGGAAGCGAAGTCAATGCCGAGGTTGAAGAAGCCTTCGCCCTTCGTCATGTTGAAGATGCCGAAGAGGATGGAAACAGCAATGACGGCAACCGAGAACTTCGCAAACAGCGGCGATCTGGATGCATAGTCAAAGTGATGGGTTCCGGTATAGAACTGGGATTCGCCCTTCGATACATCCGGAATCTGATCCTTCTTGACGGCAAACAGTTCCGGCTTTCCGTCGGCAATGCCGGAGGAAACGATCAGTTTCAGCAGCCATCTTGAGAAGGCAACATTGACAACCAGAGTCATGACGACGGTGATGATCAGCATTGTCGCAAAGCCCTTGACGGCGCCGTTGCCCCAGATATACATGATCAGGGCAGCGATCAGTGTCGTGAACTGGGCATCGAAGACAGCCGAGAAAGACTGCTTCTGACCTTCGTCGACAGCGCTTCTTACGCTTCTTCCCTTATATAATTCCTGACGGATACGTTCATAGGAAATGATGTTGGCATCTACGGTCATACCGACACCGAGCACCAGAGCACCGATACCGGACAGCGTGAATACCGCTCCCATCAGTGTATAGAGGCCGAATACGCACCAGATGTAGAATACCAGCATGATTGCCGCAACAACACCCGGCAGTCTGTACTTGAAGATGATAAACAGCATGACCAGAGCGATGCCGATGGCACCGGCAAGACCGGTCTTGGCCAGAGCATCCTGTCCGAACTGGGCAGAGACGACGTTGGAGGAAATCTCTGTCAGCTTGACCGGCAGTGAACCGGAGTTGATCAGGTTGGCCATGGTTCTGGCTTCGGCTTCGGTAAAGTTGCCCTGGATAATGCAGTCATCCGACAGGGTCTGACGGACCGTGGCGGCACTGATATATTTCGGCTCTTCGCCGGCAGCTGCCTTCTGGGCTTCGGCTGCGTAGGTATCTCCCTCTTCCCAGTCAAGCCAGATGACCATCATGTTCTGGCCATTGCCGCGGCTTGAAATATCACCTGTAATTTCGGCAAACTTTGCCGTATCCTGAATTCCCAGGAAAACGATCGGCTGGCCGTCCTGATAGGACAGGGAAGCGCCGCCTTCCTTCAGAATGCTGGCATCTGCCAGTTCGACGTCGTTCATGTCACGGAATGTCAGATTGGCAGTCGTACCGATCATCTCACGTGCTTCTTCCGGATTTTCGATGCCGGCCAGCTGAATGCGGATACGGTTATCACCTTCGACGATGATCGAAGGCTCGCTGACACCGAGGACATTGACACGCTTGGAAATGCTGTTGGTGACAGCCGTCATATCCACTTCCGTGCTTTCACCGTTCAGCGGTGTTGCTTCATACAGGATCTCGAATCCGCCCTGCAGATCCAGGCCCAGATTCAGATTGTTCTTAATTGTGTTGAACGTTGTCGCCACCAGCACGACGATGGCTGCGGCAACGGCGAGGAAAACTGCCAGATTCCCCTTTTTCGCACTATTGTTCATAACTCTCTATCCTCCAATGATATCTGAGAAATCTTCGATTGACTGATGGGCTCCGTCGATGACTGCCCGGCTTGACATGAAGCGGACAATATCGTCGGCCGGAACCGATAATATTTCATTGGCGGCATCGTGAAGCGATCCGGGCGGATTCTTCTTCCACAGACTGCAGGCCAGATAATCCTCAAGATTT
Source organism: uncultured Erysipelotrichaceae bacterium (assembly GCA_946537835.1). Lineage (GTDB taxonomy): Bacteria > Bacillota_I > Bacilli_A > Erysipelotrichales > Erysipelotrichaceae > Bulleidia. The sequence goes on from CAMNGB010000059.1 coordinate 6,899, forward strand.
CCGTAGTTCAGAGAAGGCAGGCCGTTTCTTTTCAGCTGCTGAAGCTTGATGACCATCGTCAGCTGCACCAGAGTATTGTTGATGTCATATTTCTCTGAATTCATGCCTTCCTCCTTGCAATTTATGTATTATAGCAAAATTCTGCACGTTTTTCCCAAAAGATATAAAAAAACTGCCCGCAGGCAGTCAATTTGCGAAATCAGTGCAGTCCGACCCAGAGACCGATCGCCGCCAGAACGGCTTCGGCAGCCCAGAACATGATGACTATGCTTTCTTCCGGCATGCCCTTCAGACGGAAGGCATAATGGATCGGTGTATACGGGAAGATGCGGCGGTGGATCGTCTTGACAGCCAGGACCTGAAGGATGACGCTCATCGTTTCAATGACCGGCACGCCGGCAATCAGGATCAGCGGCAGTTCCTTCTTTGTGACCATTGCACAGGCCGCAAGCGCTCCGCCCAGAGCCAGGGCACCGCTGTCCCCCATAAAAATCTTTGCAGGTTTCTTATTGTAATAAAGATATCCCATCAGGGCACCGATCAGCGTCACAATGAACATCTGCAGACCGGGCCGTCCCTGAATGAAGGCAAAAATCAGATACGGTATGAAGGCAATGGCCGAAACACCTGCCGCCAGACCGTCCATTCCGTCGGTCAGATTGACGGCGTTGGAAGCGCCGGCAAACATGAATACGATCAGGAAGAAATATCCCCAGCCGAGATGCAGCACCCTGCCGGTGAAAGGCATGATGATTTCCAGGCGGGCATGCGAACGGTACAGAAAGAAGAAGACAACTGCCAGCACCAGCTGCATGGCAAGCTTTTGCCAGGCTTTCAGTCCGTCGTTGTTTTTCTTGATGGCGATCAGATAGTCATCAATGAAGCCGATGATGCCGTAGCCGGCAAAGGCAAGAACGACGATCCATACATCAAGATCCCTTCTGGCATCCGCCGATGTCAGCAGCGTTACCAGGATCGGAACGACGATAAACAGAATGCCGCCCATGATCGGGGTGCCGGCTTTTTTCTGATCATCGGGAAGCGCATATTCGCTGACCGACTGGCGCAGGCTCTGATTCTTCAGAAATTTTATAAAGTAAGGCATCGTGATCAGCACAATGAGCATGCTGACCAGAAAGCCCAGTACGAGTTTAACTGGCATTGAGACCTCCGCGTAATACAATAACACATTATTTTTCTACTGAAAAACAACTTCTATCTGTGTCCCCTTCGAAACGATCGTTCCGGGCGGGATATTCTGGGAGGAAACGATGCCGTCACCGCTCAGTTTAAAGCCGAATCCGCTGACTGCCCACAGTGCAGTCACATCCTTTCTTGTCCATCCGGTCATATCCGGCATGGCAAAGCCGCCGGTATCGGTCAGCAGGAATACCCTCTGTCCCGATGTCAGAATGCCTTCTGCCTTCGGATACTGATCGATGACATTGGAACCTTCGCCGAGAACGATGATTTCCGTACCGGTGCCGCTCAGCTTGTTTTCGGCAAAGGATACACTGTGATTCTGAAGCGAAGGCATTTCAAATGTCTCGATCTGTTCCAGATCGGAATCCGGGGCAATGTTTGCCGCCGAAGAATCATCGGAGAAGCCGTAGGTGATCGCAACCTTGCGCAGGAAGGATCTGGCCGCATCGGTCGCAACGTGCGGCGTCATATACAGCGGCGCATCAAAGGCAAAATATACCAGCACCTGCGGATTGTCTGCCGGCATTGCCGCCATGACGGAATGAATATAGAAATCGGCGCTGTACTGTCCGTTGACAGCCATTTCAGCGGTACCTGTCTTGGCAATGATGCGGCATTCCGGGATGCGGTAGTACTGGGCAACACCGTCATCGTCGTTGACGCTGCGGTACAGCAGGTTCTGAACCTGCTTTGCCGTATCGGCAGTGATCGGTTCGCCGACAATCTCCGTCTTTGCCTTATAGATGACTGAATTGTCATAGGGATCACGGATGGAATCGACAAAGTGCGGCTTGACCATGGTGCCGTTGCCGAAGATGGCGCTGTATGCCTGCATCAGCTGCAGCATCGTGACGGTCGAGCCCTGGCCGAATGACAGAGCTACCTTTTCCGCTGCCCAGGTAAAGTTCAGCGTTCCGGAAGCTTCCGGCAGGCCGTCTGTTTCCACCGGTTCAAAGAAATGGAATTTTTTCAGATAGTCGAGATGGATCTCGGGCGTGATGACTTCATTCTGCACCGCTGCCGTTACGGTATTCAGCGACAGGATCAGACCGTGGTCGACGTCGATATCGTTGTACATATTGCGGTTGGCATTATAGATGCATCCGATCTCGTCACCCTGATAGGTGCGCACCGGATCATTGTTTTCATCAGAGGTAAAGCAGTACTGGTTTCCGTCGGTGATCATTCCGGAATCATAGTTTCCTTCATTGATCGCAGCCGCATAGGTAAAGGACTTCATCGTCGAACCCGGCTCATATGCCAGCTGGGCGCCGATATTGTTGTATTCGGTAATGTTTTCCAGGGTATTCGGATCAAAGGTCGGATTCTGTCCCCAGGCCACGATATTGCCGGTTGCGATTTCCATTGCCCCGCCCCATACACGGTCGGATCCGAACTGTTCCTGGGCAGCAGCCATCGCTTCCTCAAGCGTTGTCTGAATGCCGGCGTCAATGGTCAGATAGACATTGTCGCCGTTGGTTGCGGAAACGATCGTTTCCTTCATGCCCGGAAGCACGTAGCCGTTCTTGTCGACCTGATAGGTACGGGTTCCGTCGGTGCCGGAAAGATAATTGTCGAGATACAGTTCCAGTCCCATCTGTCCGACGGTCGAACCGTTCTCGTCAGTCTGGGCATAGCCGATCAGATTGCTGGCAAAGGTGCTGTTGGGGTACATGCGCTGAATCGAGTCGGTAAAGCCGATGCCCGGCAGGTTATAGCTTTCGATCTCATCCTTGATTGACTTTGAAAGACGGCGTCCCTTGTTTCCCAGTTCGGTCTGGAACCTTCCGTCCACTTCATACAGCTTCAGGTAGGAAAGCACTTCCTCATAATCCATGCGCAGGATCGGCGCCAGGATCCTGGCTGTCTTTTCCTTGTCCTTGACATAGGTGATCTGCCCTTCCAGTGCTTCGCGGTTGGGATCGAGAATGCAGTAGATATTGTAGGTCTTGCTGTCCTGGGCAATGACATTGCCGCTGCGGTCATAGATCGTGCCGCGCATGGCCTTCATGACATCGGTCACGGTATTGGCTTCATCAACATAGGGTGAAAGATCGGATCCCGAACGCATATGTCTTCGACCGATAGAAACGAGAAAAACATCGGAGGCAAGTAATACGAATGCCGCCAATGTTACTAAGGTTATTTCTCTTAAGGAATGGTTACGCCTGGTGCGCACCATGGTTATTCTCCGCTTTCAGTCGTTTCGCCGGTGATGGTGATGATTGCGTCCTGGTTACGGGTCATGCCGTTGTTGGCGGCAATCTCGTCGACACGTTCAGCTGAGGCAAGCTGGGAGATCTCGACTTCGATGGCATCGTTCTGTGTTTCCAGAACGGCAATTTCGGAAGTGATCTGCTGCTTGCGGGAACTCAGTTCGTTGTTGTAGGAACGAAGGAAAAGCGAGCTGGCAAGATACAGCAGCGCCGAGAATAAAAAGAGCGTTACCGAAAATGTAAGTGTTTTAAGGGACTTCTTCCCCTTTTTGCGTTTTACGATCTTTGCCATGTTTCTTTCCCCTTACTTCTTTTCTATCACCCTCAGCCTGGCGCTGTGGGAACGGTTGTTCATTTCCAGTTCATCAGCCTGCGCCTCCACTGCCTTCTTTGTAACAAGATGGAAGGAGGCCTGCTCCATTTGTTCAGCCTTGATCGGCAGTCGCGGCTCAACAAACGGAGCAGTGGAATAACTTCTGAACATATTCTTGACGATCCTGTCCTCGAGGGAATGGAAGGTGATTACTGCACACCTGCCGCCCTTCTTCAGAAGATGCAGGGCATCGTCAAGACCTTTTTCAAGGGCTCCGAGCTCATCGTTGACTTCGATGCGCAGAGCCTGGAATGTCTGTTTTGCAGGATGGCCTTTCTTGCGGAGCTCCTTGTCCGGCAGAGCCGAGCGGATCACATCCACAAGCTGGAACGTCGTTTCGATGGGTGCCTGTTCCCTCCTTCTGACAATGGCTCTGGCAATGCTCAGGGCATAGCGTTCTTCGCCATAGTCTTTCAGGATCCTGACCAGGTCATTCATCTCATACCCGTTCACGATCTGATACGCATCCTTTTCCTGGCTCTGATCCATGCGCATGTCCAGCCTGGCATCAAAGCGGTAGCTGAATCCGCGTTCGGGATCATCGAACTGCGGTGAACTGACACCGAGGTCCAGCATGATTCCGTCCACTTCTTCGATTCCGAATTGATGAAGCTCTTCCTTCATCGACCGGAAATCGTTGTGGATCATGGTGACCTTGTCCAGACAGTCAGCCAGATTGACAGCTGACTCCTTCAGTGCCTGTTCATCCTTGTCGAATGCGTACAGGTGTCCTGTTGTAAGTTTCGAGATCAGTGCGCCGGCATGTCCTCCTCTTCCGAGCGTCCCGTCAACGTAAATGCCGTCCGGCTTTACATTGAGGAGATCGATCGTCTCGCGAAGCAGAACACTGGTGTGCTGCATTACTGCAGGAACTCCGTCAGTGATTCAGCCACGGTCTCGAATGATTCGGATGCTTCCTCATCATAGGAATCCCATGTTTCTTCCGGCCAGATCTCGACATGGTCGGCAACACCGACTACCACACAGCTTTTTTGAATACTGGCTGTGGCTAGCAGAAACTGCGGGAGCTGGATACGGCCCTGGTTGTCCAGAGAACACTCGACAGCCTTGGATGTCAGGCTTCTCAGATACTGACGGGCTTCCCGCTTGGTAGCCGGAATTCTTTCCAGTCTGGAAATCATTTCTGCCCAGCGTTCGGCTGTATAGATCGAAAGACATCCGTCGAGGCCCTTCGTAACTACGAACCCTTCGCCTAACCCGTCGCGGAACTTTGCAGGAACGATGATTCTGTTTTTGGCATCCAGATTATGTCTGTACTGACCGATAAACATTGTCATCTATCCTCCACTTCTCCCCACTTTCTACCACAAGTGTACCACTTTACATGTATTTTACAAGAAAAATATAGGGAAAAGCATAAAAAAAGAAGGCTCTTTCAAGCCTTCGTTTTTTCTGGTTATAAGAGATATCTTATTCAGCGTCTGCTTTGACCGGACCGACGTTTCCGCAGTTCGGGCAGGCATGATGAGGACGCTTCATCTCACCGCATACCGGGCACTTTACCAGTGTCGGAGCAACCAGCTTGTAATGAGTCCTTCTCTTGTCCCTTCTTGTACTGGAATTTCTTCTCTGCTGTACAGCCATGTCTCGC
>CAMNGB010000060.1 GCA_946537835.1 uncultured Erysipelotrichaceae bacterium
AACGTGGCAGAAGATATTGCCAATGTCGAACTGCGTCCGACCTTTGTCAGCGTTGCCGATAATTCCGGACTGAGCACCGATGTCATTGACAAGCTGAAGCGGCATAAGGTCAACACCGACTATATCCGCCGGACCGAGGACGGACTCGGCACCTGGCTGGCTATATTTGACAACAACGGTGATGTCACGGCGTCGATTTCCAAGCGCCCCGATCTCAGTGAAATCATCAATACTCTGGCCGATCACGGAGACGAGATCTTCCGGAATGCCGACAGTATCTGTGTTGAAATCGACATGGATGTGGCAGTACTGAAGCCGATCTTTGAACTGTCTGAAAAATATGACAGACGCATCTATGCGGTTGTATCCAACATGTCGATTGCCATGGAACGCCGCGATCTGCTGCAGCGCACCGACTGTGTTGTATGCAACCTGCAGGAAGCGGAAATGCTGTTTTCCAAAAACTATGACAGAAAGACGCCGACTGAACTGGAGGAGATCCTGCTGCGCAAGATCCGCCAGGCTCATATTCCGGCCATGGTCGTGACCCTCGGCGAAGACGGTGCGGTCTATGCCCGCTGCGACGGCATACACGGATATGTTCCGCCCCAGAAAGTCGATGTTATTGATACGACCGGCTGCGGCGATGCCTTCTTTGCCGGCGTGGCAATCGGACTGACCTACGGCAAGACACTGCATGAGGCATGCGTGATCGGCACCCGCCTGGCTGCTTCCGTGATCTGCACCAAGGAAAGTGTCTGCCCGCGCTTCAATCCGGCTGAATTTGAACTGAATCCGAATACGGTAAAATGACATGCGCTGAGCCGCATGTTTTTTTTTGCCGGATTTGTATTCGTCACTGAGCCGAACCTGTTACAATAAATAGAGATAAGACCGTTTGATAATTACAGCAGGAGGAAGTTTCATGGATTATGCAATTGAAATGCTGAACATTACCAAGGACTTCCCCGGCATCAGAGCGAACGATAATATTACTCTGCAGGTTGAGAGAAATACGATTCATGCTCTGCTCGGCGAGAACGGTGCCGGCAAATCGACGCTGATGTCGATTCTGTTCGGACTGTACCAGCCGACAAGGGGAACGATCAAGGTCAATGGTCAGGAAGTAAAGATCACCGATCCGAATATCGCCAACGATCTCGGCATCGGCATGGTCCACCAGCATTTTAAGCTGATTGATAATTTTACCGTCACCGAAAACATCATCCTCGGCAAGGAACCGAAAACGAAATTCGGAACCGTCGATCTGAAGAGTGCTGAAAAAAGAGTGGCTGAACTGAGTGAACAGTACGGCCTGATGGTTGATCCGAAAGCGAAGATTCAGGACATCGGTGTCGGTATGCAGCAGCGTGTCGAAATTCTGAAGATGCTTTACCGCGATTCCGACATTCTCATCTTTGACGAACCGACTGCCGTTCTGACACCGCAGGAAATCAATGAGCTGATGGAAATCATGCGCAACCTGATCAAGGAAGGCAAAACGATCCTGCTGATCACTCATAAGCTGAAGGAAATCAAGGCGGTTGCCGATACCTTTACGGTTCTCAGAAAAGGCAAGTGCATCGGCACCTACAAGGTTGCCGACGTCACGGAAGAACAGATGGCTGAGATGATGGTCGGACGTGCTGTCAGCTTCACGACGAAAAAGAAGGAAGCGACCCCCGGCGATGTTGTTCTCGAAATCAGAAATCTGAACGTAAAGGATGTCAAGGGACTGCCGGCCGTCAAAAACTTCGCGCTGACCGTAAGGGCAGGGGAACTCGTCGGTCTTGCCGGTATCGACGGCAACGGCCAGACCGAACTTGTCTATGCCCTGACCGGTCTGATCCGGCCGGAAAGCGGACAGATCATTCTGAACGGCACCGATATTACCAACATGTCGATCCGTGAACACTATGTCAGAGGTCTTTCGCACGTGCCGGAAGACAGGCATAAGCACGGTCTGATCCTTGACTTCCAGCTGCGCGAAAACTTTGTGATACATGACTACAATACTGCTCCGTATGTCCGGCACGGCATTCTGCAGAATGATGAAATTGACAGACAGTCAAACCGTCTGATCGATGAATTCGATGTCCGCTCCGGCGAAGGCAAGGATTCGATTACCCGCGATATGTCCGGCGGCAACCAGCAGAAGGCGATTCTCGCCCGTGAGGTTGACCGTTCGGCCGATGTCCTGCTGGTCGTACAGCCGACCCGCGGTCTTGACGTCGGCGCCATCGAAAGTATTCATAACCGCATTGTTCAGGAAAGGGACAAGGGCAGGGCAGTTCTCCTGGTCTCCCTTGAACTGGATGAAATCATGAATCTGTCAGACCGTATCGCCGTTATTCATGACGGTGAACTGACAGGCATGATCGACCGTAAGGATGCGACTGAAAATGAACTCGGACTGATGATGTCCGGGGCTCTGAGAAAGGAGGCTGCGCAGGTATGAAACAATACAGTTCACGGACAATTTCCCTGCTGGCTGTCATTCTCGGCCTGCTGCTGGCAAGCCTTCTTCTGCTGATCACCGGCAAGAATCCGCTGGACATGTTCTCGGCTCTGCTGTGCTCGCTGACCGGATTCGATCTGAGCGCACCGCATAAGGGATTCAATCTGATGTATCCCCTGAACTGGCTGCTGAACTGTCTGCCGGTTCTTCTGACCGGTCTCTCGGTTGCCTTTGCATACCGTACCGGCATGTTCAACATCGGCGGTGAGGGCCAGTTTATCATCGGCTCCCTGGCAGCTTCCGCAGTTGCCCTGTTTGTACCGCTGCCGCCGGTCATTCATCCGATTGCCTGCGTCATTGCCGGCGGTCTGGCCGGAGCCTGCTGGGCCTTCCTGCCCGGTCTGCTCAAGGCCCTCAGAAATATCAATGAAGTCGTCATATGCATCATGATGAACTACATTGCCCTGTATTTTAATTCCTGGGTCGTACGCACATTCCTGCCGGTCGATCAGAAAACACTGGCAAGAACGATCCAGTTCCCGGCTTCGGCATCCTTTACACCGCTGAACTTCGGGACGTCTTCCAAGTTCCATTTCGGATTCCTCGTTGTCATTGTCTGCCTGCTGCTCTACTGGTTCATTATCGAAAAGACCAGTTTCGGTTTCTCGCTGAGAGCGACCGGCTTCAATAAGGAAGGTGCCCGCTATGCCGGCATGTCAACGAACATGAATACGATTCTCTCAATGATGATCGCCGGTGCCTTTACCGGTATTGCCGGCGCAATTGTCACGCTGGGCGTCTACAGTTACGGACGTATCTTTACGGCCTTTGACAACTATGGATTTGACGGCATCTCGGTTGCCCTGATCGGTGCCTGCAAGACGAGCGGCATCATCTTCGGCGGTCTGCTGATCGGTCTGCTGAAGGCTGCCGGAACGACCCTGCAGCTGCTCGGCATCTCCAAGGAAATTGCCCAGCTGATCCAGGCCTGCATCCTGATCTTCATTGCCATCCAGTACGGTATCGTACTGGTGTTGAATAAACTTGAAGCGAAAAGAAAAATGGAGGCGCCGAAATCATGAAACTGATTGTTGAAATGTTTCCGATCGCCCTGATGCTCGCATCACCGCTGATCATTACCGCTCTCGGCGGTCTCTTCTCGGAACGCTCCGGCGTCGTCAATGTCGCCCTCGACGGCTGTATGCAGATCGGCGGCTTCACCTCGGCCACAGTGCTTGTGCTGCTTTCGGCAGCCGGTGTCAAAAATGCCATCTGGTGGGCCATTCTGGCAGCCATCGCGGCAGCGACACTGTTCGTTTCGATTCATGCCTATGCGGCCATTCACATGCGTGCGGACCAGACCATTTCCGGTACGGCACTGAATGTACTGGCCGGCGGTCTTACGATCTATCTGTGTGAAATTCTCTTCAATGCCAAGTCGACGGCTTCCTTCAACAACGGTGATGTCTTCAGCCGTGTTTCGGTGCCGCTTCTCAAGGATATTCCGATTATCGGCAAGCTGTTCTTTACCAGCAACTATCCGTTTACCTATATGGCATATGCACTGGTCATCATCGTCTGGTTTGTCATGTACAAGACAGCCTTCGGCCTGCGGCTGAGATCCTGCGGTGAATTCCCGCAGGCATCTGCCTCGATGGGTATCAGCGTTGTCAAGACCAGATGGATCGGTGTTCTGCTGTCCGGTGCCTTTGCCGGTCTCGGCGGAGCCGCCCTGGTTCTTTCGACCCAGACATACTACAATGTCGGATCCATTCACGGCCTCGGCTTCGTTGCCATCGCAACGCTGATCTTCGGCCAGTGGAATCCGTGGGGCATTCTCGGTGCCGGCATTCTGTTCGGCTTCTCGCAGACCCTGTCCTTCTATGTATCGAGCATTCCGCTGCTGGCAAATATTCCGGCTGAACTTGTCAATATGTTCCCGTATGTGCTGACGATCATTGTCATTGTTCTCTTCTCGGGCAGACAGGTCGGACCGAAAGCAAGCGGTGAGATCTACGATCCAAGCAAACGCTGAATCTCAGGCACGGCTCAGACCGTGCCTTTTTCAGAAATAAAACAGAAAGGTATTTATGACACATTTTCCGAAAGATTTTCTCTGGGGTGCTTCTTCGTCCGCATTTCAGATCGAAGGCGGCTGGGATGAAGACGGAAAGGGAATGACCGTTGCCGATTTCAATTCCTTCAAGCGTTCCGACCGGCAGGCAGATTCCAGAGTTGCCAGTGATTTCTATCATCACTATGAAGAAGACATTGCCCTGATGAAGGAACTGGGCATGCACATTTACCGCTTCTCACTGTCCTGGGCAAGAATCATTCCCGACGGTGACGGAGAAGTCAATGAAAAGGGCATTGCCTTCTATGACAGGGTGATCGATCTTCTGATCCAGAACGGTATCCGTCCGTTTGTGACCCTGTATCACTTCGATCTGCCGTATGCCCTTGTCGAAAAGTACAACGGCTGGGAAGACAGACGCTGCGCCGATGCCTTTGAGCGCTATGCGAGGGTGTGCTTTGAACACTACGGGGACCGGGTGAAATACTGGCAGGTCATCAATGAACAGAATCTGATGATCCGCGTTGATGAACGCATGAACATCAATGAACCCGATGCCTGGAAGGCCGATAAGATGCGTGCCCAGATGGACTATCACATGTTCCTGGCGCATGCCCTGGCAACGAAAGCCTGCCATGAGCTGGTGGAAGGCGGAAAGATCGGTCCGGCTGTCTCTTCAACCTGCACATATCCTCTGACCAACAAGCCGGAAGATGTATGGGCAGCCAGGATGAATGACTACATGAAGACCGTATACTGTCTCGATATGCATTATTACGGGGAGTATTCCGGCATCTATATGCGCTATCTCAAAGAGAGAGACATCGTTCCGCAGATGCAGGAAGGGGACAGGGAAATTCTGAAATACGGACGCCCTGACTACATCGCCTTCAATTATTACCGCACCCTGTGTGCATCGTATCTTCCGGCAGATGACGGACATCCCGCCGGGATGCGCGTGTACCGCGGCAATGAGGTTGATTTCGATCAGTACGGATACTGCCGTGACGAACGGAATGAAAACCTTCAGGCCAGCGAATACGGCGCTCAGATCGATCCGATGGGACTGCGGATCGTTCTCAATGACTACTGGGGCAGATACCATCTGCCGATGATCATTACCGAAAACGGCCTGGGCATGGCTGACACTCTTACCGAAGACGGAAAGGTTCATGACGATTACCGCATCGACTATCTGCGGGAACATATCATGGCCTGCGCCGATGCCATTGCCGACGGGGTCGGTCTGATCGGCTACTCACCGTGGTCCTTCGAAGATCTGCTGTCCTCACACCAGGGATTCCGCAAGCGCTACGGCTTTGTCTATATCAACCGCGAAGACATGGATCTGAAGGATCTGAAGCGCATCCGCAAGGACAGCTATTACTGGTATCAGAAAGTCATTGCCTCAAACGGCGAAGAACTCTGAAAGCATACCGGGAGCCGTGCTCTGCGTATGGATCTCTTTCAGAAATACAGGCATAATGCAAAAAAGGAGACGACAGAATGAAATACAGAACAAACAGAAAGACCGGTGACAGAATCAGCGAGATCGGCATGGGATCCTCATATATCCATGAAGCCGGCTTTGAAGAAGGTGTGAAAACCCTGAAGCGGGCATATGAAGGCGGCATCAATTATTTCGATCTTGCGGCCGGACACGGCGATGCCTTTCCCGTTTACGGCGAAGCCCTGCATGATGTCCGTGAGAACATCTTCTATCAGATTCATTTCGGAGCCGATTATACCGAAGGGGAATACGGCTGGTCGCTGGACCTGGAAACGGTAAAGAGATCAGTCGCAAAGATGCTGAAGGAACTGCGGACCGATTATATCGACTATGGCTTTATTCACTGTCAGGATGAATTCTCCGACTGGGAAACATATCGGAAAAACGGCATCTATGACTATATTCTGCAGCTGAAGAAAGAGGGAATCGTCCGTCATATCGGCCTGTCTTCCCATACCCCGCAGGTCATCATGAGAATTCTTGATGAAGCCGATGTGGATATGCTGATGTTCTCCGTCAATCCTGCCTATGACTGGGGAGAAGGGCAGTATGCCTACGGTTCTGCCGAAGAACGCAATGCCGTCTATCAGAGATGTGAAAAGGAGGGAATCGGCATTTCCGTCATGAAGCCGTTCTCCGGCGGTCAGCTTCTGGATGCTTCGCTGTCACCGTTCGGCCGGGCTCTGACACCGTGGCAGTGCCTGCATTATATTCTCGACAAGCCGGGTGTTCTGGTTGCTCTGCCGGGTGCGAAAAGCGCGGCAGAAATCGATGAACTGCTGAAATACCATGAAAAGAGCGAGGAAGAACTGGACTATTCGGTCATCGCTTCGTTTGCACCGCCGCAGGCAGCCGGCAAATGTGTCTACTGCGGTCACTGCAAGCCCTGTCCGATGGGAATCGATATCAGTCTTGTAAACAAGTATTACGATCTTGCCCTGGCCGGTGATGCCATGGCAGTTGAGCATTACCGGACACTGGAGGTCAATGCCTCTGCCTGCATTCAGTGCGGCCACTGCGACAGCAGATGTCCGTTCTCGGTCAGACAGAGTGAGCGCATGGCTGAAATCAGTCGTTATATGGAGAGCGTAAAATGAACAGATTCATGAAAACCCTGCTTTCGGTGATTGCTGTTTCCGTACTGTTCGGATGCAGTACACCGGCTGAAGGGACAGTCGCTGCCGGACAGAGTGAAACAGAAGAGACAAAAGAGGAAGAAAAGGAAATGATACTGAAAATTGACGGCGTCACAGTGCCGGTAACATGGGAAGAAAATGATGCTGTTGCGGCATTGAGGGAAGCCGTGCAGAAGGAACCTCTGGACATCCAGATGACAATGTACGGCGGCTTTGAACAGGTCGGCCAGCTGGGATTCAGCCTGCCGGCAGAAGATGAACCGACAGATACCGAAGCCGGCGACATTGTCCTCTATACCGGAAACATGATCGTCATTTTCTACGGAACAAATTCCTGGGACTATACCAGACTCGGACATGTTGACAACAGGACGGAACAGGAAATGCAGGAACTGCTCGCAAACGGCAATGTCAGACTGACCGTTGCGTATGAATAGAAAAGGGGAAGACAATATGAAAAACAAGGTATCACCATTTGAACTCGGCGGCATCAATCCCGTCAGTCAGTATTTCATCGGCACCAGTTATTTGGCACGGCTGACATCTGCCTCTGCCCAGACCGATATCAGCAACGTCACCTTCGAGCCGGGCTGCCGCAACAACTGGCATATCCATCACGGCTGCCAGCAGATCCTGGTCTGCGTCGGCGGCGAAGGCTGGTATCAGGAATGGGGAAAGGATCCGGTAAAGATGGTGCCCGGCGATGTCATTGAAATTCCGCTCGGTGTCAAGCACTGGCACGGTGCCGCAAAGGATTCCTGGTTTGCCCATCTTTCCGTCATGTCAAGGCTGGCGGAAGGAAGCCATGAATGGCTGGAACCGGTGGATGACGAGTATTACAATGCATTGCATGAAGCCTGATGTTCAATATGAATATCAGGTTTTTTAATGCTACAATAGGGCACATGAAACAGAAGAGAACATTCCCTTTTATCAGGGTGACAAAGAAACAGGAAAACCGCATCAGAAACGGACATCCGTGGGTATATGCGGATGAAATCACGGAACAGACCGAAACCATTGAAAACGGATCATTTACAGATGTATTCGGACAGAAGGGGAACTGGCTGGGCACCGGTTTCTACAGTGCCGCATCCAAGATCCGGGTGCGGATCCTCGGCAATAATGCCAATGAGAAATTTGATGATGCCTTCTTTCAGAGAAAGGTCAGATATGCCCTGCAGTACCGCATCGATACGATGGGTGAGGATTTTTCCTGCTGCCGGCTGATTCACGGTGAAGCCGACGGCATGCCGGGACTGACCGTTGACCGCTATGAGAATATTCTGGTCAGTCAGATTGCCAGCTACGGCATGGAAATGCATAAGGATACCGTCTATCAGGCACTGATCAGTCAGTTTGCGGATATGGGCATTGAAATCGCCGGCATCTATGAACGCAACGAAGACGATCTGCGCGCCAAGGAAGGTCTTCCTCAGTATCAGGGATGGTATGGCGATAAGCATCCCGATACATGCATCACGGAGATCACCGAAAACGGCATCCGCTATGAAGTGGATGTGGAGAACGGCCAGAAAACAGGCTTTTTCCTGGATCAGAAATACAACCGCCTGGCCGTGCGGCGCATTGCCGCAAACCGTCATGTGCTTGACTGCTGCACCCATACCGGTTCCTTTGCCATGAATGCGGCGATGGGGAATGCCGCATCCGTCACTGCCATGGACATTTCCGAAACGGCACTGGCAATGGCTGCGAAAAATGCCGGCCGCAACAGTCTGAAGATTGCATTCCGGCAGGGGGATGTCTTTGAAGTACTGCCGCAGCTGCGGGCGGAACATGCGCATTTCGATCTGATCATTCTTGATCCGCCGGCGTTCACCAAGAGCCGCCGTACCTTCCGCAATGCCTTCGGAGGCTATCGCGAAATCAATGCCGAAGCCATGAAGCTGCTGCCCAGGGGCGGGTATCTTGCGACTAATTCCTGCTCGCATTTCATGCCGAAGGAAGAGTTCATGCGGATGCTTCTGGAAGCCGCAAAGGATGCCGGTGTCCAGATCCGTCTTGTTGAAGTCAGAGGTGCATCCTTTGACCATCCGGTCATGCCGGCAGTTCCGGAAACGGAATATCTGAAATTCGTTCTGCTGCAGATCGTATGAAAACGCACAGCATTGCGTGTAAAATAACATTATTTCACACAATTGACATGTTCAACTGACGTGTCAAAAAATGGTATAATATGTCTACAAAAGAGGTGTTTGAAATGTATAAGGTCAATGATATCGTCGTCTATCGACGGGATGTCTGCAAGATTGTCGGCAAACACCGAAGCGACTTTACGGGAGAACAGTGTTACCTTCTCGTACCTTATGAAAAGCAGGACGGTTCCGTGAAAATGCAGGTTCCTGTTGCGAATAAGGGCGGACATCTGCGAAACCTGATCACAAAAGAGGAGATTGATCAACTCATCAAGGAAACTCCGGATATTCAGAGGCTTGCAAACAAGCCGGCGAATATGAAGAGCCAGTATGCGGCACTCATGAAAACAAACAATGTTGCCGATCTGGTCTGTATCATCAAGACTTCCTACAGCCGCAACAAGGCAAGGCGTGAAGCCAATAAGAGAATGGCAACTGTTGATGATGAATACCTGCAGAAAGCGGAGAAGTACCTCTATGCCGAAATCGCAGTGGCCATGGGAATGACTTTTGAGGAATCAAAGGCATTCTTTGAAAACGAGGTCGCTAAGATCTCAAGTTAGACAAAAGAGAAGAAATAGATATTCTTCTCTTTTTTTTACGTGAAAAGGCAGAATCAGAGGCCTGCCGGGAATTGACACGATTGGTTTAATGCGTTAAACTTCAATTGAAGGTTGAATGTATTAAACCACGGAGGAATCATGGATACACCGAAAATATATGAAAGCGAATACCGCTTCTGCGAAATTCTCTGGGAGAATGAACCGGTCAACAGCACCGAACTGGTGCGCCTGTGCAGGGAAAAGCTCGGCTGGTCCAAGGCGACAACCTATACCGTGATCCGAAGGCTCTCCGAACGGGGTGCCGTGAAAAACGAGAATGCAATGGTGGTGTCCCTGGTAAGCAGGGAAGAGGTGCAGGCTTCGGAGATCAATGAACTGGTTCAGAAGCGGTTCAGCGGTTCGCTTCCGGCATTTATCAGCGCATTCGCAAAGCATGAAAAGCTCAGTGAAAATGACATCAATGAACTGGAAAAAATGATATCTGATTACAGGAAAGGAAAATAATTATGGAAGAACTGTTTCTGAAATGTCTCAATCTTTCGATCCGTGCCTCCTTTATGATCCTTGCCGTCCTTCTGCTCCGCATGATTTTTGCGAAAGCAGGGAGAAAGTATATCGTATGGCTCTGGATCATGGTCGGCATCCGTCTGGTTTTCCCGTTCTCATTTTCATTCATACCGACACTACTGCCGCCTTCTCAGGTCATACCGGAAAACATCGCCGTCAGCGAGACACCGCAGATCACAAGCGGAATCCAGGCAGTCGATCAGGCAGTCAATCCTGTCCTGCAGGAGAATTTCGCACCGGCTGCGGCTGATTCTGCCAATCCGCTTCAGATCATTGCCGGAACAGCTGCCGCAGTCTGGATTGCCGGAGCCGCAGTGATGATCGGATATATGATCCTGTCTTCCGTTCTGCTGAGAAGAAAGATCAGCCGTGCCGCTTCCGAAGATCACGGCATTGCCGTCAGCAGTCAGTTTGAATCTCCGTTTGTATACGGCCTGTTCCGGCCGGTGATCTGTCTGCCGCCGTGTGATGAGGCAAAGAAAAACATGATCCTTCTTCATGAGCGGACACATATCGCCAGGAGAGATCATATCCTGAAACCGGCAGCGTTCATCATTCTTTCGGTTTACTGGTTCAATCCGCTGGTGTGGCTTGCATACCATCTGCTGTGCCGGGATATTGAGATGGCATGCGATGAAGCCGTCATTCAGAAGATGGCCAGGAATGAGCGGAGCGATTATGCGCAGATCCTGCTTGAATATGCCTCAGCCGGGCATATTGCCGCAGCTCCGGTTGCCTTCGGTGAAACTGATGTCAAAAGAAGGATCCGGAATATCCTGAAATACCGGAAGCCGTCCGCCGGTCTGGCAGTATGCTTTCTGCTCTGTGCAGCAGTGATATGCACCGGCTGCTTTGCCGATCAGGCAATTCACATTTCCGGCAATGAAACAGTGCATCCGAATCCGCGGCAGGAAACAGATATCGGAAAGAAAGAAGAAACCGCGCCTGCATCTGAGCCTTCAGGTCAGGAAACAGGAACCGTACAGCCGCAAAGCAATGTGGTGACAACGGTAGAGCTTCTGCTTCAGAATCCGTCTGCCTATATCGATACCTATGTATATGTCAGAGGAAATCTTCCCCAGAGCATTGCCGGCATGGATGAAAACGGAAATCCGATCGCCTATCTGAACGGATCCGAAGACCTCAGTCAGAAGATCCGGATCATCAATTATATCCCGAGCGACGGTTCCGTTCCGGTAGAGGCTTACGGCACCGTGGTTCTGCTGGATAACGGTGAGCCGGCACTGTCCATGGACGGATATACGGTCCTTGAGCAGCAGCCCACGGCAGCAGCACTGACGGTGGAAGCCGTGCTTCAGAATCCGTCTGTCTATATCGATACCTATGTATATGTCAGGGGAACTCTTCCCCAGGGCATT
>CAMNGB010000061.1 GCA_946537835.1 uncultured Erysipelotrichaceae bacterium
AACATCAGAGAAAAAGGCATACAGATACTGTATGCCTGATAAGTAACGTATATATACAAGAACGGCAGGAACTGCCGGGATAGCCTGCTCAATATGAGGAACCATTGGGTATACTCACTTCGCAGGAAGCCCCCGCTTCAAGGCAATGCCTAAGCGGCGGGTTAGTTCACCTGTTCTGATTATGATGCTTCTTTGGTTTCTTCTTTGATACCATCTTCTACTTCTTTGATTTCTTCGTCGTCGACATAGGTCGGGACCAGTCTGGCGAGCGGAATTCTCAGACCCGTGCTTGCCAGAGTGGAAATACCTGCATAATAGGTTCCGAGCGACAGAATATGAACCAGGAACGGTTCGTTGAGGACGATATTCAGGATTGTCAGAATGCCGGCCAGGAACAGGAGAATGGATGCGCTCAGGCATCTTCTCGGCATCGGGAAGGATGCACAGGCCATGGCCAGAGCAGCACAGACATAGACAAGGATGTAGAACTTGCTGCCGAACGGATTTGCCGGCTGCATGTACACGGCAATTGCCGCAACAACACAGAGGAAGCCCCATATCGTGATCTGGGAAGGAACCGGTTTTTCTTCCCTGATGAAGACATATGTCAGATACATATAGGAAAGCACATGCAGAACGGCACCGATCATAACGTTGATCCTGGTGGTGACATCCGCACACATCAGCAGCATCAGAGCAAACTGGATGGAACGGTTCAGATTCGTCTTATGGCTGTCATATGCAATCGTGGCAATGGCAACACCCAGCAGGCCGATGATGGCCTTGAAGGTGAGGGTAACACTGATCCGGTCGTTGAAGAGAACCGCATAGAATTCACCGATCAGGAACAGCTGGAACATCCAGAACATGCAGAACATTGGCATGCTGCGGAACTTTGTTCCGGAGCGGATAACGCCGCGTCTGACAAGATGACGGAAACGGAATCTGGCAATGACCCATACGATCTGATAGATCACCAGCGATACGGCAATGATAATGGCCGAGATACTGAGAATCGCCAGGGTGCGCCAGGGCAGGTTCAGGAAGCTCCTGCGCTCGACACTGATGAATTCGGAATTGTTCAGATATTCATCCGATTCCAGGATCATTCCCTCATCATGCTGGCCGTTTTTGGTTGAAGTCATGACACCGTCTTTGTCAATTGTCACATTGACCACGTCGTCTTCATTCTCCAGTTCATAGTACACATACCCGGTGCTGATCGGAGAAAGCTTGTCAACGGAATAATCCGCCTGGATAACCATGGAGAAGGTATATTCAGCCGGCGTGATTTCAATTTCATAAACTTCATCGTTCGGCAGTGTCACAGTTACGTTTTCTTCGGTGCGCATCAGATAGATATTTCCGTCACGACCGTCTTTTTCACTGCAGAGAAGTTCTTCAACAACTTCACCGTTATGCTTCAGGGCGACATTGATATCGCCGCTGATCAGCAGATAGGTATAGGCGTCATTGGCCGAATACAGCTCGGTGCCGTCATCGGCAGAGAACACCCACGAAATATAAAGCTCCGGGGTATGTGCCTGGGCAAGGTTGGAACCGACCGAAGCGTTCTGGTTATAGATGCGGAAGCTGTTGCGGCTGGTCAGGGCATCTTTCAGCAGGTAGGCCATATAATCCAGGAAGGCATTCGCCTCATCCCGGTTCTTTTCCTGGATCAGAAGCGGATCGGAAGCTATATCCAGGAATCGGGATATGACATTGACCGGAGATCGGTCTTCCCAGAGATGGATCAGCTGATCCTGCAGGGAATATCTGTAGGTATTGATATCAGGGCAGATCTTCAGAAGATAATACAGGATATTTCTGATCTGCTTGTCCATCTCCGGATTGACCCAGTAGTCAATGCCGGTAATCTCCTTGTAGATGGCATTGGCCTTGATTCTCTTTTCCTTGAAGGCGGAATCCGCTTCAACCGACGGTGTCGTCAGGGTAACTCCATAGCGTCCGAATCCCCAGTCCGAGAAGGGAATCATCGGGACCGGATCACTCTTGCCGACAATATTGTAGATGTTCTGGTATTTGCCGTATTCCGGCTTCAAGGTTGTCTGCGGTGTCGCAAAGGTATAGGCAAAGACCGTATCTTCATCAAACACATCCGAATCGCACAGCCACTTTGCCGTAACATTGGAAACTGCTGCAGCCCGGCTGAAGCCGGTGATCCATACCTTGATCGTTCCGCTCAGATGGTGATTGGCAATATATCCGAAAATACGGTCATAGATCAGCCGCGACGATCTCTCGAATCCGGAATGGATTTCCTGTCCTTCCGTATTTCCGTAGGAGATCGTGAAATTCGATTCCCATTCATCCATATAGCCCTGGCCGCAGACACCGATGGCAATCATCTCAAACGCATCATCGCCGCTGCCGATCTTCTGGTGGCCCATGATCGTGGAAACCGTATAGATGCTCGGATTCTTGTCATAGTCATCACTCTGGATTTCCGTAAACCCGGCCTGTTCCAGATAGGAAATGGCACTGGCATCGGCACTGCGGTAAGGATCGGACATCTGCTGGTTGGGACGGAACGAAGAAACTGCCAGCCCCAGGGATGCCTTGGCAAGATTATGATTGTAAAAGCGTGCATCACCCTCGAACCAGTCAACCGAAAACGGTACGGTCAGGGATCTGTCCTGCCGCACAGTCAGAACATAGTAGGTTGCGGTCAGATCGATCGTATTGTCATCCTTCTGTTCTTCTTCGTCGGCAAATGCCCGGACTGTTCCCGGAAGAAAAAGCAGACAGCTGAAAAAAATGATCAATATTTTTTGCAGGATTTTTTTCATGGTTTCATTGTATACCTTTTTGCGGCACTGTTATTTGTTATCTTTGCGGATTGCCAGAATATCATCCATGGCAATTTTCTCTCTGTCTTCGGTAATCAGGACCCGCTGCACGGTATCGATCCGCCGCAGTCTTACGGTCTTCGTCTCATATCTGCCGCCGTCTTTTCTTTCGTCTTCGACAAAGAAAGTCAATGTCACTTCCGGCCGCTCATCCAGCTGTCCGGAAAGCAGCACAAACCGTTCATTCAGTTCTTCCAGTTCACTGTCGCTCAGCTGTATGCGCCGGTCGGTCAGCCGGGCAGTCTCTCTGATGGCCGCATCATATCCGGTCAGGGCAGCAAAAGGGGAGAACTGGGCAGCCCGGTCCAGACGGTTCATCTGTTTCCGGTTTTTTGATACATGATGCGGCAGATCAATGATGTCATCATAGCGGTGATCGTCTTTCATTCCTTGTGACCTCCGATCTGCTTGTTTCTCTCTTTCCCGGTTGCGCCGTCTTCCAGACTGGTGCCTTTCAGGACTGCATTCTTTCCGAACTTTCTGCGGATGTCCAGCATCGCCTGCTGGATCTTCTCATCCTTCTGCAGATCCTGCTGTTCCTTTTCATGCCGCTTCGGATCCGGCTGTGAGAACAGGTCAAACTGTTCCACAACAGTCTGGTTCTTTACCTTGTCCTTTTCCTTGACATTGCCGAAGAACAGATAGAAACGGCGTACCATCAATGTCTCATCCACTTCCGCATCATAGATCTTCAGCAGGGCATCGGTAATCTTATGCACCGAATCCGTATACATGCCGAGCCGTTCGGTGCCGCTGGCAGCCTTGGGCAGCCGGCGTCCGTACCAGTCATTGGCATAGGTGCCGGTAAATGTCTCGGGATTGAATGAGGCATCATAGCCGGCAGTCAGACCGACGGTATTTGTCACCAGACCTTTTTCCATCATCTGCAGTGTCAGACTCTCCGCCATCTCGCGGACAATGATCCTTCCCTTGTCCTTGGTATAGGGACCGGGCAGCACCTGACCGTTTGTCAGGGAATGATTCTCGGGCACATAAGCCTTGATATCCGCCATCGTACACGGCTCATAGCCCCAGGCATGATCAATGATCAGTTCGGCATTGACTCCGAATTCCTTATACAGCAGCTCATCCTTCGTCAGGGACACTCTGGCAAGATCACCCATGGTATGAATGCCGTACTGCTCCAGACGTCTGGCAATGCCTCTGCCGATACGCCAGAAATCAGTCAGCGGCGTATGGCTCCAGAGCCTTCTGCGGTAGGACATCTCATCCAGTTCGGCAATACGCACGCCGTCCCGATCAGCCGGGATATGCTTGGCAACAATGTCCATGGCAACCTTGGCCAGATACAGATTGGTGCCGATGCCTGCTGTTGCCGTAATTCCCGTCGTCTTCAGAACATCCCGGATCATTGTCATTGCCAGTTCATGGGCACTCATCTGATATGTCTTCAGATAATGTGTCGCATCGATAAACACCTCATCGATGGAATAGACATGAATATCCTCAGGGGCAATGTATTTCAGATAGATGTTGTAGATCCTTGTACTGTATTCAATATAAAAAGCCATGCGCGGCACAGCTGTCACATAGGTCAGTTCCAGACTGCTGTTGTTCTTCAGTTCCGGATCACTGTATGAGGATCCTGAGAACTTTCCTGCCGGAGCATGCCGGCGGCGCATCCGGTTGACTTCCGATACCTTCTGCTCCACTTCAAAAAGACGCGGCCTGCCGCTGATTCCGTATGCCTTCAGGGAAGGGGAAACAGCCAGGCAGATCGTCTTGCTGGAACGGCTCTGATCGGCAACGACAAGATTTGTTGTCAGCGGATCCAGATTCCGTTCCACACACTCTACCGAGGCATAGAATGATTTCAGGTCAATGGCAATATATACATGTTCCTTATCTGACATATAAAAAGTATATCAGACCGTATGGATATCGTGCAGAATCACAGATGTATCACGACAACGACGACACTCCGGGTGTCAAAAATAGAAAGAATGTGGTTTAATGAAGGGCTGTAGATACAGCAGAAACAGAGGTGATACAAAAATGAACAGAATAATGAAAATGATTGCCGCAGGCATGCTGGCACTGAGCGTCTGTGCCTGCAGTGCACCGAAGGAAGAGCCGGCCGCAGAAACGGCATCATCCGATACCCAGAATCCGGTCATGAACTTTGTCGGCAGATACGGATGGAACCGGGCAACTGCCGAAATCAGCGCCGAAGGCGAAAGAACAGCCGTGATTCATATCCACTGGGGCAGCAGTGCCGCCGAAGCATCCGAATGGGATATGAGCGGTGAATTCGACAGTGAAACAGGCAGCGTCTATTACACTGACTGCGTCAAGAAAGATATGGTCTTCAATGAGGACGGCAGCGTCAAGTCGGAAGAAAAGATCTATGAAAACGGCAAGGGTACAATCTTCTTCCATGAAGACGGAACCATGACCTGGGAAGACCTGGCCGAAAATATTGCCGAAGACGCCGTATTTACATTTGCAAGCTGAACATGATCCTGCCTCAGGCAGGATTTTTGTATCCCGCAGCAGGCTATAATAACAGTACAGGAGGCATGTCATGGGACTGTTTGATTTCGGAAAGAAAAAGAATGAAGTGCATCTGTCCGAAGGGGCAAGATGCTGTAAATGCCGCCGGCGCATTCATCACGGTGACAGATACTATTATCTGAAAGGAGATCTGTACTGTGAAAAATGCGGCCGCAGAAAACTGGACGATGATGAAATGATCTTTGCACTGATTATGGAGGATGACTGATGATCTATACGGAAATGACAAAAAAGGCAATCAATGTAATGTATGAAGCACACCAGGGGCAGAAGGACAAAGGCGGCTTTCCGTACTGTTTCCATCCGTACCAGGTTGCCCAGAGCATGGATGATGAAATCTCCTGCACCTGTGCGCTTCTGCATGATGTCGTTGAAGATACTGATATCACAATGGAAGACCTGAAACATATGGGCTTTCCGAAGGAAGTCACGGACGTGCTGAAGCTGCTGACCCATGACAGGGCGGTTCCCTATATGGACTATGTCAGGAACCTGTCGGTGAATCCGACTGCACGGAAGGTTAAACTGGCAGATCTGAAGCACAACAGCGATCTTTCCCGGCTGAAAGAAGTGAACGACAGGGATCTGGAAAGAATTGAAAAATACAGGGAGGCTGTACAGCTTCTTGAAAGATATGGGGCATCATTGTGAAAACGTTTTCAATATGATGCCTGTTTCAATAAGAAAATGCTCATTTCTACCAATTGTGTGTATTAATGTCAATTTAATGCATGTTATACTCGAATTGTGCAAATGCACAATTCATTTTTTAATTTTTGTGCATTTGATGGTTATGGTCTTCTGTTTTTACCAAATTATGCTGCAAAGCTTCTTTAATAAGGGTGGTGTGACTATGAGAAAACTGAAAGTGATTGTTTCAGCGGCATTTCTGTTACTGCTGAGCGCATGCGGATCATCGCAGGATGCAGACGCTTCCGCAACGGAGGGAGGGACTGCAATGGTTTTTCCGAAACCTGACTTTGCGCTTGTCGGTGACACAATGCCGTTTTTTGATGAAGGGAAGATGAATATCTTCTACCTGGCGGATCAGCGTGACGGGAAAACAGGATATCATCCCTGGGCACTGTATACGACCGAAGATTACACAACCTACGAAGACAAGGGAATTGTTCTTCCCTACGGAGAAAACGGCCAAGCACAGGATAATGCCCTGGGAACCGGCTGTGTCATCAAGGATCAGAAGGGGACCTATCATGCATTCTTCACCGGTCACAACGATTACCGGCAGCCGATGGAAGCGATCATGCATGCGACCAGCAGCGACATGCTGAACTGGAAAAAGATTCCGGAAGACACCTTTATTGCCAACGATAATTATTCAACTACCGATTTCCGTGATCCGTATGTGCTCTATGTACCCGAAGAGCAGCAGTACTGGATGCTGATCGTTACCAGAACAAAGGAAACCGGTGTCATTGCGAAATATGTTTCCAAGGATCTCAGCAAGTGGGAAGACAAGGGAATCTTCTTCACCGATGACCTGGGTTACGGAACCAATATGGAATGTCCGACACTGATCAGCTATAAGGGAAAATGGTATCTCTCATTCTCCGATCAGTGGCCTGACAGAGTCGTGCACTACCGTGTTTCCGATTCGATCAGCGGCCCGTTCAGAAAACCGGAAAAAGATTCCTTCGACGGCAGCGGATTCTATGCCGGCAGACTGGAAACAGACGGCGAAAACCTGTATATGGTCGGATGGAACGGAACCAAGGTCGGTCATGATGACGAAAACGATTATGACTGGGCAGGAAATATGGTTGTTCATCAGATGCAGCAGAACAGTGACGGCACACTGGTTCCTGTTGTAAATAAAAAACTTGTTTCGAATATGAACCACAAACTGAATATGAAGCCTGTCAAGATGACAGAAACTGTAAAACCGTCCGGCAGCGGTTACCAGTTTGGCGGCGAAGAGTATGAACTGGTTCAGTTCGAAGGCTTCATGGATGCGGCACGCATCGAGGCGGAAATCACCGGATATAAGGACGGTGACAAATTCGGCATCGCCTTTGCGCCGGATATCGACAACGTCGGAACCCTGAACTATCTGTTCAATCTTGAAGAAAACACGATTGAATTCTGCAACACTGACCGGCTGATGGACGGATATCCGCAGTCCTCGGTCAGCTTTGATTTCAAAAATGCGGATTCACTGAAAATCAACCTGTTTGTACATGACGGCGTAACGTGCCTGTATGTCAATGATGAAGTTGCTCTCACGGCAAGAATGTATTTTTCCGTCGGAATGAACTGGCAGCTTTACAGCATTGATTCAGCAGTGAAATTCGATCATGTAGGCATTTACTACTAGGTGTCTGCAGAAGGAGGCTATGGAAGATGACGAACGAGAAAGAAAAAGAGAAAAAGAACAGACTGATTGCATTATGGGCAGCTCTGTCGCCGAAGGCAAAAAAGCTTTTTGCCTTGTGTCTGGCACTGCTGATTGCCCTCTGTACCGGTGTTGCGGCTATTTTCAGCGGCAGCGGCGGCAGCAAAACAGAACTTCTGGAAAAGTTCTGGCCTGATGCATTTGTCGTCAAGGCAATAGAAGAGCCGCCGTTTGCAGATGATCCGAACCGCACCAACAACGCCTTCAATGTCATTGATTTCGGCAAGCAGGGCAGCAACGGCTGGTTTTTCAGAGCCGGCGATTACAGACATCCGGAAAGATCCGAATTTCTGACATCATTCATCGGCGAAAGATACACACAGTCAGGCGCCAGCGGACTGGAGATCAAGAACAATTTTGTACATACTGCCAACGGTGTTTCTCCCATCCTTGAATGGAGAGCGGCTGAAAACGGTCAGGTAAACATCACCGTCAGCTATGTCAAGAATGTCAACGGCGATTCCAATCCGAGCTATCCCGACGGTGTTCAGCTTCTTGTTTATAAAGGAAAAGAACTTCTGCAGCTGGAAAATGTTCCGATCAGCACCGACAAGGAAGACTTTGCCCAGATCAGAATTGAAAGACAGCCGGTCAAGGAACTGGAGAGTCTTTACTTTGTTGTCAATCCGAGAACCAACAATGCCTATGACGGCGGCAGTCTGTATATTGCCATCAATGATGTGAACTATAAACAGGATGCACCTGAGGTTCCATCAAGAACAGACAACAATGCCGACAGTGTCGATGATTTCGGCAAACAGGGCAGCAACGGCTGGCTCTATATGTACGGAACCGGTCCGGAAGACTGCAAGCCTGTTTCCCATTTGCACAACGGCGAATATATCAACAATACATCTCCTTCTCTGACGATCAAGAAAGATTTTATCCATCCTTCTCTGAATCATAAAGCAGTGCTCGGCTGGGTCCCGGCTGTAGAAGGATATGTGGATCTGCGTATCCGATATACGAAATTCGAGCAGAATGACGGCAATCCGGATTTCCCGGACGGTGTCAGGCTGCTTGTATACAAGAACAATGAACTTCTGCATGAAGAGGAAGTAGATGTTCCCGACAAGGGCGAAAACATGGTCAGAGCCCGTGAACCGATGCTCTATGTCACGCCGTCCGACCGCATCTACGTCATGATCGATGCCGGCGGCAACTCCTCCTATGACGGCGGCATGCTGGATGTTACGGTCGTTGACATCAACGGGACGACCGATGAATACTCTCAGCCTGTCATCTCCCATGATGTCCGTCAGAACATTGCCAATGTGCTGACCGATTTCGGTCCGCAGGGCTCCAACGGCTGGTATTTCCAGAGCGGTTACTGTGATGATCCGTTCAATGCCAGAAATATTACACCGTTCGATCAGTCGGAAGACAGATACTTCCAGAAGAGCTGGCTGGAAATCAAGCGTGACTATGTCAACACCGGCACGCACGACAGTTCCGCCGTCATCAAATGGAAAGTTGCCCAGAACGGTACGGTTTCCGTCCGTGCTTCCTATACAAAGATGCTGAATGAAGATTCCAATCCGGCATGGCCTGACGGCACCAGAGTCACGCTGTATTACAACAATACGGTTCTGGCACAGCAGACATTTGCGCCGGAAGTCAGCAATATCGTTACCAAGAGACTGGATGTACCGTCTCTGAATGTCAGACAGGGTGATTTCATTACCATGGTCATCTGCGGCATTGACAACAATGCCTATGACGGCGGCAAGTTCGAATTTGCCATCGACAGCCTCAGCGGCCTGGTCGGCAATACCGAAAGAAACGTACCTGCCACCTACAACGGCAAGCGCGTCAATTTTGCCTCGACCCTGGATGATTTCCGCGGCACGCAGGGATACAACGGCTGGTATTACCAGTTCGGATATCACAATGATCCGTTCTTTGCGGTCAACATTGAAAACTACAACAGCAGTGAAGACAAGTACTATACTGCTGACGGTGTGGAAATCAAGAAAGACTATATCGTTCCGGCTGCCAACGGCAAATCGGCCAATGTCAAATGGGTCGCTGCCGAAGACGGAAAGATCAATATCGATCTTCTTTATACAAAGCTTCTGAATCAGGATTCCAATCCGTCCTATCCGGACGGTGTGACTGTCACGCTGTTCAAGAACGGTACAGCCCTGAAACAGCAGTACTTCGCTCCTTCGACAACCGAAGAAGTCACCGGTGATCTTTCTACCTACGGTGTCAGCGTCAATGCCGGCGACTGCATCACGATGGTTGTCGATCCGGGAGAAAACGCAGCATATGACGGCGGCAAATATCTGTTCGTCATCGAAGATGCCAATAAGGTTCCGACAGTCAGAGTCGGAAACAACGACAACGATACTGCCCTTAAGGATCTGACCTCCATGACACAGGGTACAGACGGCTGGTGGTTCCTGGAAGGTACTTCCCCGAACAACGTAAAAGTCCTGACCAAGCAGCTTGACAGCGGCAACTATGGATCGAGAAGAACCGAAGGACTTGAAATCGGCAAGGACTTTGTCCATACCGGTGCGACCCTTGACCCGATCTATCAGTTCCTGCCGGGCGAAGACGGAAATATCGATATTTCCGGACGATATGTCAAGTTCGGACATGAATCCAGCAATCCTTCCGAACCGGACGGTGTCACTGTCAAGATCTGGCAGAACGGCACACTGCTGCTGTCGCAGAAGGTTGCGGTAAGACAGGGAGACGGCAATGACAACGTTCTTCCGTTCGAATTCAATAAACTCGCTGTCAAGCGCGGCGACAAGATCAGTTTCCAGATCTGCAGCGACAGAAACTATGCCTGGGACGGCGGCAAACTGGAAGTTGCCATTGAACCGACAACTGAAATTGAACTGAAGCCGGGCGATGACAACAATACTGTTCTCGGTGATCTCGATTCGATCAAACAGGGAACCGACGGATGGTACTTCATGGAAGGAACTGCCCTCAGCAACGCCAAGCCGCTGACAAAGACAAACGACGACGGCTCGGCATATCTCTCCAAGAAGGAAGACGGTCTGGAAATGAAGAAAGACTATGTCCATACCGGACCGACACTGAATCCGATCTACAGATGGGTTGTCAAGGACGACGGCAAGATCGATGTGGACGGTACTTATGTCAAGTATCCGCATAACGATTCCGATCCGTCAGTACCGGACGGTGTCACTCTCTATGTCAGTCTGAATGACAAGCAGATCCTGATGCAGAAAGTCGATGTCAAGCAGGGTGACGGCAATGATAACGTGTTTGATTTCAATTTTGAAGAGCTGGAAGTCAAAGCCAATGATATCCTGTCATTCCGTATTTCACCCAACAGCAACAATGCCTGGGATGCCGGCAAGCTGTCTGTTGCCATCGAAACAACACCGGAAATCGATCTGAAGCCGGGTGACGACAACAAGACTGTTCTCGGCGAACTTGATTCGATCAAGCAGGGAACTGACGGCTGGTACTTCATGGAAGGTACATCTGCCGATAACGCCAAGCCGCTGAGCAAGACCAATGACGACGGCACTGCCTATCTCTCCAAGAAGGCGAAAGGCGAAGGCCTGGAAATGAAGAAAGACTTCGTTCATACCGGCGTACAGCTGAGCCCGATCTACAAGTGGGTCGTCAAGGAAGACGGCAAGATCGATATCATCGGTGATTACACAAAGTTCGGACATAATGATGAGAATCCTGACTGGCCGGACGGCGTCACTCTGACCATCACTCTGAATGACAAGGAACTGATGAAGCAGAAGGTCGAAGTCAAGAAGGGCGAAGATAATAAAGCTGAAATCAAGCTCACGGAAGTGGAAGTCAAGGCCAATGATGTCGTATCCTTCCAGATCTCACCTGACAAGAACAATGCCTGGGATGCCGGCAAGCTGTCCGTTGCCATCGAACCGACGGCACAGTACACAGAAATTGCCGATCTTGCAAAAGACTTCAGTGACAGCCAGGGAAACAACGGCTGGTACTACGGCATGGCAGACTGGGACGGTAAAAACTTCAAAGAACTG
>CAMNGB010000062.1 GCA_946537835.1 uncultured Erysipelotrichaceae bacterium
CGCAGCCGGCAGCCGGGCAGGAAACAGGTGTATTTGACATGCAGACCAAAACGGTGCTTCTGAACAGCGGCTACGAAATGCCGGTCCTCGGACTCGGCACCTACGCACTGGATCATGATACCTGTGTGAATTCCGTCATGAGCCTGCTGGAAGCAGGGGGCCGCCTGATCGATACCGCCTATATGTATCACAATGAGGATGCCGTCGGGGAAGGCGTCCGCAGAGCCATGGAAGAGTATGGCATTGACCGGGAAGAAATCTTTGTGATTACCAAGATCTATCCGAGCCAGTTTGCCGATCCGGAAACAGCGATTGAAGAAGCACTGCAGAAGCTGGATATCGGATATATTGACATGATGCTGCTGCATCATCCCGGCGATGGGGATATTGAGGCATATCTGACAATGGAAGAGTATGTGAAACAGGGGAAGATCCGTTCGCTGGGACTTTCCAACTGGTATATCGAAGAACTGACAGATTTCCTGCCGCAGGTCAATATCATGCCTTCCCTGGTACAGAATGAGATACACCCCTATTATCAGGAAAAGGAAGTCGTTCCGTTCATTCAGGAGAAAGGCATTGTCATGCAGTGCTGGTATCCGCTCGGCGGCAGGGGACATACGGCTGAACTGCTGGGTGATGAAACGATTACGGAAATTGCCGAAGCGCACGGCGTTTCTTCTGCCCAGGTCATTCTGCGCTGGGATCTGCAGAGAGGAATCACCGTGATTCCCGGTTCTTCGAATCCGGATCATATCCGTGAAAATCTTGATCTGTTCGGTTTTGAACTGAGCAGTGAGGAAATGAAACGGATCAGCGATCTCGACAGAAACGAGAAACATGACTGGTACTGAACAGAAACAGGATCCTGCGGGATCCTTTTGTATGCCGTATATTTACATTCATGCGTGATGGGGTATAATGAAAACAGAAAAGTGACCAGCGGTCAAAAAAGGAGGGCAGAGTGATGAGAACATTCGGAAGATTTGTCGCTGCAGTGGTCGGAACAGCCGTAATTGCTGCCGCAACTCTGGTATCATCTGTCAAACTGGCAGAAAAGGTTGAAGAGACCTGGGCCGGAAAAGATAAGGATAAAGAAGAAACAGAAGATACAGAAGACGGTCAGGAACAGGAATAGCATTGTTCCGGAATAAGCGCGAAACAGAAAGGAAACCGCGAATGACGCGGTTTTTCTCTGTCCGGACTGAATCAGGGCATCGGATAATGCGGATGGTTTCTTCTGCAGTATGATAATAGCAGCATCAGTCAGGTCTGCTGAATGCCGGAGGTGTTATGAAAATCAGAAAAACAACAATGCAGGATGTTGAAAGAGTCATGGACATTTACGCATATGCCAGACAGTTCATGAAAGAACACGGCAATCCCCGGCAGTGGGGGCCGACAAACTGGCCGCCCCGCGGACTGATTGAAAACGACATCAGGGAAGGAAACAGCTATGTATGCACCGATGAAGAAGACAGGGTCATCGGAACCTTCTTCTTCATTTCCGGCAGAGACATCGAGCCGACATATCGGGATATTACCGAGGGGCAATGGCTGGATGACAGCCCGTACGGTGTCGTGCACCGGATCGCAGCGGACGGAAGTACAAAAGGCACGGGCAGTTTCTGCATCAGCTGGGCATATGAACAATGCGGTCATCTGCGTATCGATACGCACGGTGACAATACCGTCATGCAGAATCTGCTTCAGAAACTCGGATTTGTGCACTGCGGAACCATTTACGTCGAAGAGGACAATGATCCCCGCCTGGCATTTGAAAAAAGCAGAAACATCAGCCTGAAGCAGGCTTGAGAAAACAGTTAGACAAAGCCGGATCACATTGCCGCCGGCTTTTTCTCATTTCAGGAGCAGTATGCTATAATATGAAATTGTCAGCAGGATATCCTTTTTCAAGCCAATAATTACGGAATAAGATCATGGACATTAAGAAACTGTTTTCTGGTAAAAACTGTAGTGTTGAAAAGCCTCTCGGTGCCGACGGCAGTTTTGATGATGCCGGTCAGGAGATTATGGTGGATGCACTCCGCAGCAATCTTCAGACAGTTCTTGATTTTATCGATGCCCGTCTGAAACAGTGCGGATGCCCGCGCCGGACGCAGATGCAGATCAATCTGACAGTCGAGGAAATCTTTGTCAATATTGCCAATTATGCCTATCCCGGTTCCTCAGGCAGTGCCAGGATCGGAGCTGAGATCCTGAAAGATCCGGAACCGGCCGGCATACGCATTACTTTTACTGATCAGGGAATCCCGTACAATCCGCTGGCGAAGCCCGATCCGGATGTAACATTGTCTGCGAAAGACAGGCCGATCGGAGGTCTGGGAATCTTTCTTGTCAAAAAGACAATGGATCAGATTGAATACAGATATGAAAACAGCTGCAACATTCTGACAATGACAAAATACTTTCCCAAATAATCCGGACAGTCCGTTTGAATGACGGACTGTTTTCAATATGCAAACAGTGCAAAAAGACTGACCGTACGGGGATCAGATACTATAATGGATATAATTATGCGCAGGGAGATGATTATGAAAACAGTTTACTCATATGATCATTATTACAACTACCGGGAGATAACCGATATTCTTCATGAATATGCCGAAAAGTATCCGCGTTATGCCCGCCTCACATCCATCGGAAAAACATCTGAAGGAAGAGAGATGTGGCTGCTTTCCGTCAGTGACTCCGGATGCGGAGACTTTGACGAAAAGCCTGCCTATATGGCTGTCGGCCATGTCCATGCCGGTGAGGTCACAGGCAGCATGTGTGCCATGTATCTTGCGGACGTGCTTCTGCACAATACGGAGAATGAGGAAATTGCATCACTGCTGAAGAATTCCACATTCTATATCATGCCGCGTCCGGTTGCCGACGGATCGGAATACTATCTGACACATCCTGACATGATCCGCAGCATCAATCAGCCGTATCCGTTTGAGTCGGAAATGCCCGGCCTTGTTCCGGCCGACCTGGACGGTGACGGCGTGATCCGCAATATGATTGTCAAAACACCGTTCGGCTGCTGGAAAAAGGATGAAAAGGACAGCCGTCTGCTCGTTCTGCGTCAGGCAGATGATGTATGCGGAGACTTCTATAATGTTTACAGCGAAGGCATGATCAATGATTTTGACGGGGTGCATATTGAATCTGCACCGCCGAAATACGGACTGGATCTGAACCGCAACTATCCGATGAACTGGAATCCGGAATACAGGCAGCCGGGCGGCGGCATCTATCCGGGTCAGGTCATTGAATCCAGAAATCTGATCGAATGGATCAGCACCCGCCGCAATCTGGTCAGCACGATCATCTTCCATACCTTCGGCGGCATGTATCTGTATCCGCCGGCGGGAATTCCGGCAGCACAGGCCGATCAGAAAGACCAGGAAATGTTCAAGGCCTTCATGAAAATGGCAAAGGAAGAAACAGGTTATCATCAGCTCCGCATCAAGGATGATTTCCTCGGACTGGACACTGATTATCCGGCCAACGGCTCCCTGGATGACTACCTGTATCACGGCAACGGTGTTTTCTGCCATTCCGTTGAAACATGGAACCTTTCCGACCAGTGCGGCATGAAGCCGGAATATCCCAAGCCGCTGAAGCTGACACAGGAAGAAGAGGAAGACAACCAGCGCAAGCTGCTGGAATGGGTTGACAGGAACCATCTGAATGATTTCTACCTTGACTGGACGGAATTCGATCATCCGCAGCTCGGAAAAGTGGAAATCGGCGGACCGGACAAGAAGTACCTTCTGCAGAATCCGCCGGTGCAGTTCCTGCCGCAGGAAGTCGAAAAGCATACACGCTATATTCTCCGTCATGCCAAGGCAATGCCGCATCTGGCGTTTGACAGAGCTGTTTCGGAAAAACTGGCAGACGGTCTGTACAAGGTCGAGGCAGTCATCGGCAATACCGGATTCATGCCGACCAATGCGACCAATGAATTCAATACCCTGAAGCTGGCCAGAGACATTGAAGTGACTCTGAGCGGGGCTGAGATTGCTGACGGCAAGGCCGTGCAGAAGATCGGCCAGCTGGAAGGCTACGGCACAGTCAGAAGAGAATACTCTTTCTTCGGACCTTCCAACAGCGAGCGCGGACCTGTCAGTAAAAAAGTGACATGGTATGTGCGCGGAGACGAGGGCTGTGAAGTGACACTTACGGCTGTCAGCCAGAAGGCCGGCAAAGCCGTGACATCTCTGAAACTGGGAGAATCCAGATGATTGACAACATCAGAGCAGTCGCAGCCGATATTGACATGACACTGACCGCAAAGGGCGGTGATCTGTTGGATTATACAAAGCATATCTTTCATATTCTCCAGGAACAGGGCGTACAGATCGGCCTGGCAACCGGACGCGAACTGAATGACAGACTGTACCGGCAGTGGGAACAGTGGGGCATGGACCGTCCGTTTGATTTCCTGATCGGCATGAACGGGGGCATGCTGTGGGATAAGGATCACGGCAACTTCTGGAACATGGAACTGATGAAGGAAGATGTCATGAAGGAAATTCTGACGGATATGATGCCGATCATTACCGAACATGAAGTATCCGTCAATGTCGAAGGCGGAGAGAATCATGCCGCAATGTATATCAAGGGCGAACTGTTTGCGTCCATGATGCGCCGGGGCTGGAAATTTGACGACTATACCGGTGATATTGACGGATTCTGTCAGAAGCCGTGCTATAAGTTTCTGTTCAGGACAACACCGGATGTTGAACAGATGATCCGGCAGCGGATCCATGAGCGCTGGAGTGAAAACTTCCAGGCTGTCGGAACTTTCCCGGGTACCGTGGAGATGATGCAGAAGGATATCAACAAGGGCAGCGGACTTGCCCGCTATGCTGCAGAAAACGGTATTGATCTGAAGGATATCATTGCCTTCGGCGATAACGAGAATGACAATTCCATGCTCATCAGAGCCGGATGGGGCGTCTGCCTGCTTGACGGTGCCCAGGGCACAAAGGACTGTGCGGATGACATTACTGACAGAACCTGTGCCGATGAAGGCGTAGGACATTATCTGGAAGACAAATACCTGAAGCCAAAGGGTCTTATATGAGAAGAAAACGGCTGTTTTCTTGTGTTATGCGCAGGAAACGCCGTTTTTGTCTTGAAAATGATATGATAATCACAGGTTATCACTCAGGAGGATGACGATGATCAGAATTGCGATATGCTGCGGCGGGGGCTTCTCTTCTTCGGCTCTGGCTGCCCATCTGGAAAGAGAAGTAATTGCCCACAGTCTGCAGGAACATGTCAGTTTTATTTTCGTTCCGATCGGTCAGCTTGTACAGCGTCAGGATGAAGCAGACATTGCCATGGTATGTCCGCATATGGAATTCAAGGTCAGACAGGACAGTGCTGCCGGCAGTTATCATATTCCGGTTACGGTCATCCCACCCCGTCTCTACGGGCTGATGCCCGTCCTTGACTTTGTGGACGATGCCGAAGACCTGCTTGAATTATGGAAGCAGGGAGGACAGAACATGATGACATTCCCTGATGAACCGCGGCCTCTGGCTGTACAGAGAATGGTTTCACACCGCCGCTGGCTCCGGGGTGAAAAGGCAGATCTCAAAAAACATCCGCTCTGAGAAATCAGATGTGAAGTAACGGAAAGGAAAGAATGAAGCAGAATATTACCAGTATCCTGTCAATGAACAGGCGTTCACCGCTGCTTGAAAGACTGGCGAAATCCAACAGCCCCGAAAAACTGCTGCTGATTTCGTTCCTTTTTATCATTTTCACAGGGTCTGTTCTGCTGTCGCTGCCGTTTTCGAATATTGCTTCGCCGGTCGGCTATCTGGACAATCTGTTTGTGGCAGTCAGTGCCGTATGTGTCACCGGTCTTTCAACAGTGACGGTTGCCTCTCAGTACAGCATATTCGGCAAGTGTGTTCTCATCCTGCTGATGGAAGTCGGAGGACTGGGGCCGATGACGATCATTGCCATTATCATGCAGCGGAACAAGAAACGGATGGCAACGGTTGAGAAAAAGCTGTTTGCAGCCGCCTCGGGAAAAAGCAATCTCTATGATGTTCCGAGCTATATCCGCAAAATCATGCTGTATACGCTGATATTCGAAACTGCAGGCTTTCTTCTGCTCAGTCTGCGTCTCTGCGGTATATACGGTCTGACAGAAGGCCTGTTCAATTCTTTCTTTCTCTCCATATCGGCATTTACGAATGCCGGATTTGACTGCTTCGCAACAGACAGTCTTGCCGCATTTTCCGCTGATCC
The DNA here is from genome assembly GCA_946537835.1 of uncultured Erysipelotrichaceae bacterium. Lineage (GTDB taxonomy): Bacteria > Bacillota_I > Bacilli_A > Erysipelotrichales > Erysipelotrichaceae > Bulleidia. The sequence goes on from CAMNGB010000062.1 coordinate 6,280, forward strand.
CCTGATCAATCTGACCGTTATGGGTCTGATCATTACCGGCGGTCTGGGATTTGTCGTATGGTTTGAACTGTATGATCTGCTGGCTTCCCGCTTTAAACAGAATGACGGCATCAGGAAAAAACACCGCTATCTTTCCGAACATGCCTCCATCGTTCTTCAGACAACGGTGATTCTGCTGGTTACCGGAGCACTTCTGTTTGCAGTGCTGGAATCCGGAAGCAGGGGAACCCTGCGGAATATGGAAGGACCGGAGCGGGTGCTTGTCTCCCTGTTTCAGTCAGTGACCCTCCGTACAGCCGGTTTCTCCACCGTTGTGATCGGTCAGTGTACAAGGCCGATGCTTCTGATCATGTGCTTCTATATGCTGATTGGCGGATCTCCCGGCGGAACGGCCGGCGGTATCAAGACCACCACGGCGGCTGTTCTCTTCAAGACAGCTGTCAATTCCCTGAATCAGAAACACCAGGATGCCCTGATCCGGCACCGCAAGATATCATCGGCTGTCATGAAGCAGGCATTTATGATTGCTACACTGTATGCCGCCATCATTTTCGGAATGACGCTGATCCTGACCGTAACCGAACCGTCCGCGACCCTGCTGTCGCTGCTCTTTGAGGTCTTTTCAGCGATTGCCACCGTCGGTATTACGACCGGCATCACACCGATTCTTTCCGTTGGCGGCAAAATTGTCATCATGCTGCTGATGTTCATCGGCAGACTCGGTCCGCTCAGTCTGTATACTGCATTCCACAAAGAACAGAAAATCAGAAATCACGTTGAATATCCTGATGCAAATATCATCATCGGTTAAAAGGAGGAAATATGTCTGAATCCAGTTCCAAACTCTATGTTGTAATCGGCCTCGGCAATTTCGGCAATGCCATTGCCACTACCATTGCCAATGCCGGCGAAGATGTCATAGCCATTGACAAGGATCCGCTGCTTGTCCAGGAAATATCCGATTTTGTGCCGAATGCCGTCTGTGCCGATTCGCGTGATATCGAACTGCTGAAAGAGGCAGGTGTCCAGGATGCGGATGTCGTCATCGTTTCCATGGGATCGCATCTGGAATCCAGTGTCATCACGATTCTGAATCTGAAGGAACTCGGCATTAAAAATGTCATTGCCAAGGCAAATAACGAACGCTACAAGTACGTCATGGAACGGGTCGGTGCCGACAGTGTCATCCAGCCGGAAAACGAAATGGGGCAGAGAGTCGGCATTTCCCTGATCAATCCGAAGATCATCGATATCTACCAGATGACGAATGATTATGCCATCATGGAAATCAAGGTGCCGGAACTCTGGTGCGGACGTCCGGTCGGAATGCTGAACATCCGGGAAATCTACGGCGTCAATATCATCGGAGTTCGGCATGAGAATGAAACCAAGGTCGATACGAATGTAACCAGGGATACCGTATTTGTCCCGACCGATTATCTGGTCGTTGCGGCCGATGCATCACGCATCTCTTCCCTGAATCTGGACTGAAAAAAAAGAAGTTCTCATCATCAGAACTTCTTTTCATTGTCCCACATCTGCCGCAGATTTTCGCAGAAGCGGATATAGCGGATGGTTTTTTCCGGGGCTGTGACGGGACTTTCCGTCATACCGCTCAGTATGCATGTATTGTAATGACGCAGTTCATACTGCAGTTCCCAGGGACACGGACAGCTGATCGTTTCGCTGCTGCCGTCAGAGCCATGAAAAACATGTGCTTCGGAAGCCTTCCAGTAATCCGGTATCACAATGCGGCCGTGATCGAGATAGATCGTCATGCCGTTTTCAAACAGCACCTGATTGGAGACAGCCAGGGCTGCCATTGTATTGTTCGCAAATCTGACACTGAGGGAACACTGCTGTTCGGCGCCGCTCTCGAAGAAGGAGGCATTGCCGTAACAGGATTCAATGAGTCCGTTCAGATACTCTGCCATGTGAAAGAAATAGGCTTCGTTTCCGTACAGAACACCGCCGCCGCAGTCTTTCTCACGATTCCAGCCGCTGATATATGGTCCGCTGTTGTAGGACTGCCGGAAGTCCATATAGCGGATCTCACCGAGAGTGCCGCCCCGGATCAGTTCGAGGATCTTCTGATAGAGGGGCAGAAACGGCGTCTTTACCGCTTCTGTCAGAAACAGCTTTTTTTCTTCTGACAGGGCAAACAGTTCTTCTGCTTCTCTGACATGCAGGACAAACGGTTTCTCCATTACAACATGTTTTCCGGCCAGCAGTGCTTCCTTTGCGTAAGGATAGTGCAGACTGTTGATCAGCGGGATATAGACGGCATCGATATCGGGATCATCCAGTATTTCCCGATGATCCCTGACTGCCTTCGGAATGGACAGTTCGGCTGCAGCCTTCTCTGCCCTGAGAGGATCCCGGGAAGAAATTGCCGAAACAATGCCGTTGCCGCTCAGTTCCATCCCGCGGCAGAAGCGGGGAACGATGGAGGCGGTGGAGATGACGCCGTAGCGGACTTTGTCTGTAGTTTTCATATTCAGACCTGCTTTCGGTTTCATTGTATCTTTTTGCGGCAGACTGTACAGAAATGATGATTCAAAGACAGGGAATGCGGCAGTACAATGACAGTAAGCAGAATAATCAGCGAAAGGAAAATGAATCATGCGAAGAATAGCAGCGGCTGCCATGCTGGCAGTGTGTATCCTGATCGGATGCGGTGAAAAAACCAGTGCATACCGTTCTGTTTCCCAGAGTGAGGCAATGGCAATGATGGAATCCGAAAAGGATTATGTGATCCTGGATGTACGCCGGCCGGATGAATTTGAAACAAAACATATTCCCGGCGCAGTCAACATTCCCAACGAAACCATTACCGATACCAGGCCTGCTGAACTGGACGATCTTTCACAGCTGATTTTTGTATACTGCCGCAGCGGAAACCGCAGCCGGCAGGCAGCACAGAAGCTTGCCGGTATGGGATATACGAACATTGTGGAAATCGGCGGAATTGAAACCTGGCCGGGAGAAATAACGGAAGGGAAGGAAATCACGGAAGCACTCACGAAGAATGACCTGATCCTGGACGGCTGCACGCCCGGCGAAACGGACGGCGTAACACTGACTGCCGAATCCTTTGCCTATCCGAATCTGGAGATGGTTCTGAGAAATCAGAGCGGCAGCACGTTTGCATACGGAAGTGCCTTTGTGCTGGAAATCAATGACAACGGTGAATGGAAGGAAACCGAACAGAGCCGGCAGATGATGTGGACAAAGGAAGCCTATGAGCTGCCTGACGGTGAAAGCATCCGTCTCTCAGCTGATCTCAGCCGGCTGGCAGAGCCGCTGGTGCCGGGCGGGTATCGGATCGGCAAGGCCGGCATTTATGCCGAATTCAGACTGGTATATACCGAATGAGCAGACTGCTATAATGAATGCATACAAAAGATTCATACAGAAAGAAGGTTGAATTATGGAGTATCAGGTATCAGAACGGATTGCAGCAGTACTTCGTCAGCTGACTGATGAAGACAGGGTGCAGAAAGCCCTGAAATTCATCGAGGAAGACCAGGAGAACATCATTCAGAAACAGATTGAACTGACCCTGATTCCGGCCCCGACCGGACATGAGGAAAAAAAGGCACAGCGCCTGAAGGAAATGTTTGAAGAGGAAGGCCTCACTGACTGTCACATCGATCCTTACGGCAATGCGGTCGGTATCCGCAAAGGTACCGGCGGCGGGAAAACCGTCCTGATGGAAGGACATATGGATACTGTCTTTCCGCTTGATACGAAACTGGAAATACGGCGCGAAAACGGCTGGATTTACTGCCCCGGCATTGTCGACGATACCCGCGGATGTGCAGTTGTGCTTTCTGTCATCCGGGCACTGAATGCGGCAGAAATCGAAACCGCCGGCGATATTCATTTTGTCGGCACCGTACAGGAAGAGGGAATGGGTGCGCTGAAAGGCATGCAGTATTATGTGAACCATCATCCCGAACTGGACGCAAGCATCTCCATCGACGGCCCCGGATACGAAGCAGTCACCTATCAGGCAACCGGTATCCAGTCCTATGAATTCAATTTCTACGGCATCGGCGGACATGCGGCAGGAGCCTTCGGCAAGGTGGCAAATCCGCTGGCAGCAGCCGGACGGGCAATTGCCAGAATCGCCGATCTGCAGGTTCCTGAATATCCGCGTACAACCTTTGCCGTTACGGCCGCATTTGCCGGCTCCTATGAATCGATTCATGCCATTGTCAGCAAGGCGACGATTCTTCTGAATTTCCGTTCCGATTCCCAGGAGGAACTGGAAAAACTCCGGGCTGAGATATTCCGCTGCATTGAAGAAGCCTGCCAGGAAGAGACGGAACGGTGGGGAAAGGATACGATCACCTATGATTTCCGGCATGTCTGTGATATCAATGCCGGCAGTCAGGCAAATGATGTACCGATCGTTCAGAGCGCCGTGGCGGCAGCCCGGTATCTCGGCTGTGAGAATGTCGGCCTGGATGAAGGCGGTGCGACCAACTGTTCCAGAGCACTGGAGGCAGGCCTGCCGGCAGTATGCCTGGGCGGAGGCGCCGACTATGATTCCAAATGCCATACCCTGGCGGAACAGTTCCGTGAGGAAGGTGCCTTCAAGGGTGCACAGAGTGCATTCCTGCTGGCCCTGATGTGCGCCGGTACGGAAAAGACGGATTCCGTAATCACTGATAAATAATGAAAACACCGGCTGTTTTTGAAAAATGAACAAAAACAGTCAGTGTTTTTTTACGCCTCGATGAAGAAATGTAGTATCATTTTATTAGGATTTATTTTTTGCATAATTAAGTAGGTAATGACCAAGGAGAGAAAAAAAATGAAACAGATTACGTACAAAATCACAAATCCACTCGGAATGCACGCACGTCCGGCTGCTTTCGTTGCGCAGGCATGCGTGGCTCTGCCTTCCCAGATCACCATCAAATGCAACGGCAAGGTTGCCAACGGCGACAATGTCCTGCAGATTCTGGCTCTGGATGCACAGCAGGGTTCCGTTCTGGAAATCACCGCTGAAGGCGGCGATGAAGACGCTGCTCTGGACACAATCAGAGATGAGCTGGATCACAGACTTAAGAGATATGAGGAAGTTTCGGTACTCAAGATTGCTTTCTTCGGCGCCAAGGATTATGACCGCATTTTCTTCAGTGAACTTGCAAGCGATGTAGGCGAAGGTGCCTATAACTGTGATATCAAGTACTTCAATGCCCGTCTGACACCTGAAACAGCAGGTCTTGCCAAGGGCTTTGACGCTGTATGTATTTTCGTTAACGATGAATGCCCGAGAAGTGCTGTTGAAAAACTGCATGAATGCGGTGTCAGACTGATTCTGCTGCGCTGCGCCGGCTTCAACAACGTCGACCTGCAGGCTGCCAAGGAATGCGGCATCAAGGTTGCCCGCGTTCCGGCATACTCTCCGTATGCAGTGGCAGAACATGCCATGACACTGATCCTGACATGCAACCGCCGCATGCACAAGGCTGTCAACAAGGTCAAGGACAACAACTTCGCGCTGAGCGGACTGCTCGGTGT
>CAMNGB010000063.1 GCA_946537835.1 uncultured Erysipelotrichaceae bacterium
GTCGGTCAGACTGAGCTGGATCTGTTCCTGGGTTCCTTCCTTGTACGGCAGATTCAGCGAGCGTTCACTGGGAATGCCGCCGCCTCCGGTCGTAACCGTCCATCCTTCTTCAAACAGATCGCGGGCAACCGGCTGCGCCTGCCAGCGTCCCTCAACAACCGGGAAACTGTTTTCTTCGGTCGCAAAGGACTGATGGAAATCACCGCCGGCTATGACGAAGTTCCCCTCTTCGTATTCTTTTTTCATATAGTCACGCAGATATGTCATCTGGGTAACGATTTCAGCAGGATCTTCATAGGTCATCAGACGGATATTGACGATGACCAGTTCATTCTCGACACCGTAGATCGGATATCTTGTCACCAGCATGCAGGGCCGCACCGTAAACAGACTGTCCGGTCTCTTGGCAGTGGCTGTCAGCGCATAGCGCTCGGCATAGCTCTGATTGATCTGCGACAGGGTCATGGAGCCGCCCTTGATCTTGCCGATCATCGGCCACGGCCACGGCACCAGATGGGCCTTGTGGTCCAGGGCAAAGGAACTGCTGGTTTCTTCAAAGGAGTCGCTGATCGTATTCTGCACGTCATAGTAATAGCTGCGGGTGGAGTTGAAATCCACCTGCTGCAGCAGCATGACCTGCGGATTCCATTCATGCAGCTGGGCAATGATCGCTGCCGTGTTTTCCTTCACGCGTTCTTCTGTCGTCGTCACGACATTCTTGCCGCCGTCCAGCAGCCAGTCGGCATCGCTGCCGCTGGAACCGTTGCCGATATTCCAGGTCAGAATCGAAAGCGAAGCACCCGGAGAAATGACATTCTCGGATCTGCCGCTGATTTCAATCTCTTCCCAGTTCTCCGGCATATAGGCTGTCTTGTTGATGAAAACCCATCCGGCGATAAGAATAAAGATTACCAGGGCAACACAGAATATCAGAACGTTCCTGAAAAACCTCAGTATTGCATTTACCATATTTCCTACCCCATGAACAGAAAAGAATGTTCAGTAACTATCATAACATGACTCATAAAAGAAAAGCAGATTTTCATCTGCCTTGCTTCTTAAGAATTATTTATTTTCTTCCTTCTCAAGCATGTCCAGCTTTTCGTTCAGCAGCTCGATCACTTTTTCCTTGGAACGGATCAGATTGAATGTTTCATTGTTGGAACTGAGATCGTGTCCTGCCATCTTTGCCGTGAAATAGTCACGTCCGAGTTTCTCATAAGCCTTGCTGAGGTCACGGGAATTATGGCCGATTTCGGAACGGATCTCTGCCTTCTTCTTTTCCAGGTCAATTGTATCCAGTATTTTTCTGCCGTTTTCATTCAGTGTGTCCAGAACAGACTTACCGCTGTCTTCCACAGCCTTGCTTACTTTCTGGGCAATATCATTGATTTTCTTGTTCAGATCTTCACTCATTTCAGTCCTTACCTGCCCTTTCAATCAGATCATAGATGATAAACTCGATTTCATCGTCAGAAGCTTCATCTTCCGTAATCAGCTCAACGATACCGCTGATCAGAATATTGGCATAGTACCTTGCGTGGGTAATGGTCAGTTCCCCGGTCGTATTGCCTTCTTCCAGAAGTTCCTGGAGAGCCTTGATGGCTTCCTGCTTGGCGTCGTCGATGGAACGGGAACTCAGCGCAGTCAGGTCGACTTCGCCGCCCTTGCCCTGCAGCTTGTTGTTCAGCTCGCGGAATGACAATACCGAATTATGCACATACTGTTTCAGCCGTGATTCATAATCTTCCTGATCCATTGCCGCATTCAGCATCTCTCTGAAAACTTCGTTATATTTCTCGCTGATGGCATCGATCACATCATCCTTTGACTTGAAATAATAATAGAACAATCCTTTGGCAACATCCATTTCTTTGACAATCGAACTGATCGTCGTATCTACAATGCCGTTTTCCTGGAACAGTTTTTCGGCGGCATCCACAAATTCATTTCTGCGTAATTCACTGTCTTTGCTGTCAGGCATAACGTTACCTCCTATATCTGAATTCTACCTGTCGACTGACTGTCAGTCAATCCCTTTTGTATGCTATAATCTGGTTATGTTACTGCGCTGTCCTGTATGCAGATGCGAACTGCAGAAAAGCGGCCGCACGGCTGTCTGTGCGAACCGTCATTCCTTTGATTATGCCAGACAGGGATATCTCAACCTGTTCCTTTCACACGGCGGCAGCCACGGTGATTCGGCCGAAAGCGTCAGAGCCCGCACCCGCTTTCTTTCCCGCGGTCATTACGGATTCCTGAAGGACCGCCTGCAGGAGCTGAGTGCCTCCTTCGCGCATCAGGTCACCGTTGACCTGGCCTGCGGCGAAGGATATTATACTGCCGCTCTGTACGGCGATGAGAAATACGGTTTCGATCTTTCCCGGGATGCTTTGAAACATGCCGCAAAAAACGATCCGTCCGCCCAATATACGGTCGCATCGATCTTTGATCTTCCCTTTGCCTCCGGCGCTGCCGATCTGGTGACAACATGCTTTGCCCCGATCGCAAAGGATGAGATCATGCGGATCCTGAAACCGGGAGGCATATTTATCAGTGTCACACCGGCGGCAGATCATCTGTTTGAACTCAAGCAGATCCTGTATGAAACTCCGTATCTGAACACAGAGGATGAACCGCCCTTCCCACTGAAGGAAGAGCAGCAGATCCGGGAAGTCATGCATCTGGATCATGACGCCGTCATGGATCTCTTTGCAATGACGCCTTATTACTATCACACATCCGAAGCCGACCGCCGCAAGCTGGATGAAACGGACCATCTGGACATCACGGCATCGTTCCTGATCAGAATCTTTCAGAAGTAAAAAAAACGGTGTTTCCGCATCAGCGGAGGCACCGTCTTTCTTTCATTCTTCTGTCTGCTTCAGATGTTTCTCTGCTTCTTCCAGTTCCTTTATCTCATGACTGTTTTCCCAGCCGAGAATAAACCGGAAGACAATGATGGCGCCGAGCACATACAGCTCGTTCACTTCCTCGGCAATAATCGTATGCAGGATTTCTCCGGCCATCAGGAATTCCAGTCCGAGAGCGAGATGTTTTGCCAGCATCAGTCTGACCGGTACGCCGTGGAAATACCCGATGAAGCATTTCACGGAGCTGCAGACGATGATCAGAAGTCCCATGACTTCCAGAATCAGCTGGGATACATGCACGGCATCATGCAGAATCATTTGTAACATTTCCATCACAGTCAACCTCTTGTACGATCTGATTATACGCCTTCCGGGCGGCATCTGTCATGCCTTCTCACAGATCATAAATATCATTTCCAAAAGTATCGATGCCGACATAGCACGGAAAGTCTTCCACTGTCAGCTCGGTTACGGCTTCCGCCAGCAGATCTTCAAAGGCAATCATGCGGCGCTTCTGAATGCAGCGGGAGAGCAGTGCGCCGGCTCCGCCCACAGTCACGAAATAGACGGCGCCGCGGCTGACGATTGCCTGTTTTACCGCGTCGCTGCGGCGGCCTTTGCCGATCATTGCCTGCATGCCGTTTTCGATCAGTTCCGGTGTATAGGGATCCATCCTGGAACTGGTCGTCGGACCGGCCGAGCCGATTGCCTGTCCTTCTTTTGCCGGGGTCGGACCGACATAGTAGATGCAGGCATCCTGCAGGTCGAACGGCAGCGGTTCACCGCGCTCCAGCATTTCATGAAGACGCTTATGGGCAGCATCCCTGGCCGTATAGATCCGGCCGCTCAGGAGCACCCCTTCTCCGGCTCTGAGGCTGCGTCTTTCCTCAGGGCTCAGGGGCAGTTTCAGTTTTCTCATCACAGCACCACCTTTGCGTGACGGCATACATGGCAGCAGATATTGACTGCACAGGGCATGCCGGCAATATGTGTCGGCATCTGTTCGATCTGTACCTTCAGGGCGGTTGTCTTTCCGCGCAGTCCCTGCGGACCGATGCCTGTCGCATTCACTTCCTGCAGCAGCCTGTCTTCCAGGGCGGCATACCGGGCATCGGGATTGCTTTCGTTCAGGCTTCTCAGCAGTGCCTTCTTTGAAAGCAGGGCACAGCTTTCGAATGTTCCGCCGATCCCGACGCCGATGATCAGCGGCGGACAGGCATTGGGTCCTGCCTTTCTGACCGTATCGACAACAAAATCCACGATTCCCTGTTCGCCGTCTGCCGGCGTCAGCATCGCCACGGCTGATTTGTTTTCGGAGCCGAAGCCTTTCGCCATCAGGGTGATTTCAACCCCGTCTCCTTCCGTGATCTCGGTATGGATCACTGCCGGTGTATTGTCCCTGGTATTGATTCTGTCATACAGGGGATCATCAACAACCGAAGCACGCAGATAATACTCCCTGTATCCCTGCCGGACACCTTCACAGACGGCTTCCGTAAAACTGCCGCCGCTGAAGTGGACATCCTGTCCGATTCTGGCAAAGGCAATGATCATGCCTGTATCCTGACAGATCGGTATTCTTTCCCTTTCGGCAATTCCGGCATTCTCCAGCAGCAGATCCAGCACGGAACGGGCCCGTTCATTTTCTTCTGCTTCCCTGCCGCGCCGCATTGCCTCGAGGATATCGCAGCTGTACTGCACTGCCATCGTTCCGCAGGCTTCGCGGATCGGCGGCACAAGTTCGGATACATTGATTTCACGGATCTTTCCCATAGGCACCGGCCTCCTTTTTCCGCTCCTACTATATCATAGAATGTCCTGTTGCATTCCCATCCGGATAGTGCTAAGATGATTTAGCAGTCAAACACTTAGAGTGCTAAGGAGGTTTACAGTATGGCCAAAAAACAGTTTAAGGCTGAATCAAAGCGTTTGCTTGAATTGATGATCAATTCCATTTATACCAACAAGGAAATCTTTCTGAGAGAACTGATTTCCAATGCCAGTGATGCCCTCGACAAGCGTCATTATCTTTCCCTGACCGATCACGATCACAAGGTCGCAAAAAAGGATCTGACAATTACCATCGTCCGCGATCAGGAAAACCGGCAGCTGACAATCGAAGATACCGGTATCGGCATGACGGCTGAAGAAATGGAAAAGAACCTCGGTACCATCGCCCGCAGCGGTTCTGCCGAATTCGTCTCGCAGCTGGAGAAGGATTCGAAGAACATTGATATCATCGGCCAGTTCGGTGTCGGGTTCTACAGTGCCTTCATGGTCGCAAAGAAGATCACCGTCGAATCCCGTTCCGCCCTTTCCGACAAGGGCTTCCGCTGGGTCAGCAGCGGCCAGGACGGATATACGATCAGCGAGATCGACAGGGATACGGTCGGCACCCGCATCATCCTCGATCTGAAGGATGATACCGATGACGAAAAGTATTCCGATTTCCTGCAGGAATACAAGATCCGCGATCTGGTCAAGAAATACTCTGACTATGTCCGCTATCCGATCAACATGGAAGTGACGAAATCAATTCCCGATCCGACCGATGAGAAAGCGACCATCGACACAAAGGAAACGGAAACCCTGAATTCCATGATTCCGCTCTGGAAGAAGAACAAGTCAAAGATCACGGATGAAGAATACAATGAATTCTACAAGACCAAGTTCTCCGACTGGGAGGATCCAGCCAAGGTCATCCATTACAATATCGAAGGAAATATTTCCTATACGGCACTGATGTATATTCCCTCCAAGGCTCCTTCCGATTTCTGGTATCAGACCTATGAAAGCGGACTGCAGCTGTATACCAAAGGCGTCTTCATCATGGACAAGGCAAAGGATCTCCTGCCCGATCACTTCCGTTTTGTCAGAGGTCTGATCGACAGCGATGACCTGAATCTGAATATCTCGCGTGAGATCCTTCAGCAGGACCGTCAGGTCAGGGCACTGGCCAAATCGGTTGAGAAGAAGATTCAGAATGCCCTCGAAGACATGCTGAAGAATGAACGTGAAAAGTATGAGAAGTTCTTTGACGAATTCGGTCTGAATCTGAAATACGGCATTTACAAGGACTTCGGCCTGCATAAGGATCAGCTGCAGGATCTGCTGCTGTTCCGCACCGAGAGTGAAGGAAAATACGTTACTCTGAAAGAGTATGTCGAAAACATGAAGGATGATCAGAAGGTCATCTACTATGCCTGCGGCAAGTCACTGGATGATATCCGCAATCTGCCGGCCCTGGAAAAGATCCGCGACAAGGGCTATGAAGTGCTCTGCTTCCTGCACGACATCGATGAATTCTGCATTCAGATGATGCGCGACTATGACGGAAAGCAGTTCCAGTCCATTACGACGGCTGATCTTGATCTGGACAGTGATGAGGAAAAGAAAGCCAAGGAAGAAAAGACAGAAGAAAACAAGGACATGCTCGTGGCAATGAAGGAAGCCCTCGGCGATCAGGTTAAGGAAGTCCGCATCTCTTCCCGTCTGAAGGATGATCCGGTCTGCATCGTTGCGGCGGAAGGCCCTTCCCTTGACATGGAACGCTATATGGCAAACGAACCGAACAACATGCTCGGCAACATCAAGGCCAACAAGATTCTGGAAATCAATCCCGATCATGCCATCTTCGGCAAGCTCCAGGAAGTCTACAGGGAACATCCGGAAGAACTGAACGACTATGCCGATGTCCTCTTCCAGCAGGCTCTGCTGATTCAGGGACTGCCGATCGAAGATCCGGTGGCATATACAAAAAAGATCACCGAAATGATGATCCGTACAAAATAATGAATGATTGCAGGCTGTCAGCTGACAGTCTGCTTTTTTTCCGGCAGCTGCGCCAGCAGCACGCCGGCAAACACCAGGCAGCTTCCCAGCAGTTCCCTGGGCAGAAGCACCTGATGAAGGATGACAAAACCGCACAGTGCCGCAAAGACACTCTCCAGAGACATGATGATGCTGGCAAGGGCCGGTTCCAGATTCTTCTGGGATACGATCTGCAGTGTATAGGCAATGCCGCTGGACATGACACCGGCATACAGCAGCGGCACGGCAGCTGCCAGAATGTTTTCGAAAGAAGGCTGTTCAAGGACAACGGCCGGTATCAGGCAGAGAAAGCCGCAGACAAGAAACTGCATGCGGGAAAGCCTCACCGCATCGGTATGGGGTGAGAAATGATCGATCGTCAGAATCTGTACGGCATACAGAAAGGCACTGATCAGAAGCAGGATATCTCCGTAGGCAAGTGCCTCATTCTCGGAAATGCTGAGAAACCAGATGCCGCTCATTGCCACCAGTACCGCCAGCCAGACATTCCACCGTATCTTCCGGCCGAGAAAAACCGACAGCACCGGCACCAGCACGACATACAGGGTGGTCAAAAAGCCGGCCTTGCCGACGGTCGTGTACTGCAGGCCTGCCTGCTGGAAAAACGAAGCTATGCAGACTGCCGCTCCGCAGAACAGGGAAGCCTTCAGCAGATATCTGCGTTCTTCCGGCTTCTGCGGCGGCGATACATGCCGGATCCTGTCCAGCAGCGGCATCAGAAGCGTCAGGGCAATAAAGGCAATAAACGAGCGGACACAGGTAAATGTCCAGGGACCGATATAATCCATGCCGGCTGACTGGGCGACAAAGGCACTGCCCCAGATAAATGCTCCGAGAATCAGAAGCAGCTGATATTTCAGGCTGTTTTTCATTCGGTTTCCCCCGTATAGCCGTGTTCGAAATGGATTTTTGCCTGCAGCTCCGGATACTGTTCAGACAGTTTCTGTCTGACAATCTGCTTCATCTGTTCCTTATCAATATCGAACGGAAGCAGAATCTCACAGACAAGAATCTCTGCCTCCCCTTCCTTTTTCAGACGCAGGTCGTGGATCGTGATGCGGGGATCTTCGTTTTTCAGAATATCCATCAGCACATTTTCATATCCGGCCCGGCGGGGATCTTTCAGATCCACCGGATCCATATGCAGGGTCATGTCTACCCGGAACTTTCTGCGGATCTCGCTTTCGGCTCTGTCGGCGACTTCATGGGCATCGACAAACCGCATTTCCTGGTCCATTACAATATGGGCTGTACCCATCATCCGGCCGGCACCGTAATCATGGATGACGACATCATGGACACTGAGGATCTCGGGATGTTCCTTCAGCTGGGCTCTGATCTTTTCCGTCAGTTCATGATCTGCCGGACGGCCCAGCATACGGGAAAGAATATCACCGGCAATGCCGTATCCGGACCAGAGGATATACAGGGCGACAAGCACGGCAGCAATGCCGTCAAAAGGCATTTTTCCGACAAATTTTGCCAGCAGCATCGACAGTGCCGCAATGCCGGTCGCGAGCACATCATTGCGGGAATCTTCCGCCGATGCCAGCATGGCAACGGAGTCAATTTTCTTCCCGAGCACCCGGTTGAAATTGCTGAGCCACAGCTTTGCCCCGATCGTCAGCAGCAGAACCGTGAAAACGACCGGATGGAAGATCTGTTCTTCGGGATGAATGATATGCCGGATGCCGGTAACCAGCAGATTGCCGCCGACGAAGAAGATCATGACGGCAATCGCCTGGGAAAAGATATATTCAAGACGTCCGTGGCCGAAGGGATGGTCACGGTCCGCCGGTCTGGCAGCGAAGCGGTAGCCGATCAGACTGATCAGACAGGACATGGCATCGGTCAGATTGTTGAAGGCATCACCGGTGACAGCAACGGCTCCGCTGATCATTCCGATGGCAAATTTCACGAGAAAAAGCAGTATATTGCAGACAATGCCTGTTATACTGCTCAGATTTCCGTATGCAAGCCTGACCGTGTTGTCGTGAACATCATCAGGATTCTTGATAAAATGCCGGATCAGCCACTGTGTCATAACAGTGATATTTTACCGCATTGCCGTTTTTCCCGCCACCGGTTTCATTTCTGTTTCTTCTTTCAGCAGACTGCGGAAATACATGCCGGCAGACGGCCCGAAAATCAGAACCATCAGTGTCAGCATCTCCCGGATGCCGAACTGTCCGGAAGGCACCAGCAGTGCCAGCACGGTAAAGATCATGCCGCACAGCAGCAGAGCGCGGACCGTTCCTTCTGTCTGTTCCGGATAATAATGCAGGTACATCATCGATACATGACAGCCGCCGATCATGACAATGCCCAGGGACGGCAGATATTCCTTCAGCGAACAGCTGCGGATCAGAATCATATTGATGAGACAGACAGCCGTCAGTGCCGGCAGCATGTGCAGCTGTTCCTTTCTGGTAAATGATGCGGCCGTGCAGCCGGCTGCCAGCAGTGCAATTCCTGCCGCGGCAGCATGATAGCCATTGATCAGGCAAGCATATGCCCAGATCACCAGTGCTTCCGCAAAAATAAATCTGATTCGTTCCATACTGTTCACCTCTTTGTTTTCTGACTGTATTCTATGTCAGCATATGGTTTTCACTGTACCTATTGGTGTACAATGAAAAAAAGGAAGTAAAAAAATGAAAGGTCCTGAACTGATGCAGCTGCCGACGGTTCTTCTCGGAATCCTGACGGAACATACCGACCGTGAAAACCGTCTGTCCATGCCCCAGATATTAGCCCATCTGGAAGAAAAAGGGATAACAGCCGAACGCCGTTCCGTATACAAGGCGATCCGGATTCTGAATGACAGCGGTTTCCGGATCACTTTTGACCGTTCCGGAAATATGCAGGGATACCGCCTGCAGCATCTGTTTACGCCGGCGGAGTCCCTGTATCTGATCGATTCCGTGCGGAATTCCTTTTCGCTGACGGAAGCAGAGGCCGAACGCTTCTGCACCAAGATCACATCGCTGATGAGCAGCGGTGAAAAGGAACTGCTGAACGATGCCCGCCGGGATGTCATTCATACCGACAATTCCAATGTCATGAATTATATACAGGTGCTGCTGGAAGCTGTCCGGGACTGTGTCTATGTCGATTTCCGCTACTATGACATCTCCGTGACAAGGCAGAAAAAATACCGCCGCAGAAACGAAAAATATCATCTTGTCCCCTATGCCGTCATCAGTTCCGAAAACCGCTGGTACTGTGTTTTCTGGTCACCGGTGCACCGCGGCTTTGCCAACTACCGCATCGACAAGATGGACCATGTAAACGTGACAGAGGAAAAGGCCGATCCGGTCCCCTTTTCGCTGGGGGATCATATGCGTGCCGCCTTCCGGATGTACCACGGGGATGCGAAGACCGTCACCGCCGAATTTGATCTGTCACTGACATCGCAGGTATTCGATCAGTTCGGCAGCGATATCATCATCAGCAGCGTAACGGACAGAACATTTACTGCTTCCATCCGCACCGCAGTCACACCGCCGCTGGTCAGCTGGCTGCTGCAGTACCCTTCACTGATCAGGGTCAGAGCACCGCAGGAACTGATCGGCCGGATGAAGGAAATCGCAGACATTCTGCAGAAAACATATCAGGAGGAAAAATAATATGTCAGACAAGATCCAGGAACTGCAGGAAATCATTGACAACGGAAAGCACATTGTATTCTTTACCGGTGCCGGCGTATCGACCGACAGCGGCATACCCGACTTCCGTTCCCAGGACGGACTCTACAACATGGAGTACGCCTATCCGCCGGAAGAGATCATCAGCCATCATTTCTATGAGGAAGACCCGGAAGAATTCTTCCGCTTCTACCGCAACAAGATGCTGTTTCTCGATGCTGAGCCGAATGCCGTGCACCGCTTTATTGCCGATCTGGAAAAAGCGGGCAAAAGCCTCGGCGTCGTCACCCAGAACATTGACGGACTGCATCAGAAAGCCGGCTCAAAGCGGGTCTATGAGCTGCACGGATCGGTGCTGCGCAACTACTGCACCCACTGCAATAAGTTCTTCCCTGCCGAATATATTAAAAACAGTGAGGGAATCCCTCACTGCGATAAATGCGGTCATATCATCAAGCCGGATGTCGTCCTGTATGAAGAAGGACTTTCTTCGGCGGTCATCAACGGTGCCGTTGCGGCCATCCAGAGCGCCGATGTCATGATCGTTCTCGGCACTTCGCTTGTCGTCTATCCGGCAGCCGGACTGATCCGCTACTTTGCCGGAAAGAAGCTGGTTCTGATCAACCGCTCGGTCACGCCGTATGACAGTTCTGCCGATCTGCTGATCCAGGACAGCTTTGATCAGGTCTTCCCGAAGCTTCACATCTGATCAGATGCCGAAGATTCCGCGGATGAAGATCTCCAGTCCGATCAGGATCAGGATGACTCCGCCCAGCACCGATGCCTTTGAT
Organism: uncultured Erysipelotrichaceae bacterium; assembly: GCA_946537835.1. Classification (GTDB taxonomy): domain Bacteria; phylum Bacillota_I; class Bacilli_A; order Erysipelotrichales; family Erysipelotrichaceae; genus Bulleidia. The sequence continues at coordinate 11,143 of CAMNGB010000063.1, forward strand.
GCATATTTCATGCCGGCAATGCGGCCGAGCCGGATTCCGGCAAGACAGATCACATAGGTTACCGCACCGATGATCAGCGAAGCTGCCAGGGCAGCACTGAAATCATATTCGGCAATGGTAAAGCCGACTGACAGGGCATCAATGGAAGTGGCAATCCCCTGCAGAATAAGCGTTCTGAATGAAACCGGAACGCTTTCTTTTTCTTCTGCTTCACTGCCGCTTTCCCGCAGCATTCCGACGCCGATATATGTCAGCAGGAACAGTGCGATCCAGGGAATGAATTTCTGCAGGGCTGTAAAATACTGCAGAATGGTATGCACAAAGATCCATCCCAGCATCGGCATCAGCCACTGGAAGAACGCAAAGGTTCCGGCAATCAGATGCATCTTTCCGCTTTTCATCTTCGCATCGCTGAGACCGTTTGCCAGCGATACCGAAAAGGCATCCATTGCCAGTCCTGCCCCGAGGGCAATACTGTTGGCTATAAACAGAAAATCAAGTTTCATCACAATACTCCATCACACAACAGGAGTATCATAGCA